>NZ_MDZA01000426.1 GCF_001816125.1 Hymenobacter coccineus | reverse complement strand
ACGTGATGAAAACCGCCACCGACTGGATAACCGAACAAGACGCGAAAAATTGGTTTGACCATTGCGGCTATCATGTACAGTAACCTGAGAACTGCTCTAACTATACTCAATTACTCAGCGTGAGCCTTGCGCCGCGTAGATGTTGCCGCATTAGTTGGATGGAAATCGTAATAGTTAAACCCAACCGAAATAAGCCCAAGGATAGATAGTGCGTCGGCCTTTGAGCCGGGGTTTAATTGCCGATACTTCTTTTCTAAAGCCAAGTATTTGGTATAGACAAGCTAGGTAGTTGCAGGTATAAATGGCCAGTAAAGAATTGCCACTTGGAACTGTATTAGCGGCTAAGGCCTCTTTAATGAGTTGACCATGTAGTTTCTGGAATTTTGAGTTAGCTGTTAATGAAAAGCTGTAGAATAGGTCGCTATATACTTCTACTAAGTACATCAGTTGTAACAAGTTTTTGAGTTCGGCATCCACAACTTGATTTACAAAGCTTGCCATTATTTCAAGGTTACCCAGCCACTTGGGAGATGTAACTTTAAAGTAATTGAGGTGAGCCAGCAAATGATTCGGAATCAATTGTATTGCGGTTGAATAGGCTGACTGAGCTGCTTCGGTGTCACTGAAACCCATGTAAACCCGCACCAATCTGGCGCATGATTCCGCTTCCAATATTGGGCTGCTGAAATCGTACGAAAAATCTTGGCTCGACTTCTCTAAATAAAATATAAAACCGTCAACTTGCTTTCCAGTTAAAGAATTTCCAACATTAGCGCCCCGCAGTTTCCACGCAAGGTATAGATTATGTGCGCCAGATATTAGTTGCTTTACTTCAGATTTCTCAGTTGAGAAATAATTTTTGAGAGCTCTCTCGTATCTGTCCGTCAAACAGATTCCGTCCAGCAATCGGGTCAAATCCTCACTATTAAGAGAGTAAATTATATTCTCAAATGCGGCCCATTGCCCGGCTTGAAGCATGTTTTCTATGCCTAGGTGCCTAATTAGGCCATAAGAATAATCTGGGTAACTCTTCGTGAACAGTCCAGAGCCAGTTGAAATTAATTTGTCTAAAAGGCACATGGGTTTATAGAATTAAAAATATCGAATCAAAGTGTCTTGTGTCAAGGTCCTTGAGGGCTAAAATTATGGCAAACTGTCTCATTTATGCCCCATGTAGCCTTGATTTATAGTCAAAAAGTCCGAAAAAGCCTTCTCGCACCTGCTTTGCTATGCTTCTCGTACGAACTTCCTCACCCGAAGCACTTACTAGAACCTAGCACCCATGGACTTTAAGAACTTCACCATCAAGGCACAGGAGGCCGTGCAGAAGGCCACCGAACTTGCCGGGGCCAACCAGCAGCAGGCCATCGAAACGGGCCATTTGCTGAAGGCCCTGCTCCAGAACGACGAGAACACCCTGGCGTTTCTGGGCAAGAAACTGGGCGCCAACATGGCCAACCTCGGCCAGCGCCTCGACGCCATTGTGGCTGCCTACCCCAAAGTGAGCGGTGGCTCGCCCTACCTCGCCAACGACGCGGCCAACGCCGTGCAGCGCGCCAACACCCAAATGAAGGAGATGGGCGACGAGTTCGTCTCCGTCGAGCACCTGCTGCTGGGCATCCTCGGCGGCAAAGACAGCGCCGCGAACCTGCTCAAAGACAACGGCTTCAGCGAGAAACACCTGAAAGCCGCTATCCAGGAGCTGCGCGGGGGCCGCAACGTCACGAGCCAAACCGCCGAAGAGCAGTACCAGAGCCTGAACCGCTACGCCGTCAACCTGAACGAGCGGGTGCGCCAGGGCAAAATGGACCCCGTGATTGGGCGCGACGAGGAAATCCGCCGCGTGCTCCAAATTCTGTCGCGCCGCACCAAGAACAACCCTGTGCTGCTGGGCGAGCCGGCGTGGGCAAAACCGCCATTGCCGAGGGCCTGGCCCAGCGCATCGTGGCCGGCGACGTGCCCGAAAACTTGAAAGACAAAACCCTGATGAGCCTCGACCTGGGCCTGCTCGTGGCCGGGGCCAAGTACAAAGGCGAATTTGAAGAGCGCCTCAAGGCCGTTATCAAGGAGGTGACCGACTCGGAGGGGCAAATCCTGCTCTTCATCGACGAGATTCACACCCTGATTGGGGCCGGTGGGGGCGGCGAGGGCGCCATGGACGCGGCCAACCTGCTCAAGCCCGCCCTGGCCCGCGGCGAGTTGCACGCCATCGGCGCCACCACGCTCAAGGAATACCAGAAGTACATCGAGAAGGACAAGGCCCTAGAGCGCCGCTTCCAGGCCGTAATGGTGGACGAGCCCAGCCAGCCCGACGCCATCAGCATCCTGCGCGGCATCAAGGAGAAGTACGAGCTGCACCACGGCGTGCGCATCACCGACGACGCCGTGATTGCGGCCGTGGAGCTGAGCAGCCGCTACATTACCGACCGCTTCCTGCCCGACAAGGCCATCGACCTGATGGACGAAGCCGCCGCCAAGCTGCGCATCGAAATGAACTCCATGCCCGAGGAGCTCGACGAAGTGCAGCGCCGCATCATGCAGCTTGAAATTGAGCGCGAAGCCATGCGCCGCGAAGACAACCACGACCGCGAGGCCGTGCTGAGCAAGGACTTGTCGGAGTTGAACGAGCAGCGCGATTCGCTGAAGGCCAAGTGGGAAGGTGAGAAATCTGTCCTCACCGGCATCCAAACCGAAAAAGAGAACATCGAGCGCTTCAAGAACGAAGCCGAGCAGGCCGAGCGCCAGGGCGACTACGGCCGCGTGGCCGAGCTGCGCTACGGCAAAATCCAGGAGGCCGAGCAGAAGCTTAAAACCCTGCAGGACGAAGCCAACGCCACCCAAGACAGCGGCGGCGGGATGTTGCAAGAAGTAGTGACCAGCGAGGACATTGCCGAAGTAGTGGCCAAGTGGACCGGCATCCCGGTGAACAAAATGCTGCAATCGGACCGCGACAAGCTGCTCAACCTCGAAGCCGAGCTGGGCCGCCGCGTGGCCGGCCAGAGCGAAGCTATTGCCGCCATCTCGGATGCTGTGCGTCGCTCGCGCGCCGGCCTGCAAGACCCCAAGCGGCCGATAGGCTCTTTCATCTTCCTGGGCACCACCGGCGTGGGCAAAACCGAGCTGGCCAAGGCCCTGGCCGAGTACTTGTTCAACGACGAAAACGCCATGGTGCGCATCGACATGAGCGAGTACCAGGAGCGCCACGCCACCTCGCGCCTCATCGGGGCCCCTCCCGGCTACGTGGGCTACGACGAAGGCGGCCAGCTCACGGAGGCCGTGCGCCGCAAGCCCTACTCGGTGGTGCTGCTCGACGAGATTGAGAAGGCGCACCCCGACGTGTTCAACATCCTGCTGCAAGTGCTCGACGACGGCCGCCTCACCGACAACAAAGGCCGGGTGGCGAACTTCAAGAACACCATCATCATCATGACCTCGAACACGGGAGCCGACATCATTCAGAAGAACTTCAAGGAGCTGAATGAGTACAACCACGAGGAAGTGGTGGACCGTACCCGCGACGAAGTAGTGGAGCGCCTGCGCCAGCACATGCGCCCCGAGTTCCTGAACCGCATCGACGAAATCGTGATGTTCCAGCCGCTCAAGCGCAAGGAAATCCGCAAGATTGTCGACATCCAGTTCAAGCAGATTCAGCAGCGCCTGCACGAGGCCGGCATCCAGCTCGAAGCCACCGACGAGGTGCTCGACTACCTCGGCGAGCAGGGCTTCGACCCGCAGTTTGGGGCCCGGCCGCTGAAGCGTGTGCTCCAGCGCGTGATCCTCAACGAGCTGAGCAAGGAGATACTCTCCGGCAAAGTGAGCAAGGACGCCGTGGTAGAAGCCGTGCTGGAAGATGGCGCGGTGAAGTTCGAGAACGTGGAAATTCCGGCGGTTTAATTCGCTGAGTTTTAAAATGGGAAAGCCCCGCTGGCGTGAAGTCGGCGGGGCTTTTTAATGTTAGATTAAACGCTGTTCAATTAGAGCAAGTCTTACGGCTTCATATTTTTCTTTAAGTACCTTTGGTAGTTCTTGTCCGCAGCAATACTTCATCTTTTCCTGTCTCAACTTATCAAATTGAACTTTTAAATCACTGCGATGTGAAATGAACAGTTCTTGAATTTCAATTAGAATATTTGCAAGATTTTGGGATAAGTAGTAAACAGTAACATGGGCTATGTTATACTCATTTCTTTTATCAAGCTCCTGTAATTGAATTTTCAACTCTCCGATTATGCTATAAAAGCTGTAAATCAAATTTATAGCATCTGATGAAAGATAAAGCATGTTGTTTGCAATATCATCATGGCATTTGCTGACTGATACATCAAATTTTGATAACGCATTTGTAATGCAAGAAGTATCAACGCATGTTCCTGATAGGGAAACATGTAATTGCTGAACGTCAAATAATATCTTTGAAAGCGAGGAATATACGCGCTTCTCTTGTTCTCTAATATCATCTTTGGTTTTGAACCTCAAATCGATATATTTTTCAAGCTCTTTAAGCTTCCTATTGTGCTTGTTTGTTAACCAGAGTATAGCTACAGGTAATAGTACACTTGTGAAAAGGACAGTTGATAGGCCTGGATTCTGTTGAATTATCAGTTTGATAATTTCTTTCATATTGATTGCAAGAAGTTAGGTATAGAGAACTTAACAGCAATAAGATATAATGAAAAATGCGGTTTTGCTTAGGCTACGAAGTTTTTTTAAGAGACACTGCTGCTACCCGCGTGGCGGTCGAGGCGCAGGGGCTAGAAATAAGTAAGCTGTATGAAGCCCAAGTATCTCCCGCCACACTCCGGCACGGCGGGGCCGGGGGTGTGGATCGACCCTCCGTTATCTTTACGCACGCTCAACCGCACACTTCCATGCAACCTGTCCAGACCAAAGCCGAAGTAGTGGAACGCCTGCGCCAACAACAGGCGCAACTGCGGGCGCTGGGCGTGGCCCAGTTAGGGCTGTTCGGTTCGTTTGTGCGCGATGAGGCGGGGCCCCATAGCGACATAGACTTGCTGGTTGATTTTGCGCCGGGCCGCAAGACATTCAACGGTTTTTTTGAAATAGTTGACTTTTTGGAGGCGTTACTGGGGCGTGAGGTGGAATTGCTTACGCGGCCCGGACTGTCGCCCTACGTCGGGCCGCATATTTTAACGACTACCGAGTATGTCCTTACCGCCGCTTGAGCGATTGCTGCACATCCGCGACGAAATACAGTTTTTGCAGCGGTGCCAGCAGAGACTACCCGATTTAGCAGCACTGGTAGCCGACGAGGTAATGTGCCGTGCCGTCGTCAAGAGCATTGAGATTATTGGCGAAGCGACCAAGAGCCTTCCGGTTGAGTGGCGCGAATCTTACCCCGAAATACCGTGGCGCAACATTGCCCGGATGCGCGATAAGCTGACGCATCATTATTTCGATACCGATTTTGAGTTTGTTTGGCTAGTGATGCAAACGCAAATCGACCCGCTGGACAAAACCGTAGCGCGAATGCTACAAGAATTACCCGGCACTCTGAACTAACCTGTTGTTCAAACAAAAAGCCCCGTTGGCGCTTGCTAGCGGGGCTTTTTCTTGCGTATTACTATGATTAACAACAGCAATAATTATTCTGCCGATGTGCTGATTATTGGGGCCGGGGCGGCGGGCCTGCTCGCGGCCCGGGAGCTGGCCCGGGCCGGCCGGCGCGTGTGCATCGTGGAGGCCCAGGACCGGATTGGCGGGCGCGTGCACACGCTGGGGGCCCCTGGCTTCACCCGCGCCATCGAGGCTGGGGCGGAATTTATGCACGGGGAAGTGCCGCTCACCAGGGCCCTGATGGCCGAAGCGGGCATCACGTGGGAGGAAGCCGATGGCGAATTGTACCTGGTGCAAGGTGGCCAGCTGCAGGCCCAGGCCAACTACTTTGCGTTGCTGCCCCCGCTGCTGGAGAAACTCCAGACCCTGGCCCACGATATGCCGCTGGCTGACTTCCTCACCCGCGAATTTTCGGGCCCCGAGCACGCCGCGCTGCGCACCTTCGCCACGCAGTTTGCCGAAGGCTACGACGCGGCCGATCCGCACCGCGTGAGCGCCTGGGCCATGCGCGACGAGTGGTCGGCGGGCGGGGCCCAGGGCTCGTTGCGGCCGTTGGGGGGCTACGGGCCGCTTCTGCACGGGCTGGCGGTGCAAGCGCAGGCGGCGGGGGGCCTGCTGCACCTGGCGGCGCCGGTGCGGGAAATCCGGTGGCAGCCCGGGCAAGTTGAGGCCGTGACGGAAGCCGGCGCCACCTACCGCGCCCAGCAGATGCTGTGCACCGTGCCGCTGGGGGTGTGGCAGCGGGGCCCCCAGCAAGCCGGCTACCTCGGCTTTGTGCCGGAAGTGGCCGCGCACCGGGCTGCCGCGGCGCAGCTGGGCTTTGGCTCGGTTATCAAAATCGTGCTCGAATTCCGCACCGATTTCTGGGACGACCGGCTGCCAGAGTTGGAGTTTCTGCTGTCCGACGCACCGGTACCTACCTGGTGGAGCCAGCTGCCCGCCGCCACGCCCCAGCTCACCGGCTGGCTGGCGGGGCCCGCGGCGCAGCGGCTAGCCGGGGCCCCCGACGAAGAAGTGCTGCAACTCGCCCTGGCGTCGCTGGCTCCGTTGCTGGCCGTGTCGCCCGAGGCCTTGCAAGCGCAACTCTGCGCCAGCTACGTGCGCAACTGGGGCCGCGAGGCCTACGCTTACGGGGCGTATTCATACGCCACGGTGGGCGCCGGGGCAGCGCAAGCAGCGTTGGCGGCGCCGATAGCCGATACGCTGTTTTTTGCTGGTGAGGGCACCTACAGCGGCCCATTTGCCGGCACCGTGGAGGCGGCGCTCGTCAGTGGTCAGGATGCCGCCCGCGCCTTGCTGGCCTGGCCAGTATCCGCCGCCGCGCCCGGCAGCTCAGTCGCGTAATCTCTGCGGCTGGTAGGGCCCTGGGGCGAGCTGGTTGAAACCGCTGGCGCTTGGGGGCCCTATCGAAACCAAATCGATGCAACTCTTACTGTTTGGTAATGTGCCAACGTACTTCGACTCCGGGGTAGATGCAGTATTGCCGTGCTCCCTGCCAGTTGCATTGCAATGGCGCTAGCCGAGCGTGGCTACCCTTTCTCCGCCGAAAGCACCAGTGAAGCAAATTGCAGACGAATTTCCCCGTCGACCCTGTTCTGCTCCAGCGACGCAAACACTGATTTTTTGATGGCTGCCCGCGTGGCTTCGTCCGCTTGGCTCATGGCGGCCACTACGGGCGCGGCCACCTCCGTCATGTTTTGCCAGTATTCTTCCGGCGTCGCAAAACCAACGATGCTCACCACCTCTTTTTGGTGGACATTCTCAAAACCAGCGGCTTGCAACAGGCCAATCAGCATGCCGGGCTGCGCGCAACGGAACATGCCGGGGGCCCCGGGTGGTGGGGCTGGTAGGGCCATGTGCGCGGCAATGGCGCCCATCATCGTGGTTATCCAGGGGTTTTGGGCGGGGGTGGCCCACACGCAGGTGGCCAGCCGGCCGCAGGGCTTCAGCACCCGGTGCATTTCCTGCGCCGCCAGCAGCATGTCGGGAAAAAACATGAAGCCCATGCGGCAGCTGATGGCATCGAAACGGTGGTTTTCGAAAGGCGATTCGCACACGTCGCCCGCCACCGCTTCGTAGTTGGCAATGCCCTGCCGCGTGGCATTTTCCCGGGCCACGGCCAGCATGCCTTCCGATAAGTCGAAGCCAATGACGTGGCCGTGGTTGGCCAGGCGGGCCAGGGTCAGGCCGGGCTCGCCGGTGCCGGTGGCCACGTCCAGCACCTGGTCGCTGGCCGTGATGTGGAGGGCGCTAACAATCTCGTACCCCATAGGGCGAAGAAAATTCATGGTCCAGCTGTCCCACTTTTTCCAGCCGGGCGAAAACCTGTCCCACGTCTGCTTTTGCTGTTCGCGGATTTGCTCAAGGGCAGTTTCCATAGTGGCGGGGGGTGGAGGGTGGGAAAATGCGAGTTGCTCCGGGGCCCTGCCGCTGGGCCTAGTGGAAGAGGAGTAGAATAAATATAGTATATAAAATTGTTTATGAAATGAATGCACGCCGTCGTTACGCAGGTTTTTCATCCCGCGCAACGCCGGCGTGCGGTGCAAGAACAGCCAGGACCACTGCCTGCCAAGCCAGCTATTGGCTACTTCATTTTTCCTTATTGGGCCGTCATTTTCTCGCGTGCCATCTGCTGGTTCAGTGCTTCGCGGAGATAGGCGGCGTCGGCAAAGTGCCGGGGCTTGAGCAGGCGGCGGTATTTGGCGGGCACGGGCTGGCCGGCGTAATAGGCTCGGTCCACAGCTAGCAAATGGTTCTTGTTGAACTTGTTGGCGTGAGCCACGAAGCCCGCCACCGTGGCCGCCAGGATGGTGATGCCCAGGGGCGGCGAAATGGCTTCGCTGGCCACGTGCCGCTGCCCGTAGGTATCAGTGGTGGCAATGGGCAGCGCCAGCGAGGCCCCCACCGCGTAGGGAATCAAGAACAAATAGCCCGCCGTGCGGCGCTTGCGAAACAGCGACAGCAGGGCCCCCGTGGTGTCGGCGCCGCTGGTGGCCGTGGCCCGGTAGCGCGGCAAGTACCAGTTGTTGAACACCAACACGGCCCCCGAATCGGCGGGTGCGGCGCCCAATGCGGGCGACGGGGTAGGTGCGCTGGCCGCGCCCGACTGGGCAAAGGCCACCGAACTGCCGAGCAATAGTAGCGCCAGCAGCAATTGGAGAGAGAAGCGCATAGCAGGGCTAGCTGGCGGCCTTCACGGGCACGGCTTTGTATTCGATAATGGGCTGGTTGAAGAAGCGGGGCTTGAGCTTGCGCCGCAGCGACCGAGACAGGGGTTGGCCGGCGCCGTAGGCCGTGAGGGTTTTTTCGAGGCGGCCGTTGCTGAAACGCAGTATTTTAGACAAGCCGTAGCCCAGGATGGGCGCCGTGATCAGGAACACCGCGCCCATGTCGGGGCCCTCGCGTTGCACCGCGTAGCCGCCGTAGTTGGTGGTAGTGCCGCCGGCCGTGGCAATGCGCACCGCCGACAGGGCCCCTGCCGTCATCCAGCCGACGCCCCCGCCCTGGCGGCGGCCATACAAATTGATGATGGCCTGCGCCGTGTCGTTGTGCAGGTATTCGCTTCGCAAACGCTGCTTAAGCCCTTTCGTGTCGTTTTCGAGGCCTTGAGCAGTCCCCCTGAAACCGAACAGTCCAACCAATAATCCGATAAGTAAAATTTTGTGCATTGGGATATAAAAAGAGGAAAAAAATAAGAGCGCAATATAGCAGGTTACTAATTGAATAGCGTACTCATTTACACTCTACCGCAGTAATTTGGCTGAAGTCTGGCAGGCGCCCCAAGCAAGCTGGTTCGGTAGTTTTGCCGGATGGGCTCCGTTTTCCAAACCTACCTGCACCTGGGGTTTCTGCACATCTGCAACCCGCGCGCCACCGACCACCTCACGTTTTTGCTGGCCCTGTGCGCGCCCTACGTGCTGGCCGACTGGCGCCGGGTGCTGGCGCTGGTCACGAGCTTCACCGTGGGGCACTCGCTCACGCTGGCGCTGGCCACCCTGCGCCTCGTCACGTTTCCGCCAGCCATCATCGAGGCCCTGATTCCAGTCACCATCATGGCCACGGCCGTTTTCAACCTCGTGCGGGTGGGCCCCCGGGCCGGCCAGCCCCCGCAAACCGGTTCTTGGGGCCCATGTTGTGGGCCGCACCCAACGCCCTGGCCGCCGCGTTCGGCCTCATCCATGGGCTGGGGTTTTCCAACTACTTGCGCGAGTTGCTGGGCCAGCAGAGCCGGCCGGTGCTGGAGCTGCTGGCCTTCAACGTGGGCGTGGAACTGGGGCAGGTGCTGATTGTGAGCGTGATCCTGGCGCTGGGGGCCCTGTTGCTGCGCGGCTTCGGCGTGGCCCGGCGCGACTGGGTGCTGGCCGTGAGCGGCGCGGCGCTGGGTGTGGCGGCGCTGCTGCTGCTGCAACAGAAATATGCTTGAGGCAAGAAATAATTCTCTGCTGCCGAGGGCCCTGCAACTTAGCGGCGTAATTTGCTGCCTTTATTGGTCTTGAAGGCTTTGGTCCTTTTTCTGAAACCCATTCCCCGGTTTATGCCCCGTTTTTCCTCCTTGAAAGCCGCGTTGGCGCTGCTGCTGGCCGCTCCGGCCGCTTATGCGCAAAACACCAACTCTGGCACCGACAAGTTCGCGCAGCTCGAAACCATGCTGCCTACGGCCAACAGCTACCGCACCGCCAGCGGGGCCCCGGGGCCCCAGTACTGGCAGCAGCGCGCCGACTACACCATCGCCGTGACGCTCGACGATGCCAAGCAGGCCATCACGGGCCGCGAAACCATCACCTACACCAACCTCTCGCCCGACACGCTGCCCTACCTGTGGGTGCAGCTCGACCAAAACCTGTTCGACAAAAACTCCATCACCACCGCCACGCAAGTGGCCGCGCTCGACGCGCGGGTGCCGTTCCAGGCGGTGGACAATATGTTGCAGCGCGAATTCGACGGCGGTTTCAAGATTGAGGCCGTGACTTCGACCGACGGCAAGGCGCTGGTCCACGTCATCAACCACACCATGATGCGTGTGGACTTGCCCCGGGCGCTGGGGCCCAAGCAGTCGGTGTCGTTCAAAATCAACTGGCGCTACAACATCAACGACCAGCTGAAAATCAACGGCCGCAGCGGCTACGAATTCTTCCCAAAAGACAAGAATTACCTGTACGAAATCGCGCAGTTTTACCCCCGCATGGCCGTATACTCGGACTTCCAGGGCTGGCAGAACAAGCAGTTTTTGGGCAATGGCGAGTTTGCCCTGCCCTTTGGTGACTACCGCGTGAGCATCACGGCCCCGGCCGACCACGTGGTGGGCGCCACCGGTACGCTGCAAAATGCCGCCCAGGTGCTCACCGGCACCCAGCAGGCGCGCCTGCGCCAGGCCGTAGGGGCCCGGAAGCCGGTGCTCATCGTGAGCCAGGACGAGGCCGTGAAGAGCGAAGGCGGCCAGCCCAAGGGCACCAAAACCTGGACTTTCGCCGCCAAAAATGTGCGCGACTTCGCTTGGTGCAGCTCGCGCAAGTTCATCTGGGACGCGATGGGCATCAAGCAGGACGGCAAGCCGGTAATGTGCATGAGCTACTACCCCAAGGAGGGTAATCCGCTGTGGGGCAAGTACTCTACGGAAGTAGTGGCCCACACCATCAAAACGTATTCGAAGTTCACCATCCCGTACCAATACCCGGTGGCCATCTCGGTGCACGGCCCGGTGGGCGGCATGGAGTACCCCATGCTGTGCTTCAACGGCGGCCGGCCCGAAGCCGACGGCACCTACTCGGCCGACCGAAAGTACGGGATGATTTCGGTGATCATCCACGAAGTGGGCCACAACTTCTTCCCGATGATTGTGAACTCCGACGAGCGCCAGTGGACGTGGATGGACGAGGGCCTGAACACCTTTGTGCAGTACCTGACGGAGCAGGAGTGGGAGCGCAACTACCCCTCGCGCCGCGGCGAGCCGAAGGACATCGTGGCCTACATGCGCACTGACAAGAGCCTGCAAACCCCGATCATGACCAACTCGGAATCGGTGCTCCAGTTCGGCAACAACGCCTACGGCAAGCCCGCCACGGCCCTGAACGTGCTGCGCGAAACGGTGATGGGCCGCGAGCTATTCGACTACGCATTCAAAACCTACGCCCAACGCTGGGCCTACAAGCACCCCACGCCGGCCGATTTCTTCCGCACGATGGAAGACGCCTCGGCCGTGGACCTCGATTGGTTCTGGCGCGGTTGGTTCTACACCACCGACCGCTGCGACCTGAGCATCGACGCGGTGAAGTACTACAACGTGAACACCAAGGACCCGAGTGTGGAGAACACCCGCCTGCAGAAGCTGCAAGCCGCCCAGCCGCAAACCCTGTCGCAGCAGCGCAACGCCCAGGACATCAAGCAGACGGTAGTAGATGTAAAGCCTGACCTCAAGGACTTTTATAACAGCTACGATCCGCTGGCCGTGACCGACGCCGACCGCACCCGCTACACCGCCTATACCAAGAATCTGACCCCCGCCCAGCAGCAACGCCTGCAGGACAACACCAACTTCTACGAGCTGAGCCTGCACAACGTGGGCGGCCTTGTAATGCCGGTGATTCTGCAGTTGACCTACGCCGACGGCAGCCAGGAAATCCAGAACATCCCGGTGGAGTTGTGGCGCAAAAACAACGAGCAGGTGACCAAAGTCGTCACCACGAGCAAGCCGGTAGTGAGCTTCGTGCTTGACCCCTACCTGCAAACGGCCGACACCGACCTGAGCAACAACGCCTACCCGCGCCAGCCCGTGGCCTCGCGCTTCGAGCTGTTCCAGCAGTCGTTCCCGGCCCAGCCCAACCCCATGCAGCTGCAAACCGTCCAAAGCTCCACGCAAAAAGCCGAGGATAAGCCGCTGAACAAATAAGTCGCGGCAGCTACGGGTAAAATGAAAAGAGCGGCTCCTGGGAGCCGCTCTTTTTTTGTCTGGTTAGGGCCCCGGAAGGGCGTTGGCCGAGTGGTTTGGGGCCCGGTGTGGCAGCTTTGCTGGCAGCGAAGCGGATTCAGGGCCCGGGGCTGCCGCAGCTAAGCGCGCTGGTCGCCAGCCTTAGTGCCGCTGACCATGCGCGAAATCAAGCCGTGGTCGTCGGTGATTTCCGACCACACTACGCCGACCAAATGCAGCACGAAGAAGGCGATAATTAGGTACATGGTCACGTTGTGCACTTCCTTGACCGTGTGCTCGATGCTGTGCAGGAACGGCACATCGTCGGCCCACGTCAAAATAAGGCCCGTGATGACCATAATGGTCAGGAACGCATAAAACAGTGCGTAGCTAACCTTAACCAGGAGCTCGTGTCGTGTTTTGCCCTTGTCGGCGGGCGGGGCCAGGCGGTACTTGCGCGCCACCAGCAGCAAGCGCGCCGAGAAGCGCACCTCCTGGGGGCCCCGCAATTCCAGCAGCATGCGCAGCAGCCAAAACGCCGCCAACCCCAGGCCAATGGCAATGTGCCAATCCCAGATTCGCTCGCTGATGATGTGGGCAAACGCCCGGCCTTGCTGCTCCGTGGGGGCCCCACCGTCCTTGCTCGCCGCCTTTATAAACTCCGGGATGGCCGAGCGCGCGTCAACGATAACCTTCAGGAACAGAATGGTTAGCAACTGCCCGGTAACTAGCAGCGCATTGCCCCAGTGCCAGACGCGCAGCGGCGCCGAATAGTCGTGGGTCGATGGCTCAGCGGGCACCGGGAGGGGAGTGGATACGGGGGCCATGGGCAGCGGGGGCTAAGAAGCGAACGGTTGCGCTGCTTCTACGGCGGCCGCGCCGGCAAGATGCAGCGTGCGCCCCGGATATTCGCGCAACGCTACCTCCAGGCACGTCATGGCCGCGGCCAGGTCGGTGCGGTTGATGACGTAGGCGATGCGCACTTCCTGGATGCCCAAGCCCGGCGTGTGGTAAAAGCCGTTGGCGGGCGACAACATCAGCGTCTGGTTGTCGAGCGTGAACTCTTCCAGTAGCCACTGCCCGAACTTCTCGGCATCGTCCACGGGCAGGCGCGCCACCACGTAGAAGGCGCCGCCCGGTACCGGGCACGTCACGCCCGGCATGGCCCGCAGGCGGGCCACCATTAGGTCGCGGCGGGCCTGGTACTCGGCGCGGGTGCCGTCGAAGTAGGAGGGGGGCAAATCGGCCGCGGCTTCGGCGGCAATCATTTCCAAGGTAGGGGGGCAAATCCGCATCTGCCCGAAGTGGAACGCGGCCTGCCACACGTCGGGGTTGCGCGTAACGAAGGCGCCCACGCGGGCCCCACAGGCGCTGTAGCGCTTCGAAACGGTGTCGAGCACCACGGCGTACGGCTCGCTGCCGGCCAGGCTGAGCACGCTGGTCGAGGTGGCGCCGTCGTAGCAATATTCGCGGTAGGCTTCGTCGGAAAGCAGGTACAAATCATGGCGGATGCACAGGCCCAGCAGGGCTTCCAGCTCGTCGCGCCGGTACACGTAGCCGGTGGGGTTGCTGGGGTTGCAGATGAGGATGGCGCGGGTGCGCTCCGTGATAATGGCCTCAAAATCAGCCAGCGGCGGCAGCGCAAAGCCGTCCTCGATGTGCGACGTGACGGCCACGATGTTCACGCCGGCCGCAATGGCAAACGCAGTGTACGTGCCGTAAAACGGCTCGGCTACAATCACTTCGTCGCCCGGGTTGAGGCAGGTGAGCATGGCAAACAGGATGGCCTCGCTGCCCGCCGTCGTCACCATAATGTGCTCGTATTCCGCCGGAATACCTGCCCGCTGGTAGTAGGCGGCCAGCTTGTGGCGGTAGCTATCGGAGCCCGCCCCGGGCCCGTAGCCCAGCACCTTGATGTCGGCGTTGCGCACGGCCTCCATCATTTCGGGGGGCGTCAGCACATCGGGTTGGCCGATGTTGAGCGGATAAACGACCTTGCCGGCCTGTTTGGCAGCATCGGCAAAGGGCAGCAACTTGCGAAACGGCGACACCGGCATGGCCTGGCCGCGGTGGGATATTGATGGCATACCCGGCAAAGGTACGATTGGCCATGCAGTAAGGAAACGCTTTGGCCCCGTATGTTAGCCCCCGCTGGGGGCCGCGCAGTGGCTAACTTGCCGCGCTGCCCGCAGCGGGGCCCCGGCAAAAACATCCGCAGTTCCCATGAGCGTTGCCCGATTCGTATTCCATCAGCTAGCCACCATTTTGGCATCCAAACGCCTCTACCTCACCAAGTCGCTGAGCTACAAGCAGGAACCTACGCCGCTGCCCGCCAACCTCGACTACGTGCGCTACGCCACGCTGGGGCTGTGCGCCCAGGAAATAACGCGCCGAAACGTGCCCGGCAACGTGGCCGAAGTGGGAGTCTACAAAGGCGCCTTTGCCAAGCGCCTGAACCAGCTTTTTCCGCAGCGCCGGCTGTACTTGTTTGATACCTTCGCCGGCTTTGCGGACCAGGACGTGGCCACGGAAATAGCGGCGGGCTTCTCGGCCGGCAACCAAGATTTTGCCGATACCAGCGTCGAAGGCGTCCTGGCCCAAATGCCGTTTCCGCAACAATGCGTCGTTAAAAAGGGCTTTTTCCCAGCTACGGCCGCCGACGTGGACGATACTTTTTGCTTCGTCAGCCTCGACGCCGATTTGTACGACCCGCTCCTGGAAGGGCTGCGATTCTTTTACCCCCGACTTTCTCCAGGCGGCTTCATTTTCGTGCACGATTTCAACAACGACAGCTACAAAGGGGCCCGCCAGGCCGTGTTGGATTTTTGCCAAAGCCAAAGCCTGAGCTTCATCCCGTTGCCAGATGGCGGCGGCACGGCGGTACTGAGTAAGTAGTAGCGGTGCTTGGAGCCCGAAGCAGTGGCTGGGGCCCCGGTAATTAACCAACGAGTATTCGGGAAACGCTGGCCATCCTAGCTGCGAAGTGGTATTATGGCGCCCTACCTTTGGTAGTTATTTACATTCCTGATTATATGCAGAAGAACTACATTAGTGCCCTATTATTGATTGCCCTTGGGGTGGGCTGCGAAACGGTGCAGGCCCAGGCCGACTTTCGCCCTGGCTACTTAGTACAGCCGGCGGGCGACACTGTGCGGGGCGAAATTGACTACCGCGATGCCCGGGCCAGTGCCACGCAGTGCCGCTTCCGGCCTAGCGCCGGGGCCCCCGCCACGGTGTTCCAGCCGGCCGATTTGCGGGCTTACGGCCTGCCTGGCGAACGCAAGCATTACCACTCCCTGACTCCTGTGGGGGCCCCGCAACCGGCTTTCCTGGAGGTGCTCGTCAGCGGGCCCGCCAATTTGTACGTGTTGCGCACCGCCGATCGCGCCGACCACTACTACGTGGCCACCGAAACGTTTCCGCTCGCCGAGCTTGTGCACCGCAAGGTGATGCAGGAGCAAGCCAGCATTATGCAGGAGCAGAACATCTACCGCACCACGCTGGCCCAGGCGTTAGTGGGCTGCCCCGTTGCCCAAGCCCAACTGCCCACCCTCCGCTACACTGCGGCTGAGCTGGCGCGGGCCGTAACCACCTATAACAACTGCCAGGCCCCACCGGAAACTGTTACGGCTGCAGATATTGCGGCCGCTGGTGGTACGCCGCGCGGGCCGCGGGCTAGGCTGGGCATTGTGCTCGGGGCCGAGCAAACCATCATGCACGTCAGGTTTACCGACATGTATGGCTCGCAACATGAGTTGAGCTTTTCTCCCAAAGTCGTCCCGATTGGGGGGCTGTCGCTTAGCGTACCCTTAGCTGCTCTCAGCCGGAAGCTGTCGCTCGAAACGGCGCTGCTCTACGAAAGTATCCATTACGACCAAGCGTTTGGCAATGCCTACTCCAGCGCGTCCGACCGCTATACGTTTGACATGGCTTACCTGCGGTTGCCGCTGCTGGTGCGCTATACCTACCCCACCGGACACGTGCGGCCTTTCGTCGAAGCGGGCCCCGTGCTCGCCTACGCTCTGCAACTGAATAACTCCTTGGTAAAGAGCGATAACCAAGGTAACGCCAGTAAACCCGCTGGTTTCTTTCAAGATAACTTCCGCTCATTTCAAGAAGGGCTGAGCGGCAGTCTGGGGGCCCAGTTCAGCTACGCCAAAGACCGCCAAGCTGCTCTGCTGGTGCGCTACGAAGTCGATACGGGCTGGGGTAGCGGCCAAGGGTTAGATACGGGGTTGAACCACGTGTACGTACTGCTAGCCTTTGATTTGTTCAAGCAAGCCGCAGTTAAATAAGGAGTTTTGTAACTGACTAAAGGATATAAATTTAATTAAAACCCCCGCGCCGGCCAAAGCCAACGCGGGGGTTTTAAATTAACTAACAGTAGCTAGGCTACTACATGTTCTTCACAATCTCAGCGCCAAACTCGCTGCACTTCAGTAGCGTGGCGCCTTCCATCTGGCGCTCGAAGTCGTAGGTAACGCGCTTGCTGTCGATGGCAGCTTCTAGGCCCTTGTTGATGAGGTCGGCGGCTTCCTTCCAGCCCATGTGCTCCAGCATCATCACCCCCGAGAGGATAACCGAGCCGGGGTTCACCTTGTCCTGGTTGGCGTACTTGGGGGCCGTGCCGTGAGTGGCTTCGAAGATGGCGTGGCCCGTCACGTAGTTGATGTTGGCGCCCGGCGCGATGCCGATGCCGCCTACGATGGCCGCCAGGGCGTCGGAGATGTAGTCGCCGTTCAGGTTCAGCGTGGCCACCACCGAATACTCAGAAGGGCGCAGCAAAATCTGCTGGAGGAAAGCATCGGCGATGCTGTCCTTGATGATGAGCTTGCCTTGGTCCTGGGCCTGCTTTTGCAAAGCGTCGGCCACGGCCACGCCCTGCTTGGCCACAATCTTGTCGTACTGGGCCCAGGTGAACACCTTCGCGCCAAACTCCTTTTCGGCCAGCTCGTAGCCCCAGGTTTTGAAGGCGCCTTCGGTGAACTTCATAATGTTGCCCTTGTGGACAATCGTCACCGACGGCAGCTTGTGCTCCAGGGCGTACTTGATGGCGGCGCGCACGAGGCGCTCGGTGCCTTCCTTCGAAACGGGCTTGATGCCGAACGACGACGACTCGGGGAAGCGAATCTTCTTCACGCCCATCTCGTCGACCAGAAATTCCAGCATTTTCTGGGCCTGAGGGGTGCCGTTCATGTACTCGATGCCGGCGTAGATGTCCTCGGTGTTCTCGCGGAAGATGACCATGTCGGTCAGCTCCGGGTGTTTTACTGGCGAGGGCACGCCGTCGTAGTAGCGCACGGGGCGCACGCAGGCGTACAGGTCCAGCTCCTGGCGCAGGGCCACGTTCAGCGAGCGAATGCCGCCGCCCACGGGGGTGGTCAGGGGGCCCTTGATGCCCACGAGGTAGTCGCGGAACGCATCGAGGGTTTCGGCGGGCAGCCAGTTGCCGGTTTGCTTAAAGGATTTTTCGCCGGCCAGTACTTCCTTCCACACCAGCTGCTTTTTGCCGCCGTAGGCTTTTTCCACGGCCGCGTCGAATACAAGTTGTGCGGCGCGCCAAATGTCCGGGCCCGTGCCATCGCCCTCAATGTAGGGAATCGTGGGCTTATCGGGTACGTTCAGCTTGCCATTTTTGATGGTGATTTTCTGTTCTGCCATGTGGAAAAGAGTTGTGCGGTTTCAGTTAGTAGTAATCGTTGTCAGAGTGGGAATTAGGGGGCGGCCCGGGGCGGCACGGCTTCGGGCGAAGCGCCAGCCGGGCCCGCAGCCTGACAACTCCGGGGCCCCACGAACCAGGGTGCGTCAGTAGCCGAACAGCTCCTTTAGCGTGAGCTGCTGCACGGTGCCGTACTTAGCCAGCTCCTTGAAGTTGAGCCGGTCTTTCGAGCCGATGACCAGCACTACCTGGTTCTGGCCCTTCACTTTGGCGGCCTGAAACTTCTTCAAGTCATCAAAGCTCATCTTGGCGGTCTGCTCGTACACGTCGCGGCGCACGTCGTAGTCGAGGCCCAGGCGGCGGGCCCGCTCGTAGCTCAGCAGAATGCCTTCGTGGGTGATGCGGTCGGTGGCGATGCTGTTGCGGATGGACTGCTTGGCAATCTGGAGGTTGGCTTCGGCCAGGGGCATATCAGTGAGCAGGCCCTGCATACCGGTCATGGCCTCGGGCAGCTTGTCGCTCTGGGTGCCGATGTAGCTCACGATGTAGTTGGAGCGGCCCACTTTGTCAGCATTGGCGTAGCGCGAGCTGGCCGAATAAGCCAGCGCCTTGCTCTCGCGCAGGTCCTGGAACACAATACTGCCCATGCCGCCGCCGAAGTACTCGTTATAGAGGCTCACCGTGGGCACCAGGCCCTTGTCGTACAGGTCGCCCTTGGTCAGGAACAGGATTTCGGCCTGCACCATGTTGTAATCAGCCCAATACACTTTACGGTCTTTCAGCGGCTGCTCAGTGAAATCCTTGGCGGCAGGGTCGGGCGTGAGCTTGGCGGGCGTGCGGTGCTCGGCTTTGAGCACGGCCACGGTGCCTTCCACTGGCCGGGGCCCGTAGTACAGCACGCGGTGCTGGTAGGTGGGCAGTTTTTTCAGGATGGCCGTCAACTGCTCCGGCTTCAGGGCCTTGAGAGCGGACTCACTCACCACGTCGGTAAACGGGTTCCGGGGGCCGTACTTCACGTAGTTCAGCATGGCCTGGTTCAGAATTACGCCTTTGCTGAGCTTAGCGTCCTGGCGCTGCTTGAGGATACCAGCCACTTGGTTTTTTAGGGCCCCCGCGTCAGTGCGCGGATTATTCAGCAGTTGCTCGAACAACTTCAGTGCCGGCTCCAGGTTGCTGTCCAGCCCGCTGAGGCTGATGAGCACCCGGTCTTGCCCGCTGCTGACGGCAAACGAGCAGCCCAGCTTGTAAAACTCCTGCTGCAACTGCGCCGCCGAATACTGGCCGGTGCCGAGGTACTGCAAGTAATCGGTGGCCACGTCGAGCCGCGGGTCATTATTCGTGCCCAGGTCGATGGCGTAGAACAAGCTGAACAACCCGTTCTCGGTATTCTTGGTGTAATACAGCGGCAGACCAGGCTTTATTTCCGCTTGCTGAATGTCCTTTTTATAGTCCACGAACACCGGTTGCAGCTCCGTGCTGGGTAGCTTCGATACCTCGGTGTAATAGGCCGAAGCCGCGTCGCGGTTGGCCGGCACCGGCGTGATGGTCGGTTTCACCACCTTCACCGTGTTCGGGTCTATGCCGGTGCGCTTGTAAATGGTGACGTAGTTGGCGCCGTAGTGGTCGTTGGCAAACTTCACGATCTCGGCCTTCGTGATGGTGCCGAAATCATCCTGTTGCTTCACGTAATCGGCCCAGCTGATGCGCTCGATGAACGATTCGTAGAAAGCACTGGCGCGGGCCAAGTTGCTTTCGTAATCCTTGGTGCGTTGCAGCTTCTCGTTGTTCACGATGGCCGGAATTAGCCAATCCGGGAACTGGCCCTGCTTCACTTTTGCTACTTCGGCCAACATCAAGGCCTGCACCGCTTCCAGCGCCTGCCCCTGGCGGGGCGTCCCGAACAAGATGTGCGTTGAGTAATCGTCATTGAGGTCAGTAAAGGTGCTGGCTTGCAGTACCTTTTGCTGCTGGTTCAGGTCAAGGTCGAACAGGCCGGCCTGGCCGTTGGTCAGGATTTTGTCCACCATCCGCAGGAGCAGGCCATCGCGGGTGGCTTTGCCCGCAAAGCGGTAGCCCACCATCACGTTCTCGGCCTGGGGCCCTACTACTTCCTTGGTGATGGTACCTGCAATCGGTTGCTCGACGGGTGAGTTAAACGCCGGTACTGGCTTCTTCTGCCAGGTGCCAAAATACTTGTCAATCAGCCGGATAGTTTGATCGTAGTCCAAATCACCGCTCAGGCACAGCGCCACGTTGTTCGGCACGTAGTACTCACCGAAGTACTTCTTAATTTCCGTAATCGATGGGTTTTGCAGGTGCTCAATCGTGCCAATGGTTGTCTGCGTGCCGTAGGGGTGCGTGGGATAAAGCGCCGCGTTCAGCGTCTCAAACTCCTTGCTAAAGTCGCTGTCGAGCCCCCGGTTTTTCTCCTCGTACACGGCCTCCAGTTCGGTATGGAACAAGCGCGGCACCATTTCGGTGAACCGCTCGCTCTGCACAGCGGCCCACTTTTCCAGCTGGTTGCTCGGAATGTCTTCCTGGTACACCGTTTCCTCGTTCGAGGTGTGCGCGTTTGAGCCTTTCGAGCCGAGGCTGCCCATCAGCTTGTCGTACTCGTTGGGCACGGCGTAGCGCGCCGCCACGCCCGAAATCGAGTCAATCTGGTGGTAAGTACGCTTGCGCGCGGCGGGGTCGTTGCGCTGGCCGCGGTAGGTTTCGTACAGGGCCTCAATCTTGTCCAGCTCGGGCTTTTCCTTGCTCCAATCCTTGGTGCCGAGCCGCGACGTGCCCTTGAATACCATGTGCTCGAGGTAGTGGGCCAGGCCAGTAGCGGCCGCTGGGTCGTTTTTAGAGCCCGCCCGCACCGCTACGTAGGTTTGGATACGGGGAGCGTTTTTGTAGTCCGACAGGTACACCGTCAGGCCATTATCCAAGTGGTAGATGCGGGCGTTGAGTGGGTCGTTGGGAGCCGTTTCGTAGGAATAGGTCTTCTCCTTTGCGGCGGCCGGCGGGGCGGGGGCGGCCGGTGCCGTAGTAGTGGCCGCCGGCTTACTGGTCTGGCATTCGGTCGCAAAACCCAGGGCTGCGAAGGCCGGAAGTAACAGCAAAGAAGATTTTTTCACGAAATCGGGCGTGCGGGAAGGTAATAGCTGGACGAAAAAACAAAGGTAGCTGGCTGATAGGGGAATAAAAAACGGTTTTTATAGGAGAAACCCAGGATACTACGCGCCACCCAGGGCCCCAAGCTGCGCGCTGCGCGCCGGCTGCTCCATTCCTTAAGCCCAGCTTCTTAGCCAGTCCAACCCGCTAGAAGTCAGCCTCTAGTCCCAGGCGCTGCTTGGCCTCGCGCAAAGCAGGAAACCGTTCGGCCAGGTACTCGAATTTGTCGGTGGCCGTGTACAATTTTCGGGCGGTCGGAGCCGCCTGCGCCACCACCGGCACCACGTTGAGGCGGGGGTGGCCGGTGCGCCGGCGCAGCTCTACCAAAAACTCGGTCCGCATCTCGTTGAATTGGTCTTCCTGCACCGGGTTGTCCACGGTCAACTCGATGCGGTGGTCGGGCCCGGCGGCCACGGCGCGGTTGAGCAGCGTGTACTCGCTCATGCGCTCCTGGGCGCGGCGCTCCTCGGCCATTTCGCGCCACACGCGCTGGAGCAGCGCATCATCAACGGGGGCCACGGGGCCCGAGCTAGGCAGCGGGTCAGCCAGCGCGGGGCCCGCCTTGGCCGCCGCGGGCCGGGTGCTAAAATCCTTGAGGCTGGGCAGCTTGCTACCCGCGCCGGCCCCCAGGTTGAGGAGCGACGGTGGGGCCGGGCGCGGCTCGGGTTCCAGGCCTTCCATACTCGGCACGCCTACTTCCACGTGCGGGAACGTGTCGCGCACCTGGTGGCGCTCGGCCACGGCCAGCTCCGGCTCGGCCTCAATGCTGGGGGTATCGTGTAGCTCGTCCACGCCGTTTTCCACGGGCAGCGGCTCGGGGCCCATCGGCCGGCGCGGGGGCCGATACCACGGGGGCCGCGCGGGCACTTGCGCAGGCGCTGGCTGCGGTGGGGTAGGGGCGGGCGCGGCAGCTACCGGTGGGGGCCCTGGCAGCGGCGCGGGCACCGCCCGAATGGGTGTTGGGGCTTCGGCAACGGCCGGCGCGGGGCCCTCGTCTAAGCTGCTAGTTTTTTTTTTTAGCGGCTTCAGGGCCGTTCACATCGCGTACAAATTGCACGGCTCCGTTGAGGTAGGCCAGCTTCATGAGCGTGAGCTCGACGTGCAGGCGCTGGTTTTTGGCCTGTTTGAACTCGCGGTCGCACTGGCTCACCAGGTTCAGGGCCGAGAGCACGAAGGCCAGGGGCGCGGCCTGCGCCTGCGCCACGTACTGCTTCTTGATGCCGTCCGACACCTCCAGCAGTTGCACCGTCACGGCGTCTTTGCAGACCAGCAGGCCGCGCAGGTGCTCGGCCGTGCCCACCACAAAGTTGTGCAGGTCAAAGCCTTGCTGCATCACCTCATCCAGCAAGAGCAGCGCGGCCGAGAGGTTTTCTTGCAGCAGCCCATCCACCAGCCGGAAGTAGTAGTCGTAGTCGAGCACGTGGAGGTTTTGCACCACGTCTTTGTACGTCAGGTTGTTGCCGGCAAAGGTCACCATCTGATCGAACATCGACAGGGCGTCGCGCAGGCCCCCGTCGGCCTTCTGGGCCAGCAGGTGCAGGGCGTCGTCCTCGGCCCCCACGCCTTCCTGGGTGGCCACGTAGCGCAGGTGCTGGCGCATGTCGTCGACGCGGATGCGGCTGAAGTCGAAAATCTGGCAGCGCGACAAAATCGTGGGGATGATTTTGTGGCGCTCGGTGGTGGCCAGTATGAAAATGGCGTAGGACGGCGGTTCTTCCAACGTCTTCAAAAAGGCGTTAAATGCCTGATTGGACAGCATGTGCACTTCGTCGATGATGTACACCTTGTACTTGCTGCCGGCCTGCGGGGGGTAGCGCACCTGCTCCACCAGCGAGCGAATGTCTTCGACTGAGTTGTTGGACGCGGCGTCTAGCTCGTGCACGTTGAACGAGGCGTTTTCCTGGAAGGCCACGCACGAGGCGCAGACCCCGCAGGCCTCGGTTTCGGGCGTGAGGTTGGTGCAGTTAATGGTTTTGGCCAGGATGCGGGCGCAGGTGGTTTTGCCTACCCCGCGGGGCCCGCAAAACAGGAATGCCTGGGCCAGGTGCTGGCTCTGAATAGCGTTTTGCAGCGTGGTGGTGACGTGCTGCTGCCCCACCACGCTGCGGAAGGTGGCGGGACGGTACTTCCGGGCCGAAACGACAAAATTCTCCATAAGACTTCCTACAAAGTTACCCCGAAAACAGGGCGCTTGAAAGCCCGCGGCGGGGCTCCCAGCCGGCCCGGGGCCCCACGAAACCTTTCCGCTACTGTCGGCGTTTAGCCAATCCCACGTACCTTTGTGGCCCGCCAGACAGCTCGCTCGAGCTGCGCAACGGAAACTCGTTCTTCTAACATTTGGGGCTGACCGGAATTGACAGCTTGCGCATATCGCGGGTAAGCGTGCCGGGAGTTGAACGAAGCTCTCCCGTAAAAAAAATCGCTCAAACAACAACTGGCGACTATTCGTACGCCATGGCTGCCTAGTTCAGAATTAGGTAATGCCATCGTGCCGCTTGGGTAAGTTTTTACACCTGGGAGTTCGGCGCGTCGTAAGTAGAAACTAGCCTCCGAAGAGCTGTGATTCGGGGGCGAAACCCAACTGCAGCTAAGGGGATTTCAAGGGCCTGATGTGCGCCTGAAATCCTTCGAAAATCTAAGCATAGATACGCACGTAGAAAGCACGTTGGTCTCCTTGTCTGGACCAGGGTTCGAATCCCTGCAGCTCCACAAAAAACCTCACTCCTACTTAGGGGTGAGGTTTTTGTTTTTTAGCGAAATGCCAACCCGTGGCTAATGAGTGCGTTTCAGGAGAAATTAACAAATCTGCTGCTCGCCATGAAAAAAATACGGTCAACAACGGTTGGGCTTTTGGCCGGTGTCAGCTTGCTTCTGGCTGCGTGCAACGAGCCCGCGCGCCAACCCACCACCGAGGTGCCCGCCGCGTTGCCCAGCGGCGTGCCCGGCACGGCCTCGGGGCCCCGGCCCAGCGATTCGGCCCTGAATGCCCCGGCCCAAACCCAACCGGTGTCGCTCAACCCGACCGCCGAAGCGGCCGCCGCAGTGGACTCGGCTGCTATCCCAGCCGTAAAAAACGTGCCCTTCGTGGGGCCCCCAACTGTGAAGCGGGCCTTAAATAATGGGTTGAAGACGGGCAGTAACTAAGCGCACTTGCCGACGCACTGCTTAAAAGCAGCGCGTAAGCAAGTGTGCCGGGCCCCTAAAACTGGTTTAAGCTATGGGCCACAGGCAAACCCCGTGGGCGAATCATCCGGATTTTCCTAACGGGGAGCTGCCGGGCTACTTAGCACGGGCAGTGGTGACGGAAGTCAACTCGCGGTTGGGTTCCAGGCCTGCCACGTAGCCCTCGAAGTAGCGGGCGGCCGCAGGGTTAGCCACGGCGGCATTCTGGGCGGCTTGCACTTGCTGGGCGATTAGCTCGGTGCCATCGGGCGCACGCAATACCGAAATCCGGTACGCTTTGCCGTCGGCTTTTCTTTCGTCGAATGCGGTGAGGGTATAGGCCGCGCGTACAGCGGCCGGGGGAGTAGCAGCGGAAACCGCGTTGCTAAACAGGGCCCCCAATGCGGATAGGAAAATAATGATTTGCGGACGGAAAGCAGATTTCATAGGGCTTGCTGTTACTGGGATGAGGAGCAAATCAGAAATCAAAAATATTCCTTTTATCTAATTATCAAAAATACCATTTTTGATAATTAGATAAAAGGAATGCTGTTTTTTACTGGGTTTGATTGAGCCAAACCAGCTGTAAGCTGCGAGCGAATAATTTTTTACTGGAAATAATTGCGAAAAGCACGCAGCTTGTGACATTGATTGCTGCGTAGGGGAACTAAAATAGTTAAAAATGGTAGCCAACTAATTGGTATAAAACAGGATGGGAAAATGATTAGTGCAATTATATTTTCGACAGCGATATGCTTGCAACTGCTGACTGGAATGCCCTATAAAGGATTTTCGAGTTATTCAAATAATGGAGTGCACATATGAACCTTCTAACGTTGAGTTTATAAACGGGCAGCGTGGTTTTTACGCATTTAGCCGCCAGGTATTATTGGTCATGCCATAATATTATAATTAGAAAAATTATAACCCTTCCTAATGCGCTCCGTATAGATGGGGCCTCAGCAAAATTGCTTGGGTTGTCAGTCTTTGAATTTCCTGCTTTTCTTACTTTAAAATAACTTACCATGAAAACCTCCAAAATCTTCCTCGCTGCTTTGTTGACTGTCGGTGTAACGAGCGTATCAATGGCTCAGACGACGCCGACCACCACCATGCCCGGCACCATGAACACCACGCCCGGTACGACGACCACTACCACTGCCCCCATGCAGACGCCCGCTACGGGCACGATGGGCACCGGCACGACCACCGGTACCATGGGCAACGGCACGATGAACGGAACCACTACGGGTACGGGCACGATGAACGGCACCACTACGGGTACGGGCACAATGGGCACCGGCACCATGAGCGATGGTACGATGAACAACGGCACGATGTCGGACAAAAAAATGAAGAGGTCGACGCGCAAAGGCAAAGGCAAAATGAAGACCACCACTGCGCCGATGAACTAAGCACAGTTGCGGCCCCAGGCCACACTGAGTAGTTAAGACGACGGCTGTTTCGCTTAGAGACAGCCGTCGTTTTTGCTTTACCTATTTTAAGCCTTCCAATTGACATGAAAAACTTCTTCTTTTTGATGGGGCTGCTCCTGCTGGGAGCGGCTGCCCGGGCCCAAACAGTGCCCTTCGACCCCTCGGCGCCGGTGCGGGGCGGGGCCCAAGGCCAAACCGTAGTGCCGCCCCTCAACCCGGGCCTCAACCACAGCACCATCCAGGGCCCCGCCGAGGTGCAGCGCGCCACCACGAGCCTCGACGCCCAGCCCTCGCGCCTCGACCCGGAATCGGGCTTTGGGCCGGCCGCTACGCCCGCGGGCTCGCCCGCGGCGGTGCCCGACGTGCGCGAGCAGCCCATCATCCGGCAGCAGCCGCGGCGCGAATCGACCGACATCGTGCCGAGCCGCAACAACCGCAGCCGCAGCAGCAAAACGCCCTACTAGGGGCCCCAGATCGAACGCAAAAACCCCCGCTGAGTGCATCAGCGGGGCTTTTTGCGATTGAGAGCAAGCGGTGGCTATTTGCTGGGGCCCTCTTTGTGGGCGGCCAGGTCGCCGCCGTGGCGGCGCAGCAGGTCGGCGAGCTCGGTGAGGGGTTTCTTAAGCTCGTCGGGGGCTTGGGCGGCGGCTTCGCCGGTTTGGTCGCCGAGCATGCTCAGCGAGGCGGCGAGGGCGGCACCGTCGAGGGCCCCGCTGGAGAGCAGCGACTGGAGGTTGCCGATTTCACGGGCAATGTCTTGCAGGCCGGGCTGGCCGCTTTGCAGAAACTGCTGCTGCCAGGTTTCAGTGTTGTCCATTGCCGAGCCCAAGGGGAGGCTGGTGAGGCCATTCTTGAGGGCGCTAACGGTGGCGTGCAGGTGGTCGAAAGGCATGGTGTTGAGTAAAATTGAGGGTGGAGATTCGGTGGGAGAAATAAAATTTGGGGCCCCGGGTTTGCGGGCGGCGGTAGTTAGTTTTTGACGGCCTTCTTGGCTCGGGCCTTAGTTGGGGCCCCGGGGTCTGGGGGCAAAACCAGGGGTGGCACGGGGCCCTCGGGCGCGGGGGCGGCCAAGCCCAACTCGCGCAATATGGCCACTGCGCGCAACGCACTGGCTTCTTTGTCTTTAATTTCCAGCATCATATCAAAATCAAGCCCTTGCAGCTCGGCTACGAAGCCACGGAACAGGTCCTCGACCATCGACGTGGTGTGCTTGCCTTTGCGCTCGGCGGGGGCCTGCGAGCTGTAGTCCATCATCGGCACACCGTCGGCGGTGGGGTGCCAAGTGGCAGCGGCCAAGCGCAGGGCCTCGTGCATGGGCTCGCCGTGGTTGAGGCATTCGTGGTGGAAGTTGTCGAACAGGATGGGCACGCCGGTGCGGGCGTGCAGGTCGAGGCAGTCGCGCAGCGGGAATAAGCGGTCGTCGTTTTCCACCACCACGCGGGCCCGCACGGCGGCCGGCAGCGTGGCGTACACGTCCGCAAACCGGCTGATGGCCAGCTCCCGGTCGCCGTACAGGCCCCCCACGTGGATTTGCAGCTTCGCCGTGCCGTCCAGCCCCATCAGGTCCAGCATTGAGCCTTGGTAGATTAGCTCTTCGATGCTGCGCTGCACAATGGCCGGGCTTGGCGAATTCAACACCACAAACTGGTCGGGATGGAAGCTAACGCGCAAGCCGTGAGCCTTGATGTAGTCGCCCAGGGCCCTAAACTCGGCCCCGAAGTGCTGCTGCCACGGGAAGGTGTTGATTTCGTGCGAGCCAAAGGGCACAATACCCGAGCCCATGCGGAAAAACAGCAGGCCCTGGGCCACGTTCCACTCCAGCAGGCGGCGCAGGCAGGCCAAGTTGGCGGTTACGGCCGTTACAAGACGCTCCTCCGAATAAGAGGCCAACCGGAAGGTGTTGGCGGCGCTGCAATCCATCGCCTCGTTCACGCAGGGATACCCAATTTTCATACCCTGTGCTTACGCGGGAAAACAGTTATCAGTTATGAGTGAGTAGTTATCAGTGACCAAGAATAAACGGTTCACTGCTCACTCATAATTGTTCACTGATAACTGCCTATGGCTCGTAGCCGCGGTTGTCTTTGAAGGCCTTGTTGTACTTAGCGCGGGCTTTGCGGTCCTTCTCGGCCTGGTCAGCAGCTTCCAGGGCTTGCACCTTTTTGCGCTGCTTGCCCTCGCGCGAAAACTGCTCGTAGAGCAAGCTCACCGGGCTTTCGAGGGTGGGCGTGGGGGCCTTGGGGGCGCTCGAATCAACGGGGAACATGGGTTTGGGGCGCGGCGGGCGCTTGGCCCCGCTCACCACGGGCGGCGCGGGGCGCTTCATGTTGCGCAGGGCCCGGTTGATCATCGCCCGGTCGGGGCGGTCGCTGATGACCCGCACTTCGCTCAGGCGCACGCTGTCGCGCTGCAACTGCACCTGGATGATGAGCTGCGAAATGCCCGTACCCCCCAGCGGCAGCAGCCGCGCCCGGAAGCCCACGGCCCGGAACAGGAGCGTGTCGGTGGGGAGGGCGTCGATTTCGAACTCGCCCTTGAGGCCCGCGGCCTGCCCCACGCGGGTGCGCGTCACGCGCACCGAGGCCCCAGGAATGGCCTCGCGCGAGTCAAACGCCGAGATGGTGCCGCTCACGCGCACCGTTTGCTGCGCCCGCGCTGGCAGGGCCAGCCCGGCCAGCAACACCAGCACCCAAGGCCAGCCGCGGCGCATCAAGTCGAAAAAGCGAAACGTCATTCGGAGCTATAAACGCAAAAACCGGGCCCTGGGGCCCACCTCATATAGCAAAGAAAAGCCCGCGCCGTTGCAGGCGCGGGCTTTGGTAGACGAACGACGCGGAATCTCCGGCCGAAGGCACCAGTTATTGCTTCATTTTGGATCCGTCAGCGTCCTTTACCTTCACTTGGCCGTCGCCCTTTACTTTAATTTTTGTGCCGTCGGTGAGCTTGGTTTTCGACTTGCTCACGGTACCGCCCGTCGTGGCGCCGGCCGACGAGCCCATGGCGTTGTCGTCGGTGGTGCCGCTCATGGCGCTGCCGCCGCTGCTCATCGTCGAGCTAGAGTCAGAACCCATCGACGAGGACGAGGCGCTGGTGGCGTCGTTCACGTAGGTGTCTTCGTTGTAGTTGGTGCGGCTCGACTCGTACGATTTGTACTGGGCTGGGTCGGTGTAGATGCCCTTAAATTCGGTGTCGGTGGCCGTGTTGTAGTCGCGCATAGCGGCGCCCATGCCCGTGGTATCGGAGGCGTACTTGGTTTGCATGTCGCCGTAGCGCTTCGAGCGATTGTAGTAAGCGGTGCTGATTTTCTCGCGCATCGCCGGGTCCGTGATTTTCATGTCGGTGGCGTACTTGTCGGCGATGCGCTTCGAGCGCGACTTGTAGGCCTCGTCGGTGTACATCGTGTTCGACGTCGTCGACGATTGCATCGCCGTCGAGTCGCCGGACATGCCCGCGGTGGTAGTAGTTTCGGTCGTCTTCGACTCCGAGCAGGAGGCCAGCGAGAGGGCTGTGCCGGCCACTAAAAACAGGTAGTTTTTCATGATGATTGGGTGAGTGAAAGGGGATTAGGGAAGATAATTAGTGTCCCCTATACGGGCCCAATTCGGCCAGGGTTAGCTGCTGCTGGGGCCCTATGCGCGCCGCAGTTCAAACACCGTAATCTCGGGCAGGAAGCCCACCCGCCCGGGGTAGCCCAGGTAGCCCAGGCCTACGTTCACGTACAGCCGCTGGGCCCCCTGCTGGTAGAGGCCGGCCCACTGCTTGTAGCTGTACTGCACGGGGCTCCACTTGAAGAACGGCAGGTTTACGCCAAACTGCATGCCGTGCGTGTGGCCGCTGAGCGTCAGGTCTATGTCGGGGTAATCTAGTACCTGCGCCTCCCAGTGCGAGGGGTCGTGCGAGAGCAGGATTTTGAACGGCGCGTCGCCGCTGGCCGCGTGGGCCTGCGGCAGGTTGCCGTGCTTGGGGAAGTTGGCGTGGCTGCTCC
The DNA here is from genome assembly GCF_001816125.1 of Hymenobacter coccineus. Taxonomy (GTDB): domain Bacteria; phylum Bacteroidota; class Bacteroidia; order Cytophagales; family Hymenobacteraceae; genus Hymenobacter; species Hymenobacter coccineus. Next base: position 49,318 of record NZ_MDZA01000426.1, on the reverse strand, counting down.
AGTTTTGCACGCCCAGCACGGCAATTTTGTCGCCCCCGCGCTCGATGGTGTGGCTGGTGTCGTTGAGCAGCGTCCAGCCGATTTTGGCGTGGCTTTGCATCAGGCGCTCCAGGTTGGCGCGTTTGGCGGCGGGGCTTGCCCATTGCACGTAGTCGCCGTAGTCGTGGTTACCGAGGCTAGAGAAAATGGGCAGCTCGGACTTGATGCCCGCCAGCGCTGGAATGTGCGGCTCTACCTCGGTGGCCACGTTGTTCACTAGGTCACCGGTCATCAAAATCAGGTCGGCCTTCTGGGCGTTGATGAAGCGCACGGCCCGTTGCAGCGGCTCTGTGGAGGTGAAGCTACCCGTGTGCAAGTCCGAGATTTGCAGCACTTTGAAGCCGTCGAAGGCCGGCGGCAGGTTGGGGTACTTCAGCACCACGCGGCGCACCTGGTAGTCGGTGGCCCCGCGCACCACGCCCCACAGCAGCGCCACGAACGGGACGGCCCCCAGCCCCAGCGCCACCTTGGCCAAAAACTCGCTGCGCGAAACGGCGTCGCCCGCTGCCCCAGCTGGCCGCGTGGCGGCGCTCAGGGCCCAGCGCCCCAGCCGCGTCAGGTCCTCGAGCAGCAGCGGCAGCAGCATCACCAGCTTAGTGACTAGCAATAACAGCAACAGGCTGATCAAGCGGCTTTTAAGCAGGGTATTGCCCGATTGGCGGGTGGGCCCGGCCCAAAGGGCCAGGCCCCATACGGCTGCCGTGAGCAGCCAGTAGCCCCAGGCCCAGGCACGCCGGGGCCCCGCGTCGAGGTGCTGGGTGAGGGTGCGGGTAGCTTGGAAGCCGTACCACTCGGCCAGGAGCACGGCGGCCAGCACGAGCAGTAGAATAGTTGGATTTCGCATAGAAGAAAAAGCAGGGCAAGAAGAAGATTAGCCCCGTAAACGTAAAGCGACACCTTTTGCTTGGCGGCGGGTTAAATTTCGTCTTTTACGCAAAGCTATATCCTATGCAAGTGCTTGATAATATTGACAAAGCACCAGTGCCCGCCTACGTTGCCCCCGGGGCCCTCGGCATCAAAAGCTGGGCCGAGGAAGACCGGCCCCGCGAGAAGCTCATGGCCAAGGGCCGCGCCGCGCTGTCCGACGCCGAGCTGATTGCCATCCTGCTGGGTTCGGGCACCGTCAAGCTCTCAGCCGTGGACGTGGCCAAGCTCATGCTGCAAGGCGTGGGGAACGACCTCAACGAGCTGGCCCGCCAAAGCGTGAAGCAGCTCTGCCGCCACCCCGGCATCGGCGAGGCCAAGGCCATTTCGGTGGTGGCCGCCCTGGAGCTGGGCCGCCGCCGCAAGGAGGCCGACGCGCCCGCCCGCACCACCATCACCTGCTCGCGCGACATCTACAACCTGGTGCGCCCCAGCCTAATGGATCTGTCGCACGAGGAGTTTTGGGTGATTTTGCTGAACCGCGCCAACGTGGTGATGCGCAAGGTGGCCGTGAGCCAGGGCGGCGTGGCCGGCACCGTGGCCGACCCGAAAATGATTTTTAAGGAGGCCCTGGAGCAGCTTGCCAGCAGCATCATTTTGGTGCACAACCATCCCAGCGGCAACCGCCAGCCCAGCGCCGCCGACCTGGCCCTCACCAAAAAGCTGCGCCAGGCCGGCGACTTCCTCGACCTGCCCGTGCTCGACCACCTCATCTACACCGACCGCGGCTACTACAGCTTCGCCGACGAGGGCGTGCTGTAGTTGCTGGCTATGCAGATTAACCGTGATTGCGCTGATTGCAGACGGCCGCTACGGCTGCGCTACTGGGTGGGCGCGGCGCTTGTGCTCAGCAGCCGTTTGAATTAATTTTTGGGTCCCCAGCGTCTCTACAGCGTGTGGGGGCCCTAATCCAAAAGGCTTCTCGGCTTATTGGCCTGCCCCGATAGCTGTTGTGCTTGCGGGGCTAGAGGAGGGAGGTAACGCCACAAACTTGAGGGGTTTGCCCACAAACTCTGGCTGGTTGGCCACGCGGCATTGCTGGGGCCGCGGGGAGGCGCTTGTTTTGAAGCGTCACTCACCACTCAATCCCCACGTGTATGCCGCGTTTCTTACTGTTATTTCTCCTGACGGGGCCGGTGGCGCTGGGCCAAGCAGTGGATTCGGCCCAGGGCCCTAGCCTGCCGGCCAAGAGCAATTTCAAGGTTTCGATGATCACCGAAATAGGGGTTATGGGGGCGCTGACCAGTACGCCGAACATGCAGGCGTTCTTTCGCCAGAACAACATCAAGCGCGATTTCCCCATCCCCCTCGACCCCTTTGTGTACCTGAACTTCGGGCCCCGCTACAAGCGGCTGAAGCTCATGATACAAGCCGGGTACGGATTTAATTATTTCCCGCCTAATGAGCGGGATGCGCTCGTGGTGCGGCGCACTTATGCCGGCTTTGCCGGGGCGATGCTGGGGTACGATGTGCTCAACGACCGCAACCGACGCCTCTACCTCAACGTGGGGGTGGGCGGCGTCAACTACGACTACGCCGTGCTCAACCGCACTTCCCAGTCCGTTGCGTTCCAAAACCTGCCGCAGTACAGCCAGGCCGGCAACATCCCGTCGCTGAAGTTTAATAACGCCTACTGGGACGTCAACCTGGAATTATCACAGCGGGAGAAGCGCAAATTGAGCGTTGCCAGCGTCTTCCGGCTGGGCTACCGGCGCGGCTGGCAGCCCAATGCCTGGCAATCGGGCACGGTGCAGCTCCGCGACGCGCCCCTGGACCGCCTCAGCCAGGTCTACTTTCAGGCGGGGTTCCAATTGTCGCGCAACTACGCCAAAGCCACTAAGTGATGAAGGCGCTTGTGCTTGCGGCGGCGTGGCTGCTGCTCGGCAGCCGGGCCGAGGGGCCCCCACCGGCCCAGGGCAGCCCGGCGCACTTGGTCATCTACCGGCAGCGCGAATTTGAGGGCGACACCTACACCATTCGGATCAATGACAAAAAAATGGGCGCGCTGCCCACCAATCGATATTTGCAGCTGGACCTGCCGCCGGGGCGGGTCAAAATCGAGTCGGCCCAGGGCTACTTTTCCGAAAACCAGACCGTGCAGCTCGATGCCCAGTCTGGCCGCACGTACTACGTCAAAGCCGTGGAGGAAGTCGATTTCCTGACCCGGGCCCTGCTGCTGGCCCCCGTGAGCGAGGCGCAGGGCCAGCGCGAGCTGCAAGGCATCAAACCCGCGGCCGTGCCCCGCGCCCACTAAGTGCTGAGTCATGAGCTGATAGCTATTGGCTGATGGCTAATGTTCTTAATTACAAAAATTTACATTGAAAATAATGGCTATTTATTTTTGCACCATTGCTTAGGTTGTTCATTATGCCTCGTTTCCGGCCGCCCCGGCCCTGCTTTTTGGCGTTGCCCTGAGCGGCCTGCTGGCCTACTGGGGCCAGCTGCTGTACGTGGGCGTGTGGCGGGGCGGGGCGGGCGCGCCCGAGGTGGGCGGCCTGGCGCGGTACCTGCTGGGCATCGGGCTGCTGCTGGCCGGCCTGGGGGCCCTGGCGCACCTCAACTACCGGCTGGCGTTTCGGCGGTGGCTGCTGGGCCGCGAAACCGGCTGGGGCTACTGGACGTGGCTGTGCGGGCTGGCGGCGCTCCTGTTCGAGCTGCTGCAAGTGCGCACCGACCACGTGCCCGATTTCATCGATGAGAACCTGCTGATGACGGCCGTGCTGCTGACCGTGATTGTGGCCTATGGGTACGTGGCCGATTCGTTCCGGGCCCGCCGGGTGCAAGCCCACCTGCTCCAGCAAAAGGTGGAGGCCGAGCTGACGGCCCTCAAGGCGCAGGTGAACCCGCACTTTCTCTTCAATGCCCTGAACACCATCTACAACGAGGCCCAGCGCGTCGACAACGAAACGGTGGCCGACCTGATTCAGCAGCTCGCCGGCATCATGCGCTTCACATTGCAGGAGTCGAAGCAGCCGCTGACGTCCATCGAAAACGAGTTTTCGTTTCTGGAAAAGTACCTGGCCTTGCAGCGCGCCCGCCTGCCCCAGCGCGAAACCCTGCGCGTGGCCACCCGGCTGGATTGGGACGGCGTGCCCGCCGCCATTGCCCCGCTGCTGCTGATTCCGTTCGTGGAAAATGCCTATCAGTACGGCATCAGCCTGGTGCACCCGGCGTACATTGAGCTGGAAGTGGTGGTGGAAAACCGTTGCCTGCGCCTGCGCGTGGCTAACAGCATTGCCCCGGGCCCGGCCGCCCGGCCGGGCCCGGGCACCGGCATTGCCACCGCCCGGCAGCGCCTGGCCCTGATGTACGCCGGCCGGCACGCGCTGCACATCCAGCAAACCGCTGATTCTTTTACCGTTTCCCTTACTATTGACCTTTAGGCGCTTATGCTACACGCCATCGCCATCGATGATGAGCCCGCCGCCTTGGAGGTGCTGGGGCGCTACGCGGCCAAGGTGCCGTTTTTGCAACTCACCCACTGCTTCCTCAGCACCACCGAGGCCCTGGGCTGCCTGCACACCGAGCGCGTCGACCTGGTGTTTCTCGACATCCAAATGCCCGACGTGCAGGGCCTGGACTTCGCCCGCCTGATTGCGCCCCTGCAAAAGCGCCTCGTCTTTACCACGGCCTACGCCGAGCACGCCGTGGAGGGCTTCTCGCTACAGGCCCTCGATTACTTGCTCAAGCCCATCGAGTTCGGCCGGTTTTTGCAAACCTGCAACCGCGCCTACGCCCAGATGCTGCCTGCCCGCGAAGGCCCGCCCGGCATCTTCGTCAAAGACGGCTACGACTGGATTCGGGTGAACGTGGAGCAGGTGCTCTACATCCAGTCGGACACCAACCTGCTGTTCATCCACGAGCACGACCGGCAGGTGAGCACCCGCATGACCCTGGCCGATATGCTCGCTACCCTGCCGGCCGACGATTTCATCCGGGTGCACAAGTCCTACATCGTGGCCCTTAAGGCCATCCGCAAAATTGAGCGCCACCAAGTAACGGTGGGAACGGCCACCATCCCGCTGGCGGAAAGCTACCGCGAAGCCCTGCAAAGCCGCCTGCTAACCAAGAATAGCCGCTAAGTGCCGCCTGCGCAGGCTTCGCCAGCACCGTACCCAAGCCCGAAAACGATTCGCCAAAAAGGCGGCGCTAGGGGCCCTATTTTGCCGCGGGGGCCCTACTTCGCGGCCTGGATGGCGGCGTCGGCTTGGGCCACCAACTCGGCCACCCGGGCGGCGTTTGGCCGGGTGGACTGGTGCTGCTGCACCTCGTGCAACAGCTTGATTATCCGCGCCGAATTGACGTAGGGCTTGAATTTCACGGTCAGGTCGCGGATGCGCGTGATGCCTTGCTCCAGCGCCGCGGGGTCGTCGAGGCGGCCCAGGATTTCAATAAAACCATCCAGCATTCCGAAGCGGCCGTTTGGGTCAGTGGCATCGTATTTGGCCAGCATCGACGGCCACTGCGCCAAGCCACCAGCCCGCCCGTACACCACCACCAGGGCGATGGTTAGGGCCCCTTGGTTGTCGGCCTCGAAAGCCGTGGCGCGGGCCAGTGCCTGGGCGGGGTCGAGCGGCAGCAGGCCTTGCAGCGCCGCGCCCTGCACCCGGTACGATGGGCTATTTAGGGCCCCAGTAATCAGCGCCGCGTAGCGTTTGTCCTGGAGCTTGCCCAGCGCTTGCAGCGCTGCCGCCTGCACCAGCAACGACGAATCGCGCGCGGCCAGCTGCGCCAGCGTGGGCGCGGCGGCTTTGCGCACCGCCTTGTTCTTAAGGTCGAGCATTTCGATGGCCATTTGGCGCAGCGCCGGCGACTTGTCAGCTAAGCCTGCGGCTAGAATTTTTTGCGCCGCGGGGTCGGACGACTGGGCTCCGGCGGCGATTAGGGCCTCGCGGCGGTCGAGGAAGCGTGGGGCGTGGCGGTACTGGTAGGCAAACTCCGCCAGCGGCTTGTGGTCCTGTTTCTGCCACACCAGCACCTTGTTGGCGTCCATGTTCACCAAATCGGGTCGGGTGGCGGCCGGGAAATAGAGCGTGTCCACGGCGTGGCGCAGGGTGGCGGGGTAGCGCTGGGCGCGGCCGTTGGCGTACACGTCCACCTTAAACGGGAGCACAAACGGCGCGCCGGCCTGGGTTTGGCGCACCACCACGGCCTGGCGATGGCGGGCGGCATCGTATTGGTAATCAATGGTGACGATGGGGTGGCCGGCGCGGTAGTACCACTGGTTGAAAAACCAGTTCAGGTCGCGGCCCGAAGCTTCCTCCAGGGCCAGCCGCAACTGGTGGGGCTCGCCGGTGCCGAAGGCGTTTTGCGTGAGGTAGCGCTGCAAACCCCGGAAAAACACGTCCTCGCCCAGCTCGGCGCGCAGCATGTTGAGGATGCTGCCGCCCTTCTGGTAGGTCACGTTGTCGAACAGGTCCTCCTGGTCCGCGTATTCGAAGCGCACCAGCGGCTTGGTGTAGTTGGCCGGGTTGCGGAGGTACGTGCGCAGGCTGCGGTCGGCGTGCTCGGCGCCCGCATCGAGCCCGTGGGCGTGCTCGGCCCAAATAACTTCGCTGAAGTTGGCGAATGACTCGCTCATGGTCAGGTTGCTCCAACTTTCGCAGGCCACGTAATCGCCAAACCACTGGTGGAACAGCTCGTGGGCAATTTCCCGCTCCACCCCGCCGTATTCCCAGTCCAGCAGCGCGCGGGCCGAGCCCTGCGCCTGCTCACCAAACAGCGAGGCGGAGGTGTTTTCCATGGCGCCGGCCACGTATTCGCGGCAAACAACTTGGCTGTACTTATTCCACGGAAACGCCACGCCGAGGCGCTCCGAGAAAAACTCCAGCATCTGCGGCGTTTTGCCAAAAATCTGCCGGGCCTGGGCCGTGTACTTGGGTTCGAGGTAATAATTGACCTCTTTGCCGCGCCAGCTGTCCTTGGTAATGCGGAAGTCGCCCACGGCCATCATCACCAGGTAGGGCGCGTGGGGCTGGTCCATTTTCCAGGTGTCGGTGCGCAGGCCAGGGCCCGCGGGCGCCTGGCTGGTCAGCTGGCCGTTGCTGAGCGTGACGTACTTGGCGGGCACCGTCAGGCTGATTTCGGTGGTGGTTTTCTGGTTGGGCTTGTCGATGGTGGGAAACCAGGCGGAGTTAGATTCCGTCTCGCCCTGCGTCCAGATTTGGACCGGCTTGCCAGCCACCGCGCTGTCGGGGTTGATGAAAAACAGTCCCTTAGCTTCGCCAATAGCATCGCTTGCTTTGGTCTTTAGCTCGTCGGGCTTGGCCGTGTATTCAAGGTAGACGGTGTAAGCCTCCCCCGCAGGCACCGGGCGGCCGAGGTGAATGAGTAGCTGCTGCTGGTTGTATTCGTACTTCAAGTTTAGCGGCGCCGTTCCTTTCTGCGCCGGGGCCCTAAGCTGCACCGTTTTAATGTCCATCCCCTTGGCATCGAGCCGCAGCGAATCGGTGGGGTAGCCGTGGGGCTTTAGCGTCAGCGTGGCCCGGCCGTAGAGGTAGCGTTTCGCGTAGTCGAACCGCACGTCGAGCTGGGTGTGCACGAGGTCGTTAATTTTGCGCTCGGTGGCGTGGTACGGGGCCCCGGCCGGCTGCTGGGCCCCGGCTGGCGCGGTGCACAGTAGCCCAGCGGCCAGTAGTAAGAGGTTTCGCATAAGGCGAGCAAGGTACGGGGCTCCAATGGTAGCACCTATGCCACGTGCCAGCAGCATTTTGATGCACAACCACCCCAGCGGCAACCGCCAGCCCAGCGCCGCCGGCCTGGCCCTCACCAAAAAGCTGCGCCAGGCCGGCGACTTCCTCGACCTGCCCGTGCTCGACCACCTCATCTACACCGACCGCAGACACTACAGCTTCGCCAGCGTGTGCGCTGAGTAATTTTGTACGGCGCTGAGGTGATGAGAAGAGGTGGTTTTGTTAAGCAGTAGTGGCTTGTTAAAACCCAGTTCCTCTCGTCAACGCTGTGCAAATCTGACGTCCATTTTATGAAAACTAAGCTTTTAATTATTGGCGGTGTGATGGCCGTGGTGGGTTTCTCGATGTGGGACATTTCCCAGGGCCCCGACCCGTATTTTGCCCAAGTGCAAGTGGCGCGGAAAGCCAAAAACAGCGCCTTCCGTGGCGGCAACGAGTCGCCACTGACCGAGGCGCAGCGCCCGCAGTTCGACAGCCTGAAATACTTTGCGCCCGACAAGCAGTACGTCGTTACGGCCCAGTACGCGCCCCTGGCCCGCCTGGGCCCGGTGGCCATGCAGATGACCGACCGCCGCACCGAACCTTACACGCCCTGGGGCCGTGCCACCTTCGACCTGAACGGCCAGCGCCAGCAGCTCACCCTGTTTCGCAAAACCACCGACTCCACCCTGTTCGTACCCTTCACCGACGCCAGCAACGGCCGCGAAACCTACGGCGGCGGCCGCTACCTCGATGCCGCTATTCCGGCCGCTGGCGCCACCACCATCGTGCTGGATTTCAACCGGGTATATAACCCGTACTGCGCTTACAATAACGGCTACAGCTGCCCCGTGCCACCCGCCGAAAACCGCCTAACGGCCGCCGTGCCCGCCGGCGAGAAGTCGTTTCACGATTAGTACCTTCTGCACTGGGAGAACCTCACCCCCGGCCCCTCTCCGGCGGAGAGGGGTGCGTTCAATTTGCTCGTTCAATTCATAATGGTTAGGTGCTGGCACCCCTCTCCCGACGAGAGCGGGGTGAGGTGGCCCCTAATTGCCCGTGGGCCCGAACCGCTCGGTGCGAATGGCGTCGTCGGGCAGGCCTTGGGCTTGCAGCAGCGTGGCCACGCTTTCCACCAAACCCGTGGGGCCGCACACGTAGCACTGCGGGGCCCCGGGCAGGAGGGCCACCGCTTCGGCCAGCATGGCGGCATCGACGCGGCGGTGGTGGCCGGTCCAGCCGGCCGGGGCTTGGCGGGTATAGGTGAGCAGCAGGGTAAAAGCTGGGTCGGCCGCCGCCATTGCTTCCAGTTCTTGCTGGTAGATAACCTCTTCCGGCGTGCGGATGCTGAAGAGCAGCACGGCTGGATTGGGCAGCTTAGCGCGCTGACGGTGGCGCAGCATGGCCATCAGCGGCACCACGCCCGAGCCGCCGGCTACTAGCAGGAGCGGGGCGGCCAGGGCCCCGGCGGGCCACACGAAATAGCCGCCGATGGGGCCCCGCAGCTCCAGCTGGTCGCCCACGGCCACACCCTCGTGCAGGTAGCCCGATACCTCGCCGTCGGCAATCAGCTCCACGGTGAGGGCAACTTCGCCGGTTTGCTCTGGGGGTGAGGCGATGGAATAGCTGCGCTCGGTTTGGTAGCCGTCGGCGGCACTTAGGCGCAGGTCGTAGTGCTGGCCGGCGCGGTGGGCTGTCCAGCGGGATAGGCTGAGGGTGAATGTTTTAACCCGCGGCGTGTCGGGCGTTATGGCCGTCACGGTGCCGATTTGCCAGTCGAGCCGGCTCACAGGCGGAGGCTGCTGGTATCAGCCGCGTCGTCGTCGCTGCCGTAGCGCTGCTCCTGCCACGGGTCGCCGCGCATGCTATAGCCCGCCTCCTCCCAGAAGCCCGGCTTGTTCACCCCCATTAGGCGCAGGCCCTGCACCCACTTGGCGCTTTTCCAGAAGTAGAGGTGCGGCACCACCAGCCGTGCGGGGCCCCCGTGCTCGGGCGTCAGCGGCTTGCCCTCGTATTGCAAGCCAATGAACGCTTGGCCGTTGCGCAGGTCGGCCAGCGGCAGGTTGGTGGTGTAGCCGCCGTAGGAGAAGGCCAGCGCAAACTCGGCCTCGGGCTGGAGCTGCACGTGCTCAAGCAGCGTATCCAGGCTTACGCCGCGCCACTTGGTGTCGAATTTCGACCACTTCGTGACGCAGTGAATGTCGGGGTTGAAATCCTGCTGCGGCAGCGCGTTGAACTCGTTCCAGCTCCACTTCACCGGTTTTTCCACCAAACCCTCAAGCCGGAACTCCCAGTTGGCCAGGTTGATGCGCGGCGTGGGCCCGGCCGTGAGCACCGGAAAATCCTGGGTTTCGTACTGGCCGGGCGGCAGTTTATTAGGGCCCTCGGTGGGCCGCTTGGCGTGAAAGCCTTTGTTAATAAAGGGCATAAGAGGCAGGTCAAAGTAGAAAAGTGCGAAACCGGCGCGGGGCTAGCGCTTTAGCTCCCGCAAATCGAGCCGGAAGCCCGGCAGTACCGGCTCGCCGCTCAGCTCCTTATCAAAGCCTTGCACGGTTTGCATGGGCTGGCCGGGGGCATACACATAGGCCGTTTCGGTTTCAGTGTTTAAAAGGAAGCCCAGCCGCACACCGTTTTGCAGCCACTGCTCCATTTTGGCTTGCAATCCTTTGAGACTATCAGAAGGCGACTTAACCTCGATAATAAAATCGGGGCACAGCGGCGGAAACTTCTGGAGCTGCGCGGCCGACACGGTAGCCAGGCGCTCCGAACTCACCCACGAGGCATCGGGCGATAGCACTGCCCCATCGGGCAGCAGGTAGCCGGCTGACGACTCCACCGCGCGGCCGAGCTTGGTTTGGCGCTGCCATACATATAGGCTGCCGTAAGCTTGGCCGCTACTAAAACTTGATTCGAAGCCGGCGGGGGGCATAATGATGATTTCGTGGTCGGCGGTGCGCTCGATGCGGGCCGAGTCGTTTTCCTGGCAGAATTGAAAAAACTCGTCGTCGCTGAACCCGGCGATGAGTGCGCCGCGCAACACGGTGGCTTCGGCAAAATCGGGGAAGTGGGTCATGGCGGGAAAGTGCGTTGGGCTAGGCTAAGATACGCCGCGGGGCCCCATTCGGTCATTTGGCCCTGCCGTACCTTTGCCCGGGCTGAACGGCAACAATCAACCCTTCAGTCCTTAAATAATTTCCCCAATGCGCATCTCCTTCGACTGGCTCAAAACGCTCATTCCCACCGATAAAACTGCCGCCGAGGTTGGGGCCCTGCTCACCGGCTCCGGCCTGGAAGTGGAAAGCCTGGAGGAGCTGGAAAGCATTCCCGGCGGGCTGCGCGGCGTGGTGCTGGGCACGGTGCTCACCCGCGAAAAGCACCCCGACGCCGATAAGCTCAGCCTGACCACCGTGGACGTGGGCGACGGCACGCCGCGCCAAATCGTGTGCGGGGCCCCCAACGTGGCCGCCGGCCAACGCGTGGTGGTGGCCCTAGAAGGTGCCACGCTGCACCCCACGGCGGGCGAGCCGTTCAAAATCAAGAAGAGCAAAATCCGCGGCGCGGCCTCCGAGGGCATGATTTGCGCCGAGGATGAAATCGGCCTGGGCACCTCGCACGCCGGCATCATGGTGCTCGACACCGACCTGCCCAACGGCACGCCCGCCGCCGACTACTTCGGCCTGGGCACCGACACGGCCTTCGAAATCGGCCTCACGCCCAACCGCGCCGACGCCGCCTCGCACTACGGCGTGGCCCGCGAGCTGCGCGCCCTGCTGCACCAGCCCGCCCACCTGCCCGACGTGAGCCAGTTCCGGGCCCCCACCACGGCCGGCACCGCCATCGGCGTGATTGTGGAGGACGCCGCTGCTTGCCCGCGCTACGCCGGCTTACTACTTGATAACGTGCATGTGGGGCCCTCGCCCGAGTGGCTCCAGCGCCGCCTGCGCAGCATCGGCCTAAGCCCCATCAACAACGTGGTGGACGTGACCAACTTCGTGCTGCACGAGCTGGGCCAGCCCCTGCACGCCTTTGACGCCGACCGGCTGGCGCGCCACGAAATCATTGTGAAGCGCGCCACCGAGGGCGAGCAGTTCGTGACCCTCGACGGCGTAGCGCGCACCCTGAAGGGCGAAGACCTGGTGGTGGCCGACGGCTCCGGGGCCCCGCTGGCCCTGGCCGGCGTGTTCGGTGGCCAGGCCTCGGGCGTGAGCCCGGCCACCACCCGCGTGTTCCTCGAAAGCGCCTACTTCGCGCCGGCCGCCGTGCGCCGCACCAGCCAAACCCACGGCCTGAAAACCGACGCCTCCTTCCGCTTCGAGCGCGGCACCGACCCTGATATGGTGCTGCCAGCCCTGCACCGCGCCGCGCTGCTGCTGCAAGAAGTAGCCGGGGCCCGCCCCGCCGCCCCGGTTGTGGACGTGTACCCGCTGCCGCTGGGCCCCACGGCCGTGCGCCTGCGCCTGCCGCGCGTCGAGCGGCTGGTGGGCCAGTACATCGAGCCCGCCCGCATCCGGCAGATTTTGAGCGACTTGGGTATTGAAATAACAGCTGAGCAACTCGACGAGCAGGGCCAGGAAGAGTGGACGTTAGCCGTGCCCCGCCACAAGGTGGACGTGACCCGCGAGGTGGACGTAATCGAGGAAATCCTGCGCATTTACGGCTATAATAACGTGGCGCTGCGGCCCCACAACTCGGCCACGTTCCTGGCCAAATCCCCGAACCCCGACCCCGAGGTGCTGCGCCAGAAGGTGGCGGCGCTGCTCAGCGGCCAGGGCTTTTCGGAAATTCTGACCAACTCGGTGGTGAACGCCGCCTACTTCGAGGGGCCCGGGGCCCCCGACGAGGCCATCGTGCGCCTGCTCAACCCCAACAGCGGCGACCTGAACGTGCTGCGCCCCTCGCTGCTGCCCTCGGGCCTCGAAACGGTGCGCTACAACGTGAACCGCCGCCAGAAAGACCTCAAGCTCTACGAGTTCGGCAAAACCTACCACCGCCGCGCCGACGGCAGCACCGCCGAGCGCAACGTGCTGGCCCTGTACCTAACCGGCAACGCCACCGCCGAAACCTGGCAGCACCCGGCCCGCAAAACCGCCTTCCCCGACCTGGCCGGGGCCGTGGTGCAGGTGCTGGGGGCCCTGGGCCACGCCCAACCCGCTCAGCAGCCCACCGACCACCCCTACCTGGCCGGCGGCCTGGCCCTGCTGGCCCACAACCAGCCCGTGGCCCAGGCCGGCGCCGTGGCGGGGCCCTTGCTCAAGCGCCTCGACGTGGGCCAGCCAGTGTGGTACGCCGAGCTGGACTGGGACGGCCTGGTGCGCAAGTACCGCGCCGCCCTGGTGGCCCGCGAGCTGCCCAAGTTCCCAGAGGTGCGCCGCGACCTGAGCGTGGTGGTGGACCAGGGCGTGACCTTTGACCAGCTGCGCCGCATTGCCCTGCGCACCGAGAAGAAGCTTTTGCAGAGCGTGAACGTGTTCGACGTGTACGAGGGCCCCAACTTGGGCGCGGGCAAGAAGTCGTACTCGGTGAGCTTCGGCTTGCAGGACTTTTCCCAGACGCTCAGCGAACAGGCTATTGACCAGGTGATGCAGCGGCTCATTGCGCAGTTTGAGCAGCAAGCGGGGGCCCTGATCCGGAAGTAGGGAGTTGCCGAGCAGAGGGGCCTTTCGTTCGCGCCCGGGCTTGGTAGAACGAAGCACCAGCTGGCTCGCAGCTCTCGGATCGGAGTGCCGCTCCGTTCTACAAGCGCAAGTGTGGCCTGCGCTGTACCTTACGTCCCGAAAAAAACTTACTCCTTGGCTTCGTCCCAACAGCTTGCGCAACTCGACCGCCTGGAACGGCAGGTGACCACTTTAGTGGCTGCCTATCAGCAGCTGCGCGAGGAGCTGGCCGATGCCAACACCACCGTGCAGCAGCTGCAAGCCGACGTGCGCGAGCGCGACCGCCAACTGAAGGAGCGGCAAAACCAGGAAAATATCGTTAAACTTGTGCAAACCATAGCTGGGGAGCCCACCCACGCCAACGAATTAAAACAACGCCTCAACGAATACATCCGCGAACTGGATAAGTGCCTTGCCTATTTGAAGGAATAACTCGATTTTTTCTCAACTGACGCTTTATGAGCGAGTTAGCCATAAAAATCCGAATTGCCGAGCGCGACTACCCCATGCGGGTGGACGTGGCCGACGAAGAACGGCTGCGCCTGGCCGGCCGCCAATTGGGCGAACGGCTGCGCGAATTCCGTGAGCAATACGGCATTCAGGACAAGCAGGACTTGCTGGCAATGGTGGCCCTGGCCACGATGGCCGACCAGCTGAAGGTAAGCAAGGAAAAAGATGGTACCGACGCGGCGCTGACCGAGCGCCTGGCCCGCTTAGACGGGCTATTGTCGGGCGTGGTGCTGGCGGCCTAGCGGCTGGCGGCACTGGCATACGTTGGCCCCGCTCGGGCCCCAGCTTCGCAATCGGCGGGGCGGCACCGGGCGCGGCAGGGGGAAGTTTGCCGGTTATGGTATTGAACCTTTTCAAAACCATAACTACATGTCTACCATACTATTATACTGTCTGCTGGCCGCCGTGGTCGCCCTTGTGGCGGGCCTGGTGGTGGGCCGGCAGCTGGCCGGCAAAGCCAGGCAAGACCTTGAGGGCCAGGCGCAAGCGCGGGCCCAACAATTGCTCCAGGAAGCCGAAGAAAAAGGCAACCGCATCCGCGACGAGCGCATTCAGCAGTCGAAGGACAAAAACCGCCAGCAGCGCAACGAGTTTGAGCAGGAAAGCCGCCGCCTCAAAGCCGAGTTGGAAGCCGAGCTGACCCAGCGCCGCCAGGGCGTAATGGAGCAGGAGCAGGGCATCAAAAAGCTCACCGAAACCACGCAAAAGCAACTCGAGCAGCTGCAGCGCAAGGAGAAGGAACTAGAAGGGGCCCGCGAGAAAAACCAGGCCGATACCCAGCAGCTGCGCGACAAGATTGAGGACCAAAACGAGAAGCGCCGCGCCGCCCACGAAGCCACGTTGGCCGAGCTGAAGCAGAAGGAGGAAGAGGCCGACGCCCAGCTCCACGCTGTGCAGCGCCAGCTCGAAACCGTGGCCAACCTCACCGCCGCCGAGGCCCGTGAGCAGCTCGTGGAATCGCTCAAGAACGAGGCCCAGCTCCAAGCCGGGGCCTTCATTAAGGATACCGTGGCGCAGGCCAAGCTGACGGCTACCAAAGATGCCAAGAAGATTGTGCTGGAAACCATTCAGCGCACCGCTTCGGAGCACGCCATTGAGAACTGCGTGTCGGTGTTCAACATTGAGAGCGACGACATTAAGGGCAAAATCATTGGCCGCGAGGGGCGCAACATTCGGGCCCTGGAAGCGGCTACGGGCGTGGAAGTGATTGTGGACGACACCCCGGAGGCCATCATTATCTCGGGCTTCGACCCGGTGCGCCGCGAAATTGCCCGCCTCTCGCTGCACTTGCTCGTGAAGGACGGCCGCATCCACCCCGCCCGGGTGGAGGAAATCGTGGCCAAGACGACCAAGAAAATCGAGGAGGAAATCATCGAAATTGGGGAGAAGACCGTCATCGACCTTGGCATTCATGGCCTGCACCCCGAGCTGGTGCGCATGGTGGGCCGGATGCGTTTCCGCTCCTCCTACGGCCAGAACTTGCTGCAACACAGCCGCGAAGTAGCCAACCTCTGCGCCACGATGGCCGCCGAGATGGGCCTCGACGTGAAGAAAGCCAAGCGCGCCGGCTTGCTCCACGACATCGGCAAGGTGAGCAGTGAGGAGCCCGAGCTGCCCCACGCCATCCTGGGCATGGAGATGGCCAAGAAGTACAAGGAGCACCCCGACGTGGTGAACGCCATTGGGGCCCACCACGACGAGATGGAGATGACGGCCATGATTTCGCCGCTCGTGCAGGCCTGCGACGCCATTTCGGGCTCGCGCCCGGGGGCCCGCCGCGAGATGATGGAAAGCTACATCAAGCGCCTCAAGCAGCTGGAGGAAACGGCTGGCGCCTTCAAGGGTGTTAACCAGTGCTTCGCCATCCAGGCCGGCCGCGAGCTGCGCGTGATGGTGGACGCCGAGAACGTGACCGACGAGCGCGCCGCGGAGCTGAGCTTCGAGATTTCGCAGAAAATCGAGAAGGAAATGCAGTACCCCGGCCAGATTAAAATCACCGTGATTCGGGAAATGCGTTCGGTGGCCTACGCCAAGTAGCTGCACCACACCAATGCAGAAAAGGGGCCCCGGAAGCAATTGCTTCCGGGGCCCCTTTTCTTTGCAGCTTCTGGTCCCCTCCGCCCGTGACCTGCTTCGTTTATGAAATACCTGTCTTCCGCGTTGCTCTTGGCTGCTGGCCTGGCCACAGCCTGCGCCACCAACCCCTACCGCGCCACCAACAAATCGTACGAGCGGCAGGCCAAGGCCTATGCGCGCACCATCCGGGCCCAGCCGCAGCTGAGCGCGGGGCCCGACAGCCTGGCCCAGGGGCCCTACTGGGTGGGCACCACCAACTTCGGGCTGCGCAAGCCTAACCTGGTCGTCATTCACCACACGGCCCAGCGCTCGGCCGAGGAAACGCTGAAAACCTTCACGCTGCCGCGTACGCAGGTGAGTGCGCACTACGTAATTGGGCGCGACGGCCGCACGTTTCACATGCTGAACGACTACCTGCGGGCCTGGCACGGCGGCGCGGCCCGTTGGGGCAACGACAGCGACATCAATTCGTCGTCCATCGGCATTGAGCTGGACAACGACGGCACCGAGCCCTTTGCCGATGCGCAGATTAAGAGCCTGCTCGTGGTGCTCAAGCACCTGAAAAAAGCCTACAACATCCCCACCGCCAACTTCATCGGCCACGCCGATATTGCGCCCACCCGCAAGAACGATCCCAACGTGACCTTCCCCTGGAAGCAGCTGGCTGACAGCGGATTTGGCCTGTGGTACGACGAGGCCGCGCTGCTCGATACCATCGTGGTGGCGCCGTCGGCCGTCGTGTACCCGGCCATGCCGGGGCCCCCGCCAGCGGCCAAACCCGTGCCGCTGGTGCGGGCCCTCACCCCGCCCGGGCTGGTGCTGGCCGATAGCGTCGCCCGGGCCCCGTTGAGTCCGGTGGATGCCTTCGACCCGCGGGAGGCGCTACGCATTATTGGCTACGATACGCGGGACTTGGGTGCGGCCATCACCGCGTTCAAGCGACATTTTATTCCGCAAAATGTGAACGCCGTGCTGACCCACGACGACCGGCGCGTGCTATTCAATCTGTACAAAAAGTACCTGTAGGGCCCCCAACGCCTATTTTCCGGCCTCGATTTTTACTTCCTTTAGTTCGCGGAACACGTTATTCAACGATTCGGCCCAAGTTGGATGGGCAAATACCATTTCCTGCAACATCTGATACTTGAGGCGGCCGGCCATGGCAATTTCAAGCATGGCCATCACTTCGGCCGCCGCGGCGCCTACGATGGTGGCGCCGAGCAAGCGGTCGTCGGGTCCCACCAGCACCTTCCAAAACCCTTCGTTCGCGCCGGTTTGCTGGGCGCGGCCGGTGGCGGCTACCGGCATGACGGCTACCCGGTAGGGCTGCTTTTTCTCCTGCGCCTGGTTTTCGCTGAGGCCAATGCGCGCCACCTGGGGCTCGGTAAAGATGCAGTAGGGCAGGGGCCGCTGCTTGGCCGTGCGCCGCTTACCGTGCAACAGGGCGTCGCGCACGATGCGGTAATCGTCGTAGGAAAGGTGCGTGAACTGGGGGCCCCCGTGCACGTCGCCCAGCGCGTACACGCCGCGCACGTTGGTTTGCAGTTGGTCGTTGACCTGCACGTAACCCTGCTCATCGGTTGCAATGCCGGCCACGTCCAGGCCTAGGTCGCCGGTGTTGGGCGTGCGGCCGGTGGCCACCAGCAAGTGGGTGCCGCGGATGCGCCGCTCGCCGTCCGGGGTGTGGGCCGTAAGGGTGATGTGGCCGTCAGGGCCCTGGCTGACGCGGCGCACTTCGGCGCCCAGCACAAACTCCACGCCGTCGTCGCCCAGGCCCACTCTCAACGCTTCGCACACGTCGTCATCCTCGCGCTCCAGCAGCTGGGTGCCGTGCTCGACGATGGTGACGCGGCTACCAAAGCGCCGGAACATCTGGCTGAACTCCAACCCAATGTAACCGCCGCCCAGAATAACCAGGTGCTCGGGCAGCTCGTCAGTGTCGAGCAGCTGGGTGGTGGTCAGGTACTTCACTTCGGCCAGGCCCGGCACGTCGGGTATGGTGGCGTGGGTGCCCGTGTTGATGAAGATGAGCGGCGCGGTCAGGTCCTGGTACTCGTGCGGAGCGCCGTGGGGCACCATGCGCACCGTGCGGGGCCCCGTGAAGGCCGCGTGGCCGTGCAGTACCGTCACGCCTACTTCGGGCGCGGTGAGATTTTCCTCGACGCCGACGCGGAGCTTGGCCAGCAGCGCATTTTTGCGGGCCATGGCGGCTTCCAGGTCCACCGTCAGCTCGTTGGCGCCCGGCACCTTGGGGGCCCCTACCTCGGGGGCCGTGCGCAGCAGGTGCAGGCGGTCGGCGGCGGCCAGCAGGGTTTTGGTGGGGATGCAGCCGTAGTTGATGCACGAGCCGCCGAGCTGCGCTTTTTCGATGAGGGCGACCTTGCGGCCGGCTTTGGCCAGGGCCGTAGCGAGGGGGTTGCCAGCTTGGCCAGAACCGATGATGAGGGCGTCGTACTTGATGGAAGCGGGCATGAAGAAGCGTTTACTTTCGCATACGGGCCGGGGCCCCGAAAGGGCGGAGTGGGCAAGAAATCCTTACCTTCGCCGTTGAGGTATGGTGCCGCCCCAGAAGTTATTTCGTTTCCTGCTGACTGCCCTCGTGCGGGGCGGCGTGCCCGCGGCCGCCGCGGCCCTGGCCGGCTGCACGTCGCTCTACTTCCCGCCGCCGCCGCACGCGCCGCTGCTCACCCAAAAGGGCGAATTTTACGGCAGCATCAGCACCAATCAGCAGAACAACTTTGCCTTTCAGGGGGCCTACGCCTTTGCCGACCACCTGGCGGCGGCGGGCACGTTTTCGTCGCTGCACCGCGCGAAGGGCGACAAAACCGAGAACTTCGACTTTGCCGAGGCCAGCGTGGGCTACTTCACCCGCATACCCGACAAGCGCGTGCTGGAGGTGTACGTGGGCGCGGGCGGCGGCGGCACCGACCGCACCGAGCGAAACCCCGAGCAGCTCACCATGCGCCGCCTCGAAGGCAGCCTGAGCAAAGTGTTTGTGCAGGTGAACTACGCCAGCAAGAAGAAGCGCAGCGTGCACCTCGGCCACCACGACTTCCCGCTCAGCTACGGCACGGCCCTGCGCCTGAGCTACGTGCAGCTCAACAACTTCCGCATCGATGGGCAGGGGCAGGCCCCCATCGGCAACGTCATATTCGAGCCCATCACTTTCACGCGGGTGCAGCTGGCGGGCCCCTTCCAGCTTCAGCTGATGAGCGGCCAGGCCTTCGGCTTCCACCCCAACGATTACCTGAAAGCCGCCAACTCAGTATTTCAGTTGGGGCTGATCATTGGCTTGGGGGGTAGCAACTCGTGGAAGCCGGGCGCGCAGTAAGGCGCTAGATTAAAAATTTATGGGCTGAAAATCAAGTGGTTTACTCAATATTACAATGTTTAATTGTGCACAATTAAACATTGTAAAACCGTTAACCGTTAATCTCCCAAATCCAACAATTATTATTTCAAATACCATGAGCATTCAGCGTTTATACACGGCCCGTGCCAAGGCCACCGGTGGCCGCGACGGCCGCGCCGTTTCGTCTGACAACGTTATCGACCTGCCCCTGAGCACGCCCAAAGAGATGGGCGGCGCCGGCGTAGCGGGCAGCACCAACCCCGAGCAACTCTTCGCCGCCGGCTACGCCGCTTGCTTTGATGGGGCCCTAAACCTGGTGGCCCGCCTGGAGAAAACCCCCATCACCGGCAGCACTGTAGCTGCCGACGTGAGCTTCGGCAAAGACGGTGAGAACTACGGCATCGCCGTGGACCTGACCGTAAATATCCCTGGCCTGGGCCAGGGCCAGGCCGAATCCCTCGTGGCCAAAGCCCACCAGGTGTGCCCTTACTCGCGCGCTACCCGCGGCAACATCGACGTGAACCTGACCACGACGACCAACGCGTAGGTTTACTGGGATTATAAAGGAAGGGCCCCAGCGCAATGCGCTGCCCCTTTGCGTTTAGATGGGTTGAGTAAAGAAAAGCAATTGTCGTATTTTTGAATGAATTCCTCTACTGAACCCCCGAGTGCGCTTTGGTAAGCCGGTACTGAAGGGAACGCGCACGACCGTGGCTAAGGTGTTGGAAATGCTGGCCAACGGCATGAGTACTGCCGACAGCACCGAAGATTTTCCGGTAATTGGCCCGGCTCAGGTAGGGGCTTGCTTACTGCGCGCACCGTTCTATTATCTTTATTTGAGGAGATTGCTAAAACCTCGCAAACGATATGAAAACGTGCTACTTGCTGCTGTTGGCAACCGTTGCGCTCGGCAGTTGTAAAAAAGATGACAGTGCTCCTTTACGCACCGAATTGCTGATAGCCAAAAGCTGGCGCATGTCGGCTGACGTGACGACCGATGTTGCCAGCGGTAAGACTACTACAACGGATGTCTATGCGCGTCTGCCCACGTGCAAGCAGGATGACTTCCTCGTATTCAACGCCGATAATTCGTTAATAACGGACGAAGGTCTTACCAAGTGCAGCACGACGCTTCCGCAGGCGCTTACTGGCACGTGGAGCTTAAACGACGACCAGACCAAGCTAACGTCTCACGCGGTTTCCTACAGCAGTTTTATTCTTTTGGCAGACGTAGTAGAACTGTCGCCCACGACTTTGCGCTTGCGCACCACCACTTCAATATACCCGGATATAACCCGCACCGAAGAATTCACCTACACGGCATTTTGATTGATAAGATGCTGTCAGGAAAGGGGCCAAAAAAAGCCGCTGCCAAAATAGGCAGCGGCTTTTTTAAACTAGTTAGCCAGGGGCCCTACTTGGCGCCCAGCACGCGCAGCATGGTGTCGCCAATCTCGGCGGGCGAATCCACGACGTGGATGCCGCACTCGCGCATAATGGCCATTTTGGCGGCGGCGGTATCATCCGCACCGCCCACGATGGCGCCGGCGTGGCCCATGCGGCGGCCGGGAGGCGCGGTTTGGCCGGCGATGAAGCCCACGACGGGCTTTTTGTTGCCGGTTTCCTTGATCCAGCGGGCGGCTTCGGCTTCCATGCCGCCGCCGATTTCGCCGATCATCACGATGCCTTCGGTTTCGGGGTCGTTCATCAGCATTTCCACCGCCTGCTTGGTGGTGGTGCCGATGATGGGGTCGCCGCCAATGCCAATGGCCGTGGTCTGGCCCAGGCCGGCCTTAGTGAGCTGGTCAACGGCCTCGTAGGTCAGCGTCCCCGACTTGGACACAATGCCCACGCGGCCCTTCGTGAAAATGAAGCCGGGCATGATGCCCACTTTGCACTCGCCGGCGGTCATCACGCCGGGGCAGTTCGGCCCGATCATCGTGATTTCGGGGCGGTCCTTCAGGTAGTGCTTCACGGCAATCATGTCCTTAGTCGGAATGCCCTCGGTGATGGTCACGATGACCTTAATGCCGGCTTGCGCAGCCTCGAGGATGGCGTCGGCGGCAAAAGCCGGGGGCACAAAAATGATGCTGGTGTCGGCCTGGGTGGCGGCCACGGCGTCGGCCACGGTGTTGAACACCGGCAAATCGAGGTGCTGGGTGCCGCCCTTGCCCGGCGTTACGCCGCCCACCACGTGGGTGCCGTAGTCAATCATTTGCCCGGCGTGGAAAGAGCCCTCGGAGCCGGTGAAGCCCTGCACGATAACCTTGGAGTTTTTGTTGACCAGAACGCTCATTCTTGGGGGATTGGGGGATGAAAACGATGGGAAGGGGATGGCCTGCGCCGCCGCAAAAGTAGGGCTAATTCGGCGGGCGGCGGCACATAAAAATCGGGGCCCCGGGGCCCACCCGCCCCGCCCGGGGCCCCGGGGCCCTGCCCGAATGCCGTACCTTTGCCGCTTCCTACCCAGTATTCGTCATGCATTATAATCACATCATCGAAGCCGTCGGCCACACCCCGCTCGTCCGGCTCAACAAAGTCACCGAAGGCATCAAAGGCACCGTGCTGGCCAAAGTCGAGTACTTCAACCCGGGCAACTCGGTGAAGGACCGCATGGCCATCCGCATGGTGGAGGACGCCGAAAAGGCCGGCCTGCTGAAGCCCGGCGGCACCATCATCGAAGGCACGAGCGGCAACACGGGCATGGGCCTGGCGCTGGCCGCCATTGCGAAGGGTTACAAAACCATTTTCGTGATGAGCGACAAGCAGAGCAAAGAGAAGCAGGACATTCTGCGCGCCGTGGGGGCCCAGGTGGTGGTCTGCCCCGTGGACGTGGCCCCCGACGACCCGCGCTCCTACTACTCGGTGGCCCGCCGCCTCAACCAGGAAACGCCCAACTCCTTCTACCCCAACCAGTACGATAACCTCTCGAACACCGCTGCTCACTACGAGCACACAGGCCCCGAAATCTGGGCCGGCACCGAAGGCCAGATTACCCACTGGGCGGCCGGCGTGGGCACGGGCGGCACCATCTGCGGCGTGAGCAAGTACCTCAAGGAGCAGAACCCCAGCGTGTTCACGCTCGGCCTCGATACCTACGGTTCGGTGTTCAAGAAGTACAAGGAAACCGGCATTTTCGACCCGAACGAAATTTACCCCTACAAAACGGAGGGCATCGGCGAGGACATTCTGCCGAAAAACGTGAATTTTGACGTGATTGATCAGTTTATTAAAGTCACCGACAAGGACGCGGCCCTAATGACGCGCCGCCTGGCCAAGGAGGAAGGCCTGTTCGTGGGCTGGAGCTGCGGCTCGGCCGCGTTTGGGGCCCTGGAATATGCCCGCGAGCACCTCCAGGAAACCGACACGATGGTGGTGCTGTTGCCCGACCACGGTACCCGCTACCTGGGTAAAATCTACAACGACGACTGGATGCAGGCCCAGGGCTGGCTGTAGGGCCCCCAGGGCCCCCGGCGCTCATGGTTTCGTCCTACTGTCGGGGTTGTGTGTGTTGCGGTGGCCGCGTAACTTCGTGGCTTCCTGTCCAATGAATACGATATAGTTTTATGCCCAACTCTCTTAACCACATCGTATTGGTGGACGACAACGAAACCACTAGCTTCTTGAATAACCGCCTGCTGGGGCGGCTGGCCGTGGCTGAGCAGGTGACGACGTACACCCGTGCCGATGAGGCCTTTGCCAAGCTGTGGTCCGACGGGGCCCCGGCGCCCGACCTGGTGTTTGTGGACTTGAAAATGCCCGGCGTGTCGGGCTTCGAGTTCCTGAAAATGTACAGCAAGCTGCCCGAAACCGTGCAGAACAAAACGGTGCTGGCTGTGCTCACGACGTCGATGCACCAGGCCGATACCGCCCGCGTGGCCGAGTACCCCAACGTGGAGTACCTCACCAAGCCCCTGACTGAAGAGAAGATGCAAAAGCTGCTGGACAAGCGCTTTCAGCAAGCCTAGCACCGCTTGAAAAGCAAGAAGCCGCCGGATGCATTGTCCGGCGGCTTTTTCGTACCCGATTGGCTCGGACAGTGGTTTGTCTTAACCTGTTAATTTTTACAACGAGGTAGAGACACGACACTTGGCGTCTCCAGTTTGAACGACTTATCCGAAACTGTTCAAACCATAGATGCGAAGTATCGCGTCTCCACCCCGCGCTAGCGTTAATTCAAACACCCTCTCCAACCACGGCATCAACGAACCGGAAAGCCTCGCCGTCGAACAAGCCCTTGTCGCTCAGCTTCAGGCTGGGAATAACAAGTAAAGCCATGAAGGAAAGCGTCATAAACGGGGCCCCCAGCGGCGAGCCCAGCTGCTTGGCAAACGCATCGAGGGCGGCGTAGGCCGCCGCCACGTCGGCCCCGGGCTGGTCCGACATGAGGCCGGCCACGGGCAGCGGCAGCAACAGCGCTTCGCCACCGGGGCCCACCGCTGCCAGCCCGCCCCGGGCCCCGATGACGAGGTTGACGGCCCGCGCCAGGCTCGCGTCGTCGCAGCCCACGGCCGTGATGTTGTGCGAGTCGTGGCCCACGCTGCTGGCCAGGGCCCCACCCGCCAGCCCGAAGCCCTTAATAAACGCCACCGCCGGCGGCACGTGCGCCTGGTAGCGGTTCACCACGGCCAGCTTGAGCACGTCGCGCGCTGGGTCGGCCACAATTTCGCCTTGTTCAACCCGCGCCGGCAAGTCCAGCCGGGCCGTGACGAGCTGCCCATCAAAGCACTCAATGACGCGCAGCGTGGGGGCCCCAGCAGCCGGCGTAGGCACCCGGAAGTCGGCCGCCTGTACAGGCTGGGCGTGGAAGTTATTGGCCGCCGCAATGGGCGCGGCGGGCAGCTGGGACTGACCATTTTCGGCCACCAGCTGGCCGTCGAGGTAGGTTTGCTGCACACGGAAATCGGTGAGGTTGTCGACCACGATAAAGTCGGCTGGGTCGCCCACGCGCAGCAGGCCCACGGGCAGGCGGTAGTGTTGCACGGGATTCACGCAGGCCACTTGCAGCACGTCGAACACGTTGTTGCCCAGCGCCAACGCCCGGCGCACCAATTGGTCGATGTGGCCGAGCACGAGTGTATCGGGGTGTTTGTCGTCGGAGCAGAACATCAGGTGCGGGAAGTGCTCCGGCAGCAGCTCGATGAGGGCGTCGAAGTTGCGGGCCGCCGAGCCCTCGCGGATGAGGATGTGCATGCCCACGGCCAGCTTGTCGCGGGCTTCGTCGGCGGTGAAGCACTCGTGGTCGGTGGCGATGCCGGCGCTGGCGTACTGGGCCGCGTCGGGGCCCCGGAGGCCGGGCGCGTGGCCGTCTACGGGCCGGCCGGCGGCGTGGGCCAGGGCAATTTTCTCCATTATGCCGGGGTCGCGGTTCAGCACGCCGGGCCAGTTCATCACCTCGGCCAGGTAGCCGATTTTGGGGTTCTCAAACAGCCGGGCAATGTCGGCCGCCGTGATTTCGGCGCCCGCCGTTTCGAACGGCGTGGCCGGCACGCAGCTGGGGCCCCGAAGCAAAACTTGAACGGCGACGCGGCCGCATTATCCAGCATGTACTGCACGCCGGCCACGCCCAGCACGTTGCCGATTTCGTGGGGGTCGGACACGGTGGCCACGGTGCCGTGGGCCACCGCGAGGCGCGCAAACTCGCTGGGTACCAGTAGGGAGCTTTCCACGTGCACGTGGGCATCCACGAAGCCGGGCAGGGCGTAGGGCAGGGCCGCATCGGGCCCCGGGACCCCCGTGGGCACCACGGCGGCAATGCGCCCGCCGGCCACTTGGATGGTGGCGGGGCGCACGGTGCGGGCAAATACGTCGACGACGTTGGCGAGCAAAGAAAAGTCAGCGGACATAAGCGGAACGGACGGGCCGGGCAGTGGGGTTCGGAGGGGCAAAGAACCTTATATTTGGCTAAACAAGCCGTTAGCCTAACCTCATATTCCCGTGAAAAAAATTATCGCCTTTGCGCTGCTGGCCCCGCTGCTGCTGGCCAGCGGCGGCTGCGCCCGCCAAAGCTCCATGCAGAAGAAAACCAGCTGGTACAAGCACCACAAATCGGGCAAACACGTGCCCTGCCCCTGCGAGGGGAAGTAATTCTCCACCATTTACTGCCGCTTCTGCGTGAATAAATTCTACTGCTCATTCGCGCTGGTTGGCGGCGCGGCTTTGCTGGGGGCCCCGGCGGCTCAGGCGCAATTGGCAGGAGCCATTACCGGGTTGATTATTGGCGGCGTTTCCAAGAGCCAGAACCAGTTCCGGGGCCCCGGCATGGTGTACCGCAAGGGTGATTTCCAGCAGGCCAACGGCGTTTGGCAGCGCGGGCGGTTTTACTACGACTGGCAAAACCTTTATATCGCCGACCCTCAGAATAAGGACAAAAAAGCGCCGCCCCAGCGCTGTGCCATTGACAGCCTGCGCGGGTTTGCGTTTGGCACCGATACTTTTTGCATTGTGCGCCGCTTCACGGTGCCCAAAACTGGTGAGTACGTGCGCAGCAGTTTCGCCCGGAAAATGTACCGGGCCGGGGGCATCCAGGTGAATGAGTACGTGGATTACCGCACCGGCCTGCGCGACGCCAAGCCCTACACCCTGCTGTGCCGGCCCGATACCACCGTGGTGGTGCCCACCAACCCGCAGGACGTGCGGCGCGTGACGGCTTACATGGTGCAGGATTACCCCGCTTTATCGGCTCAGGTGCTGCAAATGAAGGAATTTACGCCCGAAGACTTGCCGCGCGTGTTGGGGGCCTACGACCGGTGGAAGGCCTTCAACGCCCGGCCCAAATAACTTTTTTATGCCCGACCAACCCGTTTCCAGCCCCGTTTCTGCCCTTGAAGCAGCGGCCGAAGCCGTGCGCCAGCAGCTGGGCCTGGCCAGCTTCGACGCCGCGGGCGTGGCCCGGCTCGACCACTTCATCACGGCGCAGCGGGGGCAGGTGGCGGCCGGCCAGCGGGCGGGCGTAGTGCAGGCCTTTGGCTGCTACCTGGGCGAGTGCCTGGTGCGGGCGCACGGCGGCGAATGGGCGGCCGGGCCCGACGGCAGCACCGGCGTGGGCCTGGCTGACCGACTTTTTTTCAACCCCTTTTATTTGGTTAGCCAGCAGTTGGATAGGGGCGATGCGGCATCCATTGCCGCTTTTTTCGCGTCGGTGCCCGGGCGGCTGAGGGCCCCGGTGGCTGGCCGTAAGCGCTGGATTTCGTAATCTTGCGGGGCCAATGGCCCCCCGCTTTCTTATGAAACAGCTCGTCATCGCCATTGATGGTTACTCCTCGTGCGGCAAAAGCACCACTGCCAAGGCGGTGGCCCACCTGCTGCACTACGCCTACGTCGACACCGGCGCCATGTACCGGGGCGTCACGCTCCACTTGCTGGAGCACGGCATCGCCTTCGACGACCTGCCCGCCGTGGATCAGGTGCTCAAAGACCTTACCATCAGCTTCCGCCGCCACCCCCAAACGGGGCGCAACGAGCTGTTCCTGGACGGGGTGAACCGCGAGGACGATATTCGCCAAATGCGGATTTCGAACTCCGTGAGCGAGGTATCGGTCATCCCGCAGGTGCGCCACGCCCTGGTGGCCCAGCAGCAGCGCATGGGCCGCAAGCGCGGCGTGGTGATGGACGGCCGCGACATCGGCACCACCGTATTTCCCGACGCCGAGGTAAAGATTTTTATGACCGCCGACATGGAGCTGCGCGCTCGCCGCCGCCAAATGGAGCTGGCTGAAAAAGGTGAGCACGTGCTTCTGGTCGACATCATCGACAACCTGCGCAAGCGCGACCACATCGACTCGACCCGCGCCGAAAGCCCTCTGCGTCGCGCCACCGACGCCGTAATGCTCGACACCACCCACATTACCATCAGCGAGCAGGTCGATTTCGTGATTGACCAAGTATCGTCGGCCCTGTTCGCGGCCGGCTGGGGGTAGGGCAGCTTCTTATTGGCACGGTTGCGGCTAGGGCCGGGGCCCCGGCGTACCTTTGCCGTGGGCCAGAACCCTATCTAACTATACCGTGTTTTATAAGTGCTATGGAAGTCACGATTGATAAAAATTCCGGGTATTGCTTCGGCGTCGAGTTTGCCATTCAGATGGCCGAGGACGAGTTGGCGCACGAGGAAACGCTGTACTGCCTCGGCGACATTGTGCACAACCGCATGGAGGTGGAGCGCCTGCACCAGCGCGGCCTGCGCATCATCGACCGCGAGCAACTCGCTGAGCTGCACGATTGTAAGGTGCTCATCCGGGCCCACGGCGAGCCGCCCGAAACCTACGCCCTGGCCCTGCGCAACAACCTGGAGCTCATCGATGCCTCGTGCCCGGTGGTGCTCAAGCTGCAAAACCGCGTCAAGCACGCCTTCGACCTGAGCCAGCGCCAGGACGGCCAAATTGTGATTTACGGCCAGCCCGGCCACGCCGAAGTGGCCGGCCTCACAGGCCAAACTGGCAACCGCGCCATCATCGTGATGACGGAAGCCGACCTCGACCAGATTGACTTCGCCCGACCCGTCACGCTCTTCAGCCAGACGACCAAAAGCACGGCCGGCTTCTACAAAATGAAGGCCTTGATGGAGGCCCGCATCACGGCCGCCGGCGGGGCCCTGGAGAGCTTCGACGCCAACGACAGCATTTGCCGGCAGGTGAGCAACCGCGAGCCGCAGCTGGCCAAATTCGCCGCCCTGCACGACGTCATCATTTTTGTGAGCGGCCGCAAAAGCTCCAACGGCAAGGCCCTGTTTTCCGTGGTGCAGCAGTTCAACGCGCGCAGCTACTTCGTGGAGAATGAGACTGAGCTCGAAGACGAGTGGTTTGCCGGGGCCCAAACCGTGGGCATCTGCGGCGCCACCAGCACGCCGCTCTGGCTGATGCAGCAGGTGCAGGCCCGCATCGAAGCCGTGGGCGAGCTGGTGTAAGGCAAGTTAATAAGTTGAATAAACGGTCATGCTGCGACAAGCTCAGCATGACCGTTTTCGTTTTTTAGGATGCCACCCGCGCTGCTCTTTATTCCGCCAGTGCCTGCTCGTAAACGCGCCGGTTCTCGTCGTCGAACACCACGAACGTAACCGTGGCGGGCACCGCGTGGGCCCCCAGCCATTGCCGCACCTCGCGCACGGCAATGGCCGCTGCTTCAGGTTTGGGGTAGCCGTAAATGCCGGTGCTGATGCCGGGGAAAGCCAGGGTTTCCAGGTTGTGCTCGGTGGCCAAGTGCAGGCTGTTGCGGTAGCAGCTGGCCAGCAGCTCCGGCTCACCCTTGTGGCCGCCGTTCCACACGGGCCCCACGGTGTGGATGACGTGGCCCGCCGGCAGACGCCCACCCGTGGTGATAACGGCCGCGCCGGTTTTGCAGCCACCCTGCCGCGCCCGAATCTGCCGGCACTCTTCCAGTACCTGAGGGCCCCCGGCGCGGTGGATGGCCCCATCGACCCCGCCGCCACCGAGCAGGCTGGAATTGGCGGCGTTGACGATGGCCGCTACCGTCTGGCGGGTGATGTCGCCCTGCACGAGGCGAATGCGGGCAGTGAGGTCGGCGTCGGTGGGCATGGGCGGAAGGAGTGAGGGGTAGAAGAGGCTAACGAAAATAGGGCCGAAAAGCTGCCGAGGCCCCGCGCTTCGGTCGCCGTTTTGGGCGCTTGATCCGCAGAAGCCGACGCTTCGGCCACAAGAAATTGTGGGCCCCGGGGCCCGGGAATAGTTTTGAGCATCAAATCCATCCACCGTTTCACCCCACCGCCCATGGAACCCCAAGCCCGCGACCCCTACCTATGGCAGAAAGCCAAAGCCCGTACCAAATTTCAATCGCACCTGCTCATCTACAGCCTCGTGAACGGCGGCCTGTGGCTGCTGTGGGCGCTCACGCCCCACGGCCGCGAGTTGCTGCCCTGGCCCATCTGGTCAACGGCCTTCTGGGGCTTCGGGCTGCTGACGCAGGGCCTGGCCGCCTACTCCGGCCACAGCCGCGACGAGCGCACCCAGCGCGTGTACGACCGCCTAGTGCGCGAGCAGCAGGGTTCCTATTAGACCCCGGAACTCACCCCCGCTCTCCGCGGAGAGGGGTGCGTTCAATTAGCTCGTTCAGTCACCAACGGTCAGGTACTGGCACCCCTCTCCGCAGGAGAGGGGCCGGGGGTGAGGTTCCAGCGGTAACATCTTTCACGCGCCCTTCCGCTGCCGGAAGGGCGTTTTGCGTTCTACCTTCGCCAGTATGAAAACCCGCCCCGCCAAGCGCACCCTGGGCCGGCGCGAGCTGGTTGATTTCCCCGCGTTTGCCCTGCTCGGTGTGGAGGCCAAGGTGGACACCGGGGCCTACACCAGCGCCCTGCACTGCACGGAGCTGCACGAGGCCCCGGGGCCCGCCGGAGCCCCCGTACTGCGCGGCCGCCTGCTCGACCCCGACCACCCCGGCTTCGACGGCAGGGCCCTGGAATTCGCTACGTTCACGCGGCGCGACATCCGCTCGTCCAACGGCGAGGTGCAGGAACGCTACGTGATTGAGGCCGTCGTGCGGCTGTACGGCAAAGATTTCCGGGTGGAGTTTTCGCTCTCCGACCGCTCCGACATGAAGTACCCCGTATTGCTGGGCCGCAGCTTGTTGCGCCAGGGCCGCTTCGTGGTGGACGTGGCCCGGCGCAACCTTTCGCACAAGGCTGCAGCCCGGGCCGCGGCGCGCCGGGCGGCGCCGTAGCTCAGTTTCGACCGTAAATTTGGGCCGCGGGCCAGCCAAGTAGGCGCGCCGCTTGTTGGGGCCCCGCGGCCCGTTCTTGGCCGCCGCCACTCTCCAATTCCTGCCCGCCTCCTTACCCTCCGACCAATGAAACTGGCCATTCTCTCGCGGGAACCCAAATCGTACTCAACCCAGCGCCTGGTGGCGGCTGCCGTTGCCCGCGGCCACGACGCCGTGGTCGTCGACCACCTCCAGTGCAACCTGGTGCTGGAAAAAGGCCAGCCTGGCATCATCTACCAGGGCGAGCCGCTGGCGCATTTCGACGCCATTGTGCCGCGCATCGGGGCTTCGGTCACGTTCTACGGCACGGCCGTGGTGCGGCAGTTTGAGATGATGAAGGTGCGCACCGCCGTTGATAGCCAGGCCATTGTGCGCTCGCGCGATAAGCTGCGCTCGATGCAGATCCTGAGCCGCGCCGGCCTGGGCATGCCCAAAACGGCCTTCACCAACTTCTCGCAGGACGTGCCCGCCATGATCGAGCAAGTGGGTGGGGCCCCCGTCATCATCAAGCTCCTCGAAGGCACCCAGGGCCTGGGCGTGGTGCTGGCCGAGAGCGTGAAAGCCGCCCAGTCCGTTATTGAAGCCTTCCATAACCTCAAGGCGCGCATCATTGTGCAGGAGTTCATTGCCGAAAGCAAAGGCGCTGACCTGCGGGCTTTTGTGGTGGACGGCGAGGTGGTGGGGGCCATGAAGCGGCAGGGCAAGGAGGGCGAGTTCCGCTCGAACCTGCACCGCGGCGGCGTGGGCACCCTTGTGAAGCTGAGCCGCGCCGAAAAGGCCGCCGCCCTGCTGGCCACCAAAGCCCTGGGCCTGGGCATTGCCGGCGTGGACATGCTGCAAAGCAAGCGGGGGGCCCTGGTGCTCGAAGTGAACTCCTCGCCCGGCCTGGAGGGCATCGAGAAGGCCACGCAGCTCGACATTGCCGGCCGCATCATCGATTACACGGCCGCGCTGGTGGCCAAAAAGCGGAGCAAGGGCAAGGCCAAAAAGGCCGCCGATGCCCACCCCGACGCCCCCGCCGCCTAGGGCCCCGCCGCTACCTTTGCCCGATGCCCCCGCCCGACCCAATTTACCTCAACGACCTGACCATCATGCCCGGCGAGCGGGTACTGACGCGGCTGGTGATTTCGCGCCTGCCCTCGGGCACCCTCATTGATGTGCCGGTGCACGTGCTGCGCTCGGCCGTGCCGGGCCCCGTGCTGCTGCTGATGGGGGGCATGCACGGCGACGAGGTGAACGGCATCGAAACCATCCGGCGCATGCTGCGGCGCGACTTGCTGCGGCCCACCTGCGGCACCATCATCGCCATCCCCATCTTCAACATCTACGGGTTCCTGAATTTTAGCCGCGAAGTGCCCGACGGCAAGGACGTGAACCGCTCGTTTCCGGGGTCGCCGCGCGGCTCGCTGGCCAGCCGGGTGGCCCACCGCTTCATGCGCGAAATAATGCCCCTGATCGACTACGGCGTTGATTTCCACACCGGCGGCGCGGCCCGGGCCAACCACCCGCAGGTGCGCTGCGAGCTGGACGTGGACCCCGTGACCGATGCGCTGGCCGCTGCCTTTGGGGCCCCGTTCACGCTGCACGCCGCCCTGCGCCCCGGCTCGCTGCGCGAGGCCGCGCAGCGCTTGGGCAAGCGCCTGATTGTGTACGAAACCGGCGAGAGCCTGCGTATTGACGATGCCGGGGTGGAAATGGCCGTGGCCGGCACCCTGCGTGTGCTGCACCACCTGGGCATGGGCCCCGCCGTGCCGCCGGCCGCGCCGGCCGGCGTGGTATGCCGCCGCCACACCTGGCTGCGGGCCCGGTTTGCGGGCCTGTGGCGTTCGTTGGTGCAAAACGGCGACTTTGTGCAGAAAGGCCAGGTGTACGGCTCCGTGGCCGACCCCTACGGCGAGCGCACCGTGCGCCTCGAATCGCCGGTGAGCGGCTACGTGGTGGGTCTCAACTACATGCCCGTTGTGAACCAGGGCGATGCGCTGCTGCACATTGGCTTGCCGGTGTGAGGGGCCCCGGCCGTACTTTTGTGCATCGTTTCACTTTCTGTTTCAATGAAAAACCCGCTCCAACTGGCGTTTAACGCCGTGCTGCTCGTGGCCGTAGCCGTGCTGTACTTCCTGCACTTCCGCCAGCCCGCCGCTCCGGCCGTGGCCGCCGCGCCCGCCGCCACCGAAACTCCTGCCGCCGATGCCGCGCCCGACACCACTACGCTGGCCGCCGTGGCCGAGCGGCCCGTGACGCCGCCCAACGTGCCCGCCGCCGAAGCCGCCGCCAACGCCGACCAGATTGCCTACATCGAGTCGGCCAAGCTGCTCGACGGCTACCAGGGCATGAAGGATGCCCGCCGCTCGTTCGAGGTAAAGGCCAAGGGCTGGGAGCGCCAGAACCAGGCGCTGGTCACCAGCTTCCGCACCGCCGTGGAGGCCTACCAGAAGCAGGCCCCTAGCCTTACGCCCGAGCAGCGCGCCGCCGCCGAGCAGAAGCTGCAAGCCCAGCAGCAGCAGTCGGGCGAGCAGCAGCAGAAGCTGCAAGCCCTGGCCCAAGAGGAAGAGGGCAAGCTCACCCAGCGCGTGCTAGGCAGCGTGAACAAGAAGGTGGAAGCCTACGGCAAGGCCCACGGCTACAAGCTTATCCTGGTGGCCGCGCCCAGCGGCACCATCGCCTACGGCCGCAAAGACCTCGACCTCACCACGCCCGTGCTTGCCTACCTCAACCAGACGTACACCAAGTAATCCGGCGGGCTTCGGCTCTGCTAAGCCAAAGTGGCGCGCCCCCAGGCGCGCCACTTTTTTTGGCCTGGCTCGTAAGAAAAACTTGTCGGGGCCCGTTAAACCCTGGCCGGCCTGGGCCCTCTAACCCGGTATAGTCTGGCATTTTATTTGCAAAACCTCCTGTAGTTATTCATCCTTCCACTCCTTAACCTGTGCGCTCCGGCGCATCCTTACCATGCGTAACAAGCTCGTGATTTTCGCCTCGGCGTTGTTTATGTTGCTGCTGAGCAGCGGGGCGGCGTCGGCCCAGGTTAGCGTAGGCGTGGCCATCGGCGGCGGTGGCTACTACCCCCCGCCCCGGCCGTACTATGGCAACGGCTACTATTACCCCCGCCCGGTGGTGGTGGCCCCGCCCGTGTACTACGCCCCGCCCGCCCGCGTGGTGTACCCGGCCCCATACTATGGCCGCCCGCGCTACGTGCGGCCTTACCCAGTCCGTCCCCGCTACTATGGCAATAGGTACCGCGGCCGGCGCTACTAAGCCGCTGGGCCCCACAAGGCTCCGCACTTCTATTTAACAAAAAAACCTCGGCTGTTATGGCCGAGGTTTTTTTATTGGGCTGCGGAAATTGAGCCGTGGGCCCCGGCGCTAAGCCCCGGCGGGCTCGTGCACGCGCAAGCCGGTGGCGTCGGTGCGGGCGGCGCGCAGCATGGCGGCGGCTACGGCGGCGGCGGCCACGGGCCGGTACTTGGCCCAGCCACCGCGCAGCAGGGGCCCCGCCAGGCCAGGGCGGCGGCGCCAATTCGCTCGCCCAGGCGCAGGTGGGCGCGCTGGCCCAGCAGCAGCGACGGCCGAAAAATGTGCAGCGCCCGGAAGGGCAGGGGCCCCACCGCGGCCTCCATCTCGCCCTTCACCCGGCTGTAGTACACGCGGCTATCGGCGTCGGCCCCGATGCTCGATACCACCAGGAACTGGCTGGCGAAGTTGCTGGCCGCCAGCGCCGCCAGCTGCACCACGTACAGGAAATCAACCTGGTAAAAGGCTTCCTTCGAGCCGGCCTGCTGGCGCGTGGTGCCCAGGCAGCAGTACACGTCGTCGGCAATGAGCTGGAGGCGGTGGCTTTCCAACTCGCTCAGCTCCGTGACGACCTGCACCAGCTTGGGGTGGGCGAGGGCCACGGGCCGCCGCCCCACCACCACCACTTTAGCATAGCGGGCATCGGCGAGCAACAGCGGCAGCAGGGCCGCGCCAATGAGGCCGGTGGCCCCGGCCAGGAGGGCAGTTTTTTGCATAGCGCGGGGCCCCACCAAGCGGGAAGTAGCCGCCTGGGGCCCAGCAGTGTACGCAAGCGGACCAAAATGGCTACCTGGCCCGCTCAGCGCGCCCGCGTGCCCGCACAACTAAGCTGCCCTGGGGGCCCCGGGGCGAGGTTCCTGCGGTGCCAGCGCCGCTTGGCGGTGCGGCAGCATAATCACCCCATAATCATCACTTTGCCGCCTTCAGCACCACGTGCTTGATGTTCTTCCGGTCGTAGGTGTAGGTGATGTGCACCAGGCCGTCGGTGGTCTGGATGATGGCCGGGTAGCTGAATTCCTCGGTGGTGCCGTCTTCCAGCACCGCCACGTCGTGCCACGCGCGGCCATCTGCCGAGGCCGCCACGCGCAGCTTGCTGCGGCCGTTGAACCAGTCTTTGCCCGGCACGTCGGGGTTGTACACTACCAGGAAGGAGCCGTCGCGCAGGGTCACGGCGTCGGTGCCCGAGTTGGGGTTCAGCAAAGTTGTTTTGGATAGAGGTCCCCAGGTGTCGCCATCGTCGGCCGACCAGGCCTGCACCACGGCGCCCTGTTTGCTGCGGCACAGCAGCTGGAGCCGGTGGCCGGGGTGCACCAAAATGCTGGGCTGAATGACGTCGAACGCCGAGCCGGGGTCGATGGAAATAATTTGCCAGGTCTGGCCCTGGTCCGTCGATTTTTCCAGGTGGGCCCGCCAGCGGCCGCTGGCCTCCTCGCGGCTCGACGGCGAAAGGATGGTGCCGTTGGCCAGTTGCACCGGCTTGTTTTTGATGGGCCCCAGCACCCCGGCCGGCAGCCGCACCGGCACCGACCAAGTGGCGCCATTGTCGGCCGAGGTTTTGGCCATGCCCCACCATTCCCGCGGGTTGGGCCCCACTTTATAGAACAGAAACAGGGGCCCGGCCCCGCGCGGCCGGAACAGCACGGGGTTCCAGGTGGGGTAGCGCAGCGTGTCGCTCACCACGCCGGTGGCCACCTGTCGCGGCGTTGCGCGGCCTTTGCCCCCGAGGGCCATCAGCCAGATGCCCACGTCGGGTGCCCCCTCATTTGCCCCGCCGAAGCAGGCCACCAGCAAGTGGCCATCGGCGGCTTGCACAATGGTGGAGGCGTGGCACTGCCGGAAGGGCGGCTGCGGAAAGACTATTTCCTCCCTGATTTTGGCCCACGTGGGTTGGGCCCCCAGGTGGGCCGGGGCCCCCAGCAGCAGCGCTGCGGCCAGCAAAACCGATTCTTTCATTTTTGCCCGGCCGCCGAATACTCCAGCGCGCCGGCCCGCAAAGTGCAAAAATTAACGTACGCCGCCACTCAGCGCTAGCTGTTGGCCATAAATAGGGCCCCGGCTCGCTTTCGCTAGCCGGGGTCCTGTTCCTGTGCGCGGCCGTAGCCGCTGCCCCGCCGCCGGGGCCCTAATTCGGCGTGAGGTGCCGCGGCTGGGCCACCTCGTCGCGCAGCCCGGGCAGCAGGGCGGCGGCCGCAAAATCGGCCTGGTAGCGGGCGCGGCACTGCGGGCAGCTCACCCACTCGCCAAGCTCGAAGAGCACTTCGTCGAACTCGATGTGCGAGGCGCTGCGGGCGGTGCACACGAGCATGGGCGGGCGGCCGAAGCTGAAGCTGCCGCACACCGTGGGGTAGTGGTGCGCGGGGTCGTCGTGGTGCAGGTGCGTGCCGTGCGATGGGCTCAGCAGGGTAGTGTTGGGGGTGATTAATAGTGGGTTCATAGAATAAGAAATAGGGGGTCGAAGCTACCAAATAAGCGCAGTATTGCAAGGCCCACGCCTGGCTTTTTTAGGGGCCCGGTGCGTTTTTGGCCAGTGGCCATAAATATTATTCAATTATTTATTGGACAGTGAATTATACTTAGGTAAATCGCCCCGAATAAAGCGGGGCCGTTGGATAGAAAGCAGGGCCCCAGCTTGTCGGAAATTACCGCTTAGGCCAAGCGCCTCCCTGGCCAGGCAAGCCCAACCAATTCAGCGGTTCACCATGAAATAATCCTGTGCGCTTGGTGGTGCAACGCCGGCTGGTGTGGAGCTTTGCCGGCACCAAAAGCCTGCCTGCTTCTCCTTCGCCCGCTCACTCCCCGTTATGCAACCAGACCTCGTAGTGCCCGCGCTGCCCTCGCCCGTCCTCACCGCCAAGTTTGCGCACCTCTGGCACCTGGTGGGCAACACGCCCATGCTGGCGCTGCACTACACCTACCGGGGCCAGCCGGGCCAGGTGTTCGTTAAGTGCGAGCACTACAACCTCACCGGCAGCCTGAAGGACCGCATGGCGCTCTATATCTTGCAGCAAGCTTACGCGCAGGGCAAAATCCGGCCCGGCGACACCATTGTGGAGGCCACCAGCGGCAATACGGGCATTGCCTTCGCCGCCATCGGCAAGGCCCTGGGCCACCCCGTGCACATCCTCATGCCCGACTGGCTGAGCCGGGAGCGCCAGGACATTATCCGCTCGCTGGGGGCCGAGGTCACGCTCATCAGCAAGGCGCAGGGCGGCTTTCTGGGCAGCATCAAGCTCTCCGAGGAAATGGCCGCCGCCAACGGGCGCGTGTTCCTGACCCGCCAGTTTGAGAACTGCTACAACGCCGAGGCCCATGCCCGCACCACGGGCCCCGAAATAGCCGCCCAGCTCGCCAGCGTGGGCCGCACGCCCACGGCCTTCGTGGCCGGCGTGGGCACTGGCGGCACCGTGATGGGCACCGGCCACTACCTCAAGGCGCACTTCCCCGGCGTGCGCGTGCACCCGCTGGAGCCAGCCGAGTCGCCCACCCTTACCACGGGCCACAAGGTGGGCTCGCACCGCATCCAGGGCATTTCGGACGAGTTCATTCCCGCCATCGTGCAGCTGGAAGAGCTGGACGCCGTAGTGCAGGCCTCGGACGGCGACGCCATCCTGGTGGCCCAAAAGCTGGCCCAGCAACTGGGGCTGGCCGTGGGCATCTCGTCGGGGGCCAACGTCATCGCCGCCATCCGCCTGGCCGCCGAATTAGGGCCCCAGGCCACGGTGGTAACGCTGCTTTGCGACAGCAACAAGAAATACCTCAGCACCGACCTGCTGCGCGAGGAGCCCGTGCGCGCCGGCTACCTCGCCCCGGAAATTGAGTTTGTTGATTATCAGCCCATCAGCCGCCTGGCCACGCCCTACGTGCACGCTGCTGAGTAGCCTGGGGCCCCATATTGTAAAACGGAGTGGCACTCCGTTTCTCCGTGCGAACGCCGAACGGAGTGCCACTCCGTTTAACAGCCTTGCCTTGCGTCTTCGGTTTATTGCCTCCGTTCGCACGGAAACGGAGTGCCACTCCGTTTTACATTCCTAATTGGGAAACTGCTTTAGGCGCGCAGGCGGGTTTCGAGCGGGGCCAGCTCCACGGCGCCTTGCTTGAACAGGGCCCCCAGGGCTTTTTTGAAGACCTTTTTGCTCATGCCCACGCGGCGGTACACGTCGTCGGCCTCGCTCTTGTCGCCGATGGGCAGCTGGCCGCCGGGGGCCCCGCGCAGGGCCGCCAGCAGCGTAGCGGCGGCGGTTTCGACCTCGCCGTAGCCCTCGCGCTGGAGGCGCACGTCGAGCTTGCCGTCGGCCCGCACCTGGCGCAAGAAGCCCGGAATGGTTTCGCCCAGCCGCAGGGGCCGGAACACCTCGTTGTGGAACAGCAGGCCCTGGTGCGTGCCGTTCACGATAACGGGGTAGCCCAGCTCGGTTTCGTCGGCCACCATCAGGCGCACGGCGTCGCCGGGCTGGCCGGCGAACGGCTCGGACGACAGGAACTTCTTCCACTTGGCCGAAGCCACCAGCCGGTCACTTTCCTCGTCCAGGTACACGAACACGAACACCCGCTCGCCCACGCGCAGGTCGCGGCGCTGGTTGGGGAAGGGCAAGAGCAGGTCTTTTTCCAGGCCCCATTCGAGGAACGAGCCGGCGGGGCCGTGGTCGCGCACGGCCATGGCGGCGAAGGAGTTGACCAGTGCCAGCGGCCGCAGGGTGGTGGCAATCAGGCGGTCCTCCGAGTCGCGGTACACAAACACGCGCAGCACGTCGCCCACGCGCGTGCCTTCGGGGATGTACTTGTTGGGCAGTAGCAAGTCGCCGTCGTCGGAAGTGAGGTAGAGGCCGACGCTGGTTTCGCGGGCTACTTCGAGGTCGTTGTAATCGCCGAGGTTCATAAGAAAAGCAAAAAGAAGCGGGCCTGGCCCGCCGGAAGTGCAAAGCTACGGCCGGTGCAAGTGCAATTTTCGAAGACCAAAATGGACAATAAAATAATTAATATTTTACTTGCATACATCAACGTAACGTGCTGTATATTTGAACATAGGGCCTTTAAGCCAAACCAAGTTATTCACTACAAAATACTATTAACATGAAAAACTTTACCCAATTTCTGTTTCTGGTAGCCGTGTTGTTAATCGGCGTGGGGCGCGTGCAAGCCCAGGGCATTCTAACGACCGGCGCGCACGCCGGCGGCGGCGACGCCCTGGCCCCGGCCTCCGTGGTTTCGCCCGATTCCATCTACGTCAATACCGACAGCCGCCCCGCGTTCACCGGCGGCAATGTGGCCCTGACCACTTACCTCACCAAGAACATTCGCTACCCCGAAGCCGCACTGCGGCAGCACGTGTCGGGCCGGGTGTACGTGTCGTTCGTGCTGAACCGCGAAGGCCGCGTAACCGACGCCCACGTGGTGCGGGGCCCCGGCTACGGCCTGAACGAGGAGGCCCTGCGCCTGGTGTGGCTGATGCCCAACTGGGCCCCCGCCCGTCAGCAGGGCCAGGCCGTACGCGTGGCCTGCACCATCCCCATCAATTTCGACACGCAGCACTGATTTACTGTATTTAACTGATTATAAGATAAATATGGTTTGGGGCCAGTTATTGGCCCTGCCCCGGCAAAAGCTGTGGGCAATTCTCCAAAAAAGGGCAAGCGGCGGCTTGCCCTTTTTTTGTGCAACGCTGCCAGCCCGGTACGCTAAAACCGTCCCACTTGGGGCCCTGCGCAGTTGAAACCCGAACGGTTTCCCTGGGGCCCCCGCGACGCAGCGCCCGGGGGCCTTACTGGTAGATGGTGACGCCCGGGGCCCCAATGCCGAAATCGGTGAAGGAAACGGTTTCGCGGGCGGTTTCGAACACGCGCAGGCCGTTGGCCGACACGAGGCCGCGGGGGTAGTAGCCCAGTAAAATCTGGAACGTGCGCAGCGACGTGAACTCGTTGCGCAGGCGCAGGCCCAGGCCGAAGCCCGTGTAGGGCGTGTGGCCGAAGGGTGAGCCGCCGCCCACCTTTTCGCCGATCCAGGCCGCATCGGCAAAAGCTACGCCCGCCACCCGGAAGCCCAGCAGCGAGAGCGGCGTGAACACCGTGGTTTCGTAGTTAAAGGCGAAGCGGCTGGTGGCCAGGATGGGTACCGACGGCGAAAACCCCCGGATGCCCCGCTCGTCGGAAATGCCCTGCAGCAGCTCGCCCGGCCGGCGGTTGAAGCCCGCGGTGGTGGTGGTGCCCAAAAAGTGGCGGTACTGGTAGTTGCCCAGGCGGTAGAGTCGGGTGAAATACGTGGTTTGGGCATTCAGCAGGCCCTGCTCCCACACGCGGTGGTTGGCCAGGCGCTGGAAGGTGCCAAACTCCACATTGCCAAACAAGTAGCCGTGGCGCTGGCTGAAAACGGCCGTTGCCAGGCGCACGTCAAAGTAGCGGCGCGGCACCACCGCATTAGCGTCGAGGCCGGCCGTGAAGCTGAGCAGCGTGCCGGTGGGCACGTCCTCGGTGCGGCCGAAACCGAACAAGTAGCGGTCCTTATAGTAGCGCCGCACCGAGTAGCCCACGGTGCCCAGAATCAGGTTGGTGTTGCGGTAGTCGGGGCTGGGGCTGACGGTGTAGTCGGTGCGGGTGAAGCGGGTGGCCACGATGAGGCGGCCCGGGTTTTCGTAGCCCAGGTCGTAGGAGCGTAGGCGCAGCGACCGGCCCACCCACAGGTCTTGCCGGTTGTAGCGCAGGGTGTAGTAGTTCAGAATTTCGCCCGGCTGCTGCACCGTGAGCGTGATTTGCTGGTTGTAGGAATCCATCGACAGGGCCCCGGCGTAGCGCGTGTTCACGGAGTAAAAGTCGCGCTGGAGCGACACGCCGCCGTGCTCGTCGCGGAACTCGTTGTTGTAGCGCGCCTGGGCCAAAAAGAAGTGCCGGAACGGTACCGAGTAGTCGCCGCTGTAGCGCCAGCGCTGGTCGAGGTTGCGCCCGTACTGGTAGGTGTTGCTGAAGTGGTGGCCCAGGCCCAGGAAGTTCTGGTCGCCCACGTCGACGCGGCCCGCGGCGGCCCCGCCGGGCTCAAAGTTGCCCGTGATGCTGAACACGTCGGTGGTAATCACCACAATGTCAATGCTGTCAGCAGTAGAGGTGCGCTCGTTCACCAGCACCCGGGCGTCGAGGATTTCGTCGGTCTGGCGCAGCAGGCGCTCCGATTCGGCCAGGGCCTGGGGGGCCAGCCGCTGGCCCGGCCGGAACAGTAGCACCTGCCGGATGCGCGAGGGCGCCGTGCGGATGTGCACCCAGTTGCCGGTGCGGTCGAGCAGCGAGTGGGGCTGCCGCGTGGAGTCGGTGAGGCTGTAGCCGAACGCATCGTTGGGCCGCACCGTCACGCGGCGCACCACCTTAAACGTGTGCCGGTCGAACTGCCGGTCGAGCAGCACGGCGTCGAGGCCCGCGTTTTCTTCCTTGGGGCGGGTGAGGCGCAGGGCCGCCGCCGCTGCGCGCCCCACAATGGTTTTGCGCCGGGTATAGGCTTGCAATTTCAGGCGCAGGCGCTGCTCGTCGAAGTCGCGGCGCAGCGAATCGGGCTGCTCGCGGCGCAGGGCGGCCTCGGTCCGCAGCGAGTCGGGCGGCACCGCCGAGCGCGGGTCGAACGACTGCGCCCGCGCCGCGCCGCCCAGCCCCAGCAACAACAGAAGAAAGACGGCGCAGCGCAATAACATAAAGGGGCCCCTTGAACAGCCACAAGCAAGATACGAAAAGTGCAGGGCCCCGCTTTAGCAGGGCCCCGGGCCCTTTACTGGATACTAAGAAACTTTTTCCAAAAAAATTAGCTTAATAGGTATTGCCCGTTAGCGGGATTTGCACTACTTTTAACACCGAAAAGCAGCCATTCCCGATGAACGAACGCATTCAGGAAAAACTAAGCATATTAGCCGATGCCGCAAAGTACGATGCTTCGTGCAGCAGCAGCGGCGGCAAGCGCAAAAACGAAGGTAAGGGCCTGGGCAACGCCGAAGGCATGGGCATTTGCCACAGCTACACCGAGGACGGCCGCTGCGTGAGCCTGCTCAAAATCCTGCTCACCAACCATTGCATCTTCGACTGTGCTTATTGCGTGTCGCGCCGCTCGAACGACGTGAAGCGCGCCGCCTTCACCGTGGACGAAGTGGTGGACCTGACCATCAACTTCTACCGCCGCAACTACATCGAAGGGCTGTTCCTAAGTTCCGGCATTTTCAGCAGCCCTGACTACACGATGGAGCGCTTGGTGCGCATTGTGAAGACGCTGCGTACCGAACACAAGTTTAACGGCTACATCCACGTCAAAACCATCCCTGGGGCCTCCGAGGAGCTGATTCAGGAAGCTGGCTTGTACGCCGACCGCCTGAGCGTGAACATTGAGCTGCCCTCGGAGCTGGCCTTGCAAACGCTGGCGCCGGAGAAAAGCTACCAGGAGATTCTGACCCCGATGGCCCAGATTCGGGACGGTATTATCCAGAATAAGGAGGAGAAGGCGCTGTTCAAGAAGGTGCCGGCCTTTGCCACCGCGGGCCAAACCACGCAGCTCATCGTGGGGGCCAGCGGCGAAACCGATCTGCAAATCATCAAGCTCTCCGACTCGCTCTACCAGGGCTACGGCCTGAAGCGCGTGTACTACTCGGGCTACGTGCCCGTGACCGACGACGCCCGCCTGCCGCAGGTGATGCAGCCGCCCGTCATTCGCGAGCACCGCCTGTACCAAACCGACTGGTTGATGCGCTTTTATGGCTTCCAGGCCGACGAAATTCTCGACCCCGCGCACCCGCACCTGGACCTGGAAATTGACCCTAAGCTGGCCTGGGCCCTGCGCAACCGCCACGTGTTCCCAATCGACGTGAACACGGCGGATTTTGAGATGATTCTGCGCATTCCCGGCGTGGGGGCCCGGTCTGCCAAGCGCATCATCGCGGCCCGGCGCTTCGCCCCGCTCACCACCGAGCACCTGCACAGCTTCGGCGTGGTGCTGAAGCGGGCCAAGTTTTTCCTCACCTGCCGCGGCGAGCAGCGCACCGCCCTGGGCGAGCTGACCGAGCAGCAGGTGCGCCGCCAAATCCTGTTCGGTGCCGGCTCGGTGCGTTCTGCTTTGGTCACGCAGCAGCTCGATTTATTTGCCCAAGCTGGCTAATCAATTTTTCAATACCGCCTCTTAACGCCTTGGTTATGAAAGTTTCGCACCGCCAAAACGTCGTTCGCCGCTTCGCCTACGAAGGCAGCGGTAAAGCCCCGCGCCTCTCGTGCTGCTGCCACATCAGCGAGTTGATGCCGCTGGTGCGCCAGCTCCACGGCATGGCCCGCGCCGAGGCCGAAGCCCGCCAGATCCAGGAAAACCAGCAAGCTGCCTAAAGTAGCGTGGGCGCTGCGAGTCCGCGCAGTTGAACGGTCTGTAGCGCGGACTTTGTAGTCTACGGCTCTCGCTTCGTCCTGCCGATTACCGTTGGGCGACCGGACAGTGAATGCAGGGTATAAACCGTGCAGCGACCGTGCAGAGCCGCGGACTACAAAGTCCGCGCTACAGACCGTTCAACGGCGCGAACACGTAGCAGCAACCCGGGGCCCCGGCCTGCGGTATGCGTCTATGGCCTGCCCGCTCGAACACCACTTTGTGCCCACCAACGGCCTGACGCTGCACGTGGTGCAGTGCGGCCCCGCTGCCGGGCCTCTGGTGGTGCTGCTGCACGGCTTCCCCGAGTTTTGGTACGCTTGGCGGAAGCAGCTGGGGGCCCTGGCCGACGCCGGTTACCGCGTGTGGGCCCCCGACCAGCGCGGCTACAACCTCAGCGACAAGCCCCACCCCGTGCGCGCTTACGCCATCAATGAGCTGGCGGCTGACGTGCTGGGCCTGCTCGACGCTGCCGGCTACGACACCGCCGCCGTGGTGGGCCACGACTGGGGTGCTGCCGTGGCCTGGCACCTGGCCGCCAATTTCCCTGCGCGCATCCGCCGCGCTGCGGTGCTGAACGTGCCCCACCCGCGGGCGTTGGCCGGGGCCCTGCGCCGCCAGCCGCGGCAGCTGCTGAAGAGCTGGTACGTGTTCTTCTTCCAGCTGCCGTGGCTGCCCGAAACCCTGGCGCGGCTGCGCGGCGCGTGGTTGGCGCGCCAAGCTCTGCGGCGTACCAGTCGCCCCGGCACGTTCAGCGACGCGGATTTGGTGGCTTATCAGGCGGCTTGGGCCCAGCCGGGGGCCCTGCGCAGCATGATTAATTGGTACCGGGCCGCCGCGCGATTTGGCCGGCGGCTGGGCCAGGCCGGGCGCGTGGCGGTGCCGCTGCACATCATTTGGGGGTGGCACGATGCCTTTTTGAACGCCGGTCTGGCCCAGGAGAGCTTAGCGTTTTGCGACGATGGGCGGCTGACCTACCTTAAGGCCAGCCACTGGGTGCAGCACGAAGAGGCGGCGCAGGTGAACCAACTGTTGATTGAATTTTTACGCGAAACGCCCGCATGAGTAAGCTCCCGTCTTTGCGCCGGCCGGCGGCCGTGGGCCCCGCGGCGGCCCGCCCCGTGGGGGCCCCGCCCTCACCGCCGCCCCGCGCGACTACACCTACGACGGCACGTTTGAGGGCCTGCTCACGGTGCTCTTCACGGTGTACGACTGGCGCGCCGCGCCCAACTCCATCCAGCCCGAAGCCACGGCCCAGACGGGCTTATTTGCCCAGCCGGCGCACCGTGAAACCAACGAAGCCCAGGCCACCCGCGTGTGGGACGGCCTGCTGCGCACCATGACTGAAGAGGCCCGCGCCCGCCTCTACCACGTGTTCTTGAGCGAAGATGCGGAACGGGAATTGCTGATTTTCAGGTACGTAGACTTGGCCTTGCGCACGGCAGCTGACATCTCGGAAAACTATACCGACGCCACCGTGCGCCGGGTGCAGCGCCTGGCCCAGCAGATGTTCCGCGAGAAGCACCGGATGGAGGCCTTCGTGCGATTCGAAAAAACCGGCGACGGCTTGTTCCACGCCACCATCGAGCCCGACTATGACGTGCTGCCGCTCATCGCCCCGCACTTCACCAAACGCTACGCCGACCAGCGCTGGCTGATTTACGACCGCCGTCGCCGCTACGGCCTCTACTACGACCTGACGCGCACCGATATTGTGCAATTCGAAGAAACCGGGGCCCCGGCGCGCGCCACCGACGTGACCGCCACCGTGCTCGACGAGCGCGAGCCGCTGTTCCAGGTGCTGTGGCAGGCGTATTTCGACCACGTGAACATCCCCGAGCGCCGCAACCTGAAGCTGCACCGCCGCCACATGCCCCTGCGCTACTGGAAGTACCTGAGCGAGAAGCAGCCGCGCGCCCAGCCCTTCCAGCCCATCCAAAATAAGCGTCCGCCCACCCCGGGGCCCCCGCTGCTGGACGTGGAGTAAGCCGCTGGCGCGGTTACTTTGTGCGTTGGTGTGAGGACGGCAAAGGCTATCCGTGCTTTGTTTTGGCTCACATCTTCCACATCACTACACCTTTTCACATTCGATTTGATGGGCAGCATATTGGTTTTTGGGGCCTCCGGGCAATTGGGGCAGTGCCTGGCGCACGTAGCGCAGGAACGGAACATACCGGGCATCGTATTTCCGCCTGAGGCGCAGGCCAACATTCTGGACGTGAGCGGCCTTCAGGCGCTATTTGCGGAGCATAAGCCAGCCTATTGCATCAACTGCGCCGCTTACACGGCCGTGGACAAGGCCGAGGACGAACTGGAATTAGCCCGCAAAATCAACCGCGACGGGGTGGAAAACCTGGCCCGCTTGTGCGGCGAACACAGC
The DNA here is from genome assembly GCF_001816125.1 of Hymenobacter coccineus. Lineage (GTDB taxonomy): Bacteria > Bacteroidota > Bacteroidia > Cytophagales > Hymenobacteraceae > Hymenobacter > Hymenobacter coccineus. The sequence goes on along the minus strand of NZ_MDZA01000426.1, from coordinate 4,348 downwards.
ACCACGCTCATCCAGATTTCGACCGATTTTGTGTTTGCTGGCACCGGCAACACGCCCCTGGTGGAAACCGACGCCGCTGAGCCCATCAGCGTGTATGGCCTCACCAAGCTCGAAGGCGAGCAGGTAATTCCGGCCCACACCAGCCAGTTCTTCATCCTGCGCACGAGCTGGCTGTACTCCGAATACGCCAACAATTTCGTGAAAACCATGCTGCGCCTGGGCCAGGACCGCGACGAAATGCGCGTCATCTGGGACCAAACGGGCACGCCCTGTTACGCCATCGATTTGGCCGGTTGCATCCTCACCATCATCGAGTCGCAAAGTCAGCAATACGGCATTTACCACTATAGCAACGAGGGCATAACGTCGTGGTACGACTTTGCCACGGCCATCTTCGAGCTAAGCGGCACACTGGTGAAGACTGTGCCCATCCGCACCGCCGAGTACCCCACCAAAGCCACCCGCCCCGCCTATTCGGTAATGGACAAGACCAAAGCCAAAACGGTGCTCGGCGTGGCTATTCCGCACTGGCGCACCAGTTTAGCGGTGTGCATTGGGCGGCTGGGGTAATGGATACGCGAGGGTTACTTTGGCTGGTAGGGAACGGCAGCCAAGATGAGTTTCATCAAGCCTTGGAACAGCTGGATGATGGCAATAACCGCTATTCAGAACTGTTGGAGATTATAGCTGAATCGAGTAATAATCGAATATTATTTTGTTGTCTGGAGATTCTAATTAAGCGTTATGCAGTTCAGTTACAGAATGATGCAGACGTAGTTATTCCCTTGTTACTTACTTGCCTGATGTTAGACGATGGGCCAGTGGTTGATCGGGCTGGTCGAGCGTTAAATCTTTTGGACAAGCCCGGAATCGAGGCGTTGCTCTCCGCTATTTCGGCTTCACCTGATACGGCGGCGGCGGCGAACTATTCAGGATCACTGAGGAGTAATAGCAACGTATTTCTTGCTGCTAAACAAGTGCTTGACTTGCTTGGTAAACAATTGGATAGCCCCAATGAGAAAGTACGCTACTGGGCGATGATAGTGCTGATGGATATTAGCCCGCTACGCTCGTGGTTTGATTCCCGAATACAAGCATCTTTGTTTGAGCCGCTTTGTGATAAGCTTATGATCGTAGCCCATGCATTCCGCGGTATCCGCGATTATGACGAATGGGCTGCGCAGTACGAAGATTTACTCACGCAGCATCTTTCGTAAATTATAACCCTACCGCCCATAAAACCGGTGCAGCGCCAACGCCAACGCTACGAAGGCGCTGCCCACTAGGCACACGCCGGCCCAGCCGAAGTGCGTCCAGGCCAGGCCGCCGGCGATGGAGCCCAGGGAGCCGCCAGTGAAGTAGCCGGTCATGTACACCGTGTTGAGGCGGCTGCGGGCCTCGGGGCGCAGCGAAAAGATGAGCGTCTGGTTGGAGATGTGGACCGACTGCACGCCCACGTCGAGCAGCAGAATGCCCAGCACCAGCCCGGCCAGGTAGCCGCCGCTCACACCCAGCAGCAGGTACGAAGCCAAGGCTAGCCCCAGCCCCGCCGTGACGGCGTACACCGCCCCGCGTCGGTCGGTGAGGCCGCCGGCCAGCGGTGCGGCCAGGGCCCCGGCGGCCCCCACCAGCCCAAAAAAGCCTGCCACGTCGCTGCCGTAGCCGTAGGCCGGGCTGCCGAGGTAAAACACCAACGTCGTCCAGAACACGCTGAACGCGGCGAACACGCTGCCGCCCACCAGCGCCGAGCGCCGCAGGTCGGGCAGCTCGCGCGCCAGCGTGATGAGGGAGCGCATGAGCGAGCCGTAGGTGCCCGCAAAGTGGGGGCGGTCGGTGGGCAGGCGCCAGGCCAGCAGGGCCGTGAGGGCCACCATGAGCACCGCCGCGCCCTCGAACACCACGCGCCAGCCGAAGTGGGCCCCCACGTAGCCGCTGGCCGTGCGCGAGAGCAAGATGCCGACGAGCAAGCCGCTCATGATGCGGCCCACGATGCGGCCCCGGCTTTCCTCCGGGGCCAGGTGGGCGGCCATGGGCAGCAGCAGCTGCGGCACTGCCGAGCAGATGCCCACCAGCACGCTGGCCCCGGCCAGCACGCCAAAGCTGGGGGCCCCAGCCACCAGGCCCAGGCAGCCAGCCGCGCCCACCAGCAGCAACAGCATCAGGCGCTTGCGCTCCAACATGTCGCCGAGCGGCACCACCAGCAAGATGCCCAGCGTGTAGCCCACCTGGGTGGCCGTGGCCACGAGGCTGGCCTGGCTATCGGAGACGCCAAAGGTGCGGCCGATGGCGGCCAGCAGCGGTTGGTTATAGTAGATGTTGGCCACCACGAGGCCGCAGGTGAGGGCCATGAGCCAGACCAGCGCGTTGTCGAGGCGCGGGGCAGCGGATTTTTCAGCAAGTGGCGAAAGGGCCACCGGGGATGGGTTCATAACAACGGGAAGAGTTGGGCAAGCGGCGTAGGCCGGGGCTATTAACCCCCGGGGCCCCGCAATGGTTGCCGGCAACCCCATGCCAACCGCTGCGTTCAACCCTCATGAGCCGCGCATTTACCAAAGAAGACGACGTTCAGGCCGCGCCCATTGTGCCGCCCCGCGCCGCCCTGCCGCCGGGCACGTCCAACTACGTCACGCCCCAGGGCCTGGCGCAGCTGCGCACCGAGCACACGGCCCTCGAAGCCGAGCACGCCGCTGCTGCGGCCAACCACGACGCCACCGCCACCGACCGCACCCACCGCCTCTCGCTGCTCAACGGCCGCCTGGCGCTGCTGGCCGAGCGCATCGGCAGCGCCAAAGTGGTTGATCTGCAGGGACAACCGGCCAAGGAAGTACGCTTCGGGGCCACCGTGCGGCTGCGCACCGTGAGCGGCGGCCGGGTGGGTTTCGAGCGCACCTTCACCATTGTGGGCGTGGATGAGGCCGATGTGGCGGCGGGCAAGGTGGGCTTTGTGGCGCCCATTGCGCGGGCCATCATCGGCACCAAGCTGGGCAAAACGGCTACGCTACCGCTGGGGCCCCTGCCGGAAGTGGTGGAGGTAGTTAGCATCCAGTACCAGTAGCGTGGCTGTAGCGCGGCCTTCGTAGTCCGCGGCGCTGCCCAGTCGCCGCACGATTACCGGCAGGACGAAGCGAGAGCTGCGGACTACAAAGTCCGCGCTACAGTCCGGGCTATTGCGGCAGTTTCACGCGGTAGAGGCGGAAGGGGTATTCTACTTTGTCCTCGCCGTTGTTCCACTTGGGCAGGCGGTGGATTTGGGTGGCCGTGAGGTAGAGGTAACCGCCGGGGCTCATGGCAAACGTGTCGGGCCAGAGCAGGCGCGGGTCGTGGGCCACGGTTTCGAAGCGGCCGGCGGGCGTCACGCGTTGGATGGCGTGGTTCGGCGAATCGGAGGTGTAAATATTGCCCGCGTCGTCGGCCAGCATGCCGTGCGAAATGCCGTCCTCGCCCACCGTTTCCACGTGCGCCGCTACTTCGGCCGGGCGCAGGGCCGGGTTGCGCAGGTATTCGGTTTCGATGCGGTAGAGCTTGGTTTGGTTGATGGCCCGATAGTATAGATACTTGAAATCGGGCGTCAGCGCAATACCGTTCACGTTGCTGCTGAATGGTTTTCCCGTCTTGTCCTTCACCTCTTTGCCGTCGATGCGCAGAACAAAGCCTTGTTCCGTCATCACCGATTTGTCGCCTTGCAGCAGCAGGCGGCTCTTGCCGGTTTTCAGGTCGAGCACCACGATAGCCGCCAGCTTGGGGTCGGATAAGTACGCCACTTGGCGGCTGGGGTCCACGCGCACGTCGTTCAGGCCGGTGCGCTCGCGGGGCAGGTCCTCGAAGCGGTAGATGCGCTCGACTTTATTGGTAGTGAGGTTGATTTTCACCAGCTTAATGCCGGCGATGAGCGGCGCGTCGTCGCCGGGGTTGCTGGGGTCGAGCACCCACAGCGCATCAGTGGCGTCGACCACGGCGGCCTGCACGTTCACAAAGCGGTTGGGGGCCTGGAGCGAGTCCCAGCGGTTCCACTCAGCGTTGGGGTAGGGGCGGCGCTGGCCGTTCACTAGCTCCACGAGGGCAAAGTCGTAGTTCGTTTTCTTCTTCAAAAACGTGACGAACACGCGCCCCTGGTGCGACACGCCCACGCCCAGCGGCTGCTGGCGGCCGAACGAGGCCACCTCTTCCAGGGGCACGGGCAGCTGCTGCGCCAAGGCGGGGCCGGCGGCGGCGGCCAGGCCCAGCGAGAAGTACAGGGGAAATTTCATAAACTAAACGACTATGGACTGAAAGTCCATAGGTTTGAAGCCGAATGGAATTCGGTGGTTTCGGCTAAAGCCGACTAAAAGAAACCACTGGAAGTGGGCTA
>NZ_MDZA01000425.1 GCF_001816125.1 Hymenobacter coccineus | reverse complement strand
GCCACCACCCCGGCGACAACCTGCTGCTCGGCAACCCCAGCGGCGCCACCGCCGACCCGGCCAACGCCACCAACTACCTGCTGGTGCGGCCGCAGTTCACGAGCGGCTACAACGCCACGCGCGGCATTCCGGTGTGGACGAGCTGGCACGTGGGCCGGGGCGATTTGGGCCAGGCCCCGCGCCAGAACGATTTCCGCCCCGACCCCGCCCTGCCCCGCCAGTTCTTTCAGGTCACGCCCCAGAGCTACTCGGGCTCGGGCTTCGACAAGGGCCACAACTGCCCCAGCGGCGACCGCACGGCCACTTTGGACGATAATTCGGCCACTTTCCTGATGAGCAACATGGTGCCCCAGTCCCCCCAGAACAACCAGCAAACCTGGGCCCACCTCGAAGAATACACCCGCGCCCAGGTGCAGCGCGGCCTCGAAGCCTACGTCATCATGGGCAGCTACGGCCGCGGCGGCACCGGCAAAAACGGCTTCGCCCAAACCCTCGCCCAGGGCCGCATAACCGTGCCCGCCCGCATCTGGAAGGTAATCGTGCTGCTGCCCGAAGGCACCGACGACCTCCACCGCATCGCCGCCGGCCAGGCCCGCGTCGTGGCCATCGACACGCCCAACGACGCCAGCAGCGCCCCCGATTGGAAGCAGTACCTCACCTCGGTAGATAAAATCGAAGCCGCCGCGGGCCTCGACCTACTGAGCGCCCTGCCCCCCGACACCCAGGCCCAGCTGCAAAAAGTGGTAGACAGCGGCCGGGCTAATTAGCCCTTCACGGTTGCTAGCTCGCCCGCCAAAAATTGCGTGATGGCCCGCACGTAGGCATCGCCAAATTCTCTTTCCGTCAGTTTTTCTATCGCGCCGAGGTGGCCGCATGCCACAGACAGCAGCTGGCGGCGCTGCCGGGGCCGGGCCGCCCGCACCGCAGCCACCGAGTCGGCGAAAGGCGTTTGTTGGTCTTCGGTGCCGGCGATGAGCAGCCAGGGGCAGTTGATTTTGGGGGCTATGCGGGCGTAGTGGGGCGCGCCGGCAGGCAGCGTCGTGGTGCGGTGGAATTTTGTGGCTTGGATGGCCACGATGGCTTGCGGGTTGGCAAAATAGCTGTCCGTTATCAGGAAATCGCAGCGGGTGCTGGCGGCTACTTCGGCCCCCAGCAAGGTGCCCATCGAGAAGCCGGCAATGCCCACCCGCTGGTGCGGGGCCCTGCGCTGCGCCGCCCGGAAAGCCGTGCGCAGGTCGGTGACAAACTCGTCGTAGTACAGCCGGTCGTGGTCGATGGCAAAAGCATCGCTGTGGCCAAAGCCCCGGTAGTCAAACAGCAACACCCGGTAGCCGGCCGACGCCAAGGCCCGGGCGTGGAACAAGAAGTAGGACATGTTGCCGTAGTCGCTGCCCGCCACGACCACCGTCGCGTGCTGGTCGGGGGCCCCCACCACGGGCTCCACCAGCCACGCCGCCAGCCGCACGTGGTCGGGCGTGGTCAGGGCCAGGTTTTGGTACTTCAGGCCCATCGAATCGGGTGTAGCCAGCCACTGCGGAAAGGGTTTAATGGCCCAGGCCGACCAGGTTTGCAAGAACAGAAAACCAAGGAATAGGAAGCGGACCATGCGCGGGACGGGCTATTAAGTAAAAGGGTGTTGGTCTAAAACGAGGTGGTCCGGCGACTTTTTCAGTCGTCGGGCCACTCTTACGATTGCCCGAAGCCGCTGTTTTTTAGTAAGCGTGGCCCGAAGAAGCCCTTCGGGCAATTCGCCGGACCGCCCCGTTTTAGACCACTGCCAGTAAAAAGCCAAGGCGATGAGCGCTGGCTTCTTGCATAGACTTTACTCCCGCCAAGGGGTTGCCTGCTGGCAAACCAGCCAGCGCTTATTTCCCAAACCGGGCCCCGAAGAAGTCGCCCTTGTTCCAGGTGGGACGGGCCGTGGCCTGCGCTACTTGGTAGCCGACTAGGAAATTAAGCTGCGCGTATTTGCGGCCCGCTTCCCAATCAAAAGTGCCGTCGGCGAAGTTGTCCTGGGGCTTGTGGTAGGTGGCGGCGCGCCACTTTTGCACTTGCTCGCTGAGGTTGTTCTTGCCGTCGACCGTCTTGTTGCCGTACTTGAGGTGGAGCCCCGTAACACCTTGTACCACAAAGCTGTACTGGTCGCTGCGGATGAAACGGTGCTGCGCCGGCTCGGGGTCGGACTCCACGGCCAGGCCCAGGTAGGCGGCCGCCGTTTCCACCGGTTGCAGCAGCGACGAGTGAGCGGCCCCCAGTGGCACCACGGCCAGCAGCGGCGCGATGATGGTGGGCATGTCGGTGTTCACGTCGGCCACCAGCGCGGCCCGCGGTACCGTCGGGAACTTGGCAAAATAGGCCGAGCCCAGCAGGCCCATTTCCTCGCCCGTCACCAGCACGAACAGCACCGAGCGCCGGGGCTTCACCTTGAGCCGGCCGTAGGCGCGGGCAATTTCCAGCACCGTGGCCACGCCCGTGGCGTTGTCGTGGGCCCCGTTGAAAATAGAGTCGCCGTTGATGGGGGCCCCCACGCCGAGGTGGTCGAGGTGGGCGCTGTGCACCACGTACTCGTTCTTCAACTTGGCATCTGAGCCCTCAATTTTACCCACCACGTTGTAGCCGTCCACGTCCTGGTAGCGGCTGCGGTAGGCGGCGCGTAGGCGGCCCGGCAGCACCTGCGAGGCGGGCCGGCCGGCGCGCAGGGCCCCCAGGGTTTGGGCCGTATCGGCGGGGCCCCGGCGAATAATTGCTGCAACGCCGCCGCACTCAGGGCCCCCACCACCTGCACCGAGCCCGGCGCGTAGGTGTGCGACACTGCCACCTGGCCGTCGGGAGTCAGCGCGCTCACTACGCCTTTGAGCGGCGGCGGCGGCAGGGCCCCGGCTTTGTCGTTGGCCAGCAGCACGCCCACGGCACCGTGGCGGGCGGCGGTTTCGAGCTTGGTACGCAAGTCGTTGAAGTACTGCTGCTCGTTGTCGCCGAACTGCCGCAGGGGCTGGCGCGTCAGCACCACTATTTTCCCCTGAGCGTCGAGGCCGGCGTAGTCGTCATAGCCCAGCTCGGGCGCCGAAATGCCGTAGCCGGCAAACACCAGCGGGGCCTCGGCCGCCACCTGTGCCTGGCCGGGATTGGGGTAAAACATGGCGTCGGGGCCGTAGGCCAGCGGCACCGCAGGGCCCCCAGCGGGCTGGTAACTTAAGGTAGCGCCCGGCTCGACGAAGGCGCGCCGCAGCCGCACTTTCTGGGTGAAGCCGCCGTTTTCGCCAGCCGGCCGCACGCCCATTTTCCGGAACTGGGCCGTCACGTAGTCCACGGCCAGCTGGTAGCCGGGCGTGCCGGGCAGGCGGCCGCGCAGGCGGTCGTCGGCCAGGTACTGCACGTGGGCCCGAAAATCAGCGGGGCTGATTTTTTGCAGCGCGGCCGCCACTGGCACGGGTACGGCCGGGGTTTGGGCCGCCGCGGGCGCGGCAAGTAGGGCCCCGGCCAGCGGCAGAAAAAGAGATTTTCTCACATCAGGCATTTATGGCGCGGCCACGGCGGGGCCGCACGTTGAATACTTCGGGTGCAGTTCGGGCACCGCGCTAGGTTTGCGTGAGCACGGTTTTGAAGCCGGCCAGGCGGCCGTTGGCGTCGCGGCCCAGGGCGTAGGCCCGGATTTGGGGCTCCTCGCCCACCAAATACACCTGCGTGCCGTCCAGCTCCTGCTTCAGGAAAAATTGCAGGGCCTTGTAGCGATTGGCCTGAGCAGGGTCGTGCAGCACGCCGTTGTCGGCGGTGTGCTGGCTCAGGAAATCGGTCAGCTCCTTGGTTTTCACCACCGTACCCGCCGGCTCGCCCAGCAGCTGGAACAGCGCGGCGGGCGCCGGGGCCCCGGCCGGGGCGGCGTAGCTCACGGGCTCCAGCGGCGCGTCCGACTCCGACACGAAGCGCAGGCCGGTGCACATTTTCTGCAGCTGCTGCACCGTGGGGTCGTTAGTGGGGGCCGCGGGGGCCCGGGCGGCTTCGGCCTCGGCCAGGCCGCTGCCGCCGTCCACTTTCGCGGCAATGGCGGCGGCCAGCTCAGCCATTCGGTCGTCGGCCACCTTTATTTTGGGGTTGGCGAAGTTCATGTCCGCCACCTTGTTCATCGGGATGAGGTGGATGTGCGCGTGGGGCACCTCCAGGCCGATGACGGCCACGCCGATGCGCTTGCACGGCACGGCCGCCGCCACGCCCTTGGCCACGCGCTGCGCAAACACGTGCAGGGCCGCCAGCGCGTCGGGCGTCATATCAAAAATGTAGTCGATTTCCTGCTTGGGCACCACCAGCGTGTGGCCTTCCACTAAGGGCGTAATGTCGAGAAACGCCAGGTGCTGGCCGTCCTCGGCCACTTTGTAGGCGGGCAGCTCGCCCGAAACGATGCGGGAGAAAATGGAAGGCATATTTTTTAGCTATTGGCTATCAGCTAGTAGCTGTTAGTGCCGTGGTTGATTAGGAATGCAAGCTGCGCACTTTTTTTTGAAAAAGGGGCAGCTGGGGCCCCAGGGATTGCCCAAAAAAAAGCTGCAAACGTCTTATCGACGCTTGCAGCCAACAGCTAGTAGCCAGCGGCTAAAAGCCAAAAAAACCTACCGGCTGATTTCCAGCACTTCAAATTGCAGCTTGCCAGCCGGCACCGTGATTTCGGCCACGTCGCCCACCGATTTGCCCAGCAGGCCCTTGCCGATAGGCGATTTCACCGAGATTTTGCCGGTGGCCAGGTTGGCCTCCTCCTCCGCCACGAGGGTGTAATTCAGCACGGCGTTGTTCTTGGTATTTTTCAGCTTCACTTTGCTCATAATGAGCACTTTGCTGAGGTCCATGTTGGTTTCGTCCAGCTCGCGGGCGTTGCCCACGACTTCCTCCAGCTTCGATATTTTCAGTTCCAGCAGGCCCTGGGCGTCCTTGGCGGCGTCGTACTCGGCGTTCTCGCTCAGGTCGCCTTTGTCGCGGGCTTCGCGCAGGTCTTCGGCGGCCTTGGCGCGGCCTTTCACTTTCAGGTCTTGCAGCTCGTCTTTCAGTTTTTGCAGGCCTTCGGGGGAATAATAATTGATGGTGGCCATGAGGTAGCGGGAAGAGTTACAGGTTGGCTAAAAAGCAAGGAGAACGGCTGGCACGCGGCCAACCGTTCTCCCTGCGTTAGGTTCGGGGCAAAGATACAACAAACCGTTTTACTCCCCAGCGCCCCCACCAGCGGCGGCCAAAAACGCCGCCAGTTTGCCCACCAGCACCTCGTTGATGCGCTGGTAGCTCTGGTGCGTCCAGCCCCCAATGTGGGGCGTGAGCAGCACGTTATCAGCGCCTTTCAGAAACTCGTAGCGCGCCGCCTGGGGCCCCGAGAGGGTAGCCAGGCGCTCATTTTCGAGCACGTCGAGCGCCGCCCCGTACACGCGCCCGTCCTGCAAGCCGTCCACCAGCGCGGCGTGGTCGAGCACCTCGCCGCGGGCCGTATTCAGCAGCCACAGCGGCCGCTGGAAACCGGCCAAAAAGTTGTGGTTTACGAAGTGGTGGTTGGCCACCGAATACGGAATGTGCAGGCTGAGCACGTCGGCCCGGGCCTGCATTTCGGCCAGCGGCACCAGCGCGGCGTGAGCGTCGGGCGCTACGGCCGGGTCGTGGTCATAAGCCAGCATGGTGCACCCAAAGGCCCCCAGCCGCCGCGCAAACGCTCGCCCCATGTGCCCGTAGCCGAGCAGGCCGATGGTCTTGCCCCCCACTTCCTCGCCGCGGTTGGCCTCGCGCTTCCAAATGCCCTGCCGCACCTGACCATCGGCCCGCCCGATGTGGCGCAACAAGTTCAGCAGCAGTCCGGTGGCAAACTCGCCCACTGCGTCGCGGTTGCCCTCGGGCGCATTCAGCAAGGTCACGCCCACCGCCGCCATCGCCGCCTCGTCGATGTTATCAACGCCAGCGCCGGCCCGGGCCACGTAGCGCAGCTGGGGCCCCCGGGCCAGCAGCTCGGTCGTTACGCGCAATTTGCTGCGCACCACCAGCCCATCGTAGGGCTTGGCCGCCAGGGCCCCGGGCACTTCGGCCGCGGTCAGCCCGGGCCGGTAATCGGCCGCCACGCCAATGCTGGCCAGCATCGGCAGCAGCGAGGGGTGCATTTCATCGATTATCAGGCAGTGGGACATTATCTTAATCAAAAAGTGACCTAAGCTGTAAGGAGTCGCCGGTAAGTTGAAACACCTTTTGCTTGCAAGCAGTGTCAGTTATGGGGCCAATCCGTCCGTTGCGAGCAGCTTCTGCTGTAGCGACACCTGCTGGAAATAGGTAGCAACCGTTTTCACCACCTTCGAAAGACGCCACGTAGCCCTTGGCTGTACCAACTACTGAGGGAGCGCCAAGCTCTATCGATCCTAGCTTGGGGTCGTTGAAATACAGTCGTGAGTCGCCATCTTCTGTAGGCGCAGTGTAGTAACGACCCGCTACTGGCGTTCTTTCGGGAGCGGAGTAACCACTCATCCAACCAATTAGCAGCAAGAGGCAGCAACGCCCAATTACCTTTTGCATCTTCATTGCGCGCCCTCCACCAGCTTCGTCAAGCCCACAAATTCCGCCACGCCTAACTGCTCGGCGCGCTTGTCGAAAATGTCGCCGGCCATGGCTTCGGCCGAGAGGCCCAGGGGCTTGAGGGCGTTGCGCAGGGTTTTGCGGCGGGTGGAAAAGGCTTGCTTCACGACGCGGAAAAATAATTTTTCGTCGCAGCCCAGGTGCTCGGTGGCGTTGCGGGTGAGGCGCACCACGGCCGACTCAACTTTGGGCGGCGGGATGAACACGTGGGGCGGCACCGTGAACAGGTACTCAATGGTGTAGAACGCTTGTAGCAGCACGCTCAGGATGCCGTAGGTTTTCGAGCCGGGCGGCTCGGCTAAGCGCTCAGCCACTTCTTTTTGAATCATGCCCACCACCTCGCGCACCTGCTGCCGATTCGCCAGCACCTGGAAGAAAATCTGGCTACTGATGTTATAGGGGAAATTGCCGATGATGGCCAGCGGCTGGCCCGGAAATAGGGCCCCCACGTCTTGCTTCAGGAAATCGGTGGCGAAGATGCGCGGCGCCAGGGCCGGGTACGTGGCCTTAAGGTACACCACCGATTCGGGGTCGATTTCCACTACGCTGGTCGTAAATGCCGGGTCTTGCAGCAAAAATTGCGTGAGCACGCCCGTGCCGGGGCCGATTTCGAGCACTTCGTGCACGGCGTCGGGCCGGCGCAGGGCCCCCACAATGCGGCGGGCGATGTTGGGGTCGGCGAGGAAATGCTGGCCGAGGTGTTTCTTGGGTTTGACGGGGGAGTGCATGCGGGGCCCCGGCGCGGCGGAAGGGCGCGGCGGGGCCGCAAAGGTAGTCCCCGGGGCCCCGCGTGGGGCCCCGGGGGCGGCTAAACCCGCATTCTTCGCTACCTTGGCCCCTTATCTGGGCCCTCCCAGCCGCGGGCCCCGCCGGCCCGACCTGTCCTACTCCCCGGTTTTAACTGATTTTGAGCTTTGGCCAACACTAACAAGCGGATATCCATCGCCGAACTCGCCGCGCAGTTGGGCTTGTCCACGTCCACCGTCTCGCGCGGCCTCAGTGACCACCCCAGCATCAGCGAGGCCACCAAGGCCCGCGTGCGCCAGCTGGCCCAGGAGCTGAATTACCTGCCCAATAGCCTCGCCGCCGCCCTACGCAAGGGGCGCAGCAACACGGTGGGCGTTATTGTGCCGCACATCAACGGCTACTTCTTCCCGGCCGTGATGAACGGCATCGAGAAAATTGCCAGCCGCGCCGGCTTCAACGTGATGATGTGCCAGTCGAACGAAGACATTCGGCGCGAGCGCCAGAACGTGGAAGCGCTGCTGGCCTCGCAGGTCGAGGGCATCCTGGTATCAGTATCAAAAGGCACCGACCTCGACCTCAACCACTTCCGCCAGGTGCAGCAGCAGGGCACGCCGCTCATTTTCTTCGACCGCATGCCCGACCTGCCCGGCAGCACGGCCGTGGTGCTCGACGACCACCTCGGGGCCTATGATGCCGTGACGCACCTCATCCGGCAGGGTTGCCGGCGCATTGCCCACTTCGCGGGGCCCCAGCACCTCAACACCAGCCGCAACCGTTTGCTGGGCTACCAAGCCGCCCTGGAGGCCCATGGCCTGCCCTTCGACGAGCGCCTGGTGTACTCGCTGCCGCGCTCGAACCAGGAATCGGGCCGCGACGGCATGGACTACCTCATGGGCTTGGCCGAGCGGCCCGACGCTGTGTTTGCCGCCTACGCCTTCCCCGCCGTGGGGGCCCTGGAAGTGCTGGAGAGCCACGGCATCCGGGTGCCGCAGGACTTCGCCATCGCCTGCTTTAGCAACGAGCCCTTCACCACCATGACGCACCCACGCCTGACGGCCGTGGACCAGCGCGGCGAGCAGATGGGCGAAACCGCCGTGAACCTGCTCCTGCAAATCCTCAAGCGCACCCCCAACTACTCGCCCCCGCGCATCGTGCTCAAGCCCCAGCTCATGCTGCGCGAGTCGTCGCTGTTCGGCCAGGAAGAGCCCGTGGTCCCGCGCGAGTTTTAGGGCCCCGGGGGCCCAAGTAAATCACCAGGTCCTCAGAACGTCGTGCAGTGCGCAGCGAAGCACGATGTTTTATTCTGCATGACATTTTTCTATAAAGAAAGAAGCCGCTGTGGGGCCCCACGGCGGCTTCTTTCTTTACAACGCCTTCGTGAAGCTGACCTTGATTTTGACCTGGAAATCGGCGATGACCTTGAAGATTTCCTTTAGCGTCACGCGCTCAACCTGGGTTAGCTCCTTGGGGTCGAGGTAGTTGGTGGCGGGCATCAGGTCATCGATGAGCTGGCGGGCCTGCTTTTTCAGGCGCATGCCCATCAGGTAGTAGTAGGCTTGCAGCAGCTCCTGGTATTCCTTTTCGGTGAACACGCCGCGCGCGCGCAGCTGGGCCAGCCGGGCCCCGGTGTTGGTCTGGAACACTTGGTGGCGCAGGGCGTACACGCGCACCAGGTCCACGATGGGCGTCATGGTTTTCTTGAGGTCGAATACCTGCTGGTCGCCCTGGGCGAAGGTGCGGAAGTTGCGGAAAAACGTGAGCGGTGGCTCGTACTGCAAGGCGTTGGTGGCCATGTAATGCAGGAAGCGGTCCAAGGGCCGGTCCAGCTCGGTGCGGATGAAGGCGCGCAGCTCGTCCATGATTTCGGGCTCGCCGTACAGAAACCGGCAGTCAAAAAACGTCGAAAACTGCATGGCCGTTTCCGGGTTCGAGTCGTCGATCCACTCGTGGTAGTTGCGCTTCCAGTGCGAGAGCGAGTGCGTCCAGCGCGGGTTTTGGGCGATGAAGCCGCCCGTGCACAAACTCAGCCCCGTCTGGTCGAGGCGGTCGGATACGGTGCTGGCAAAGCGCAGGAAATACTCGCGCACCAGCTCGCGCTGCTCGTTGGCCTTGTCCTCGTACACGATGGCGTTGTCCTGGTCGGTGAGCAGGGTTTGCTCCTGCCGCCCTTCGCTGCCCAGCACCATGAACACGAACTTGGCCGGCGCGGGCCCCATCTCGGCCAGCACGCCTTCAATTACCTTCAGGGCGATGGTGTCGGCCACCGTCGTGATGACCTGGTTCACCAGCTCGGCCTTCACGCCGCGGCTCAGCAGCTGGTTCACAATTTCGGGCACCTTGCGCCAGCGCAGCCGCAGCTCGCGCGGCGACTGGGCCAGCTTCACGGCCTGGATGAACATAAACGGCGACTGCGCCAAATCGCTCAGCAGCTTGTTGCGGCTCAGGAACCCCACAAACTCGCCCCCCTTCTCGATGAGCAGGTAGCGCGTTTTGGTCTGGAACATCAGCAAGATGGCCTCGTGCACGAAGGCGTCGCTGGCGATGGACACGATGGGCATGGCCAGGATGTCGGCCACCGGGCGCTTGGCGTCCAGGCACTTGGCCACCACGGCGTCGCGCAGCACAATGTCCGTCACGTAGCCCACAATGGGGCCCCCGGGGTCGCGCACAAACAGGCAGCTCACCTTGCCGCGGGCCATGCGCTGAGCCGCTTCGAAGATGGGCGTGGCGCCGGGGCACTCCACCAGGTCGCGGGTTTCGAGGGTTTCGATTTTGCGCGAATAAATCTGGTCGGCGGCGATGAAATTTTCCTCCGGGGCGGCCGTGGGGCGGATAAAGTGGGCATACTCCTCGTTCAGCATCCGCTCGCCGTAGCGGGTGGTGAAGTAGTGGAAGAAGTCCTTGTAAGCCAGGCACAGGGCCCTAAAATCGCGCCGGGGCAAGAAGTACACCCGCGTGCCCTTGCGCGCCACCACCGTGCGGATGGAGCGCTTCTTGTTCAGCAGAATGGACATGCCGCCGTAGCAGGCCCCCGGGCGGTACTCTTCGGCCAGGCGCTTGTGCTGCTCGCTGTCGTAGAAAAACGTTTCGTAGCTACCGGCCACCAGCAGGTCCACGCCCCGCAGCTTGGTCACGTCCTGCTTATAAATCAGGGTTTCCTTAGCGTATTCCACTTCCTGGAGCAAGTCGGCCACGCCGGCCAGCACCTCGGTGGGCAGCTCACTGAAGGGCGGCACTGTTTGCAAAAAAGCGAGGCGGTTATCCATAGTAATAGTATAGCGAGATAAGAAAAATCAGTAGTGCGGCGCCCGCCGCCCCAGCTGCCCACCGCCGCCCTTGGGGCCCCAGCCACTCAAAGGGCCCCGCGGCTACGGGCTCGGCCAGCGGCACCTGCTGGGTGAGGCTGGCCTCGGTGAGGTAGCCGGTGCGCAGCAGCTCGAAGAAGCACTCGGCGGTGGCCTCGGCGTCGGTTTGGGCGTCGTGGTGGCGGTCCAGGGGCTCGTTGAACAGGTATTCGTAGAGCTCGTTGAGGCGCAGCAGCTCGCGGCCGGGCGGGGGGGCCAGCACCCGCGCCAGGGGCCCGGTGGGCAGCATGGTGCAAAACGTGGGCAGCCCCGGCAGCGGGTTGGGCAGCCCCGCCCGCAGGAAACCCACGCCCAGCATGTGGAAATCGAGCTGCACGAAGTGGCCCACCACCAGCGGCTGATACTGCGCCAGGTCGGCGGCTAGGGCCCCGAGCACGGGGCCCAGCGCCTTGCCCTCGGCCGCCAGAAACTCGGTGCTGAGGCCATGAATGGCCTGGGCCGTGGGCTGCATGGTGCCGGCGGGCACGCGCAGGTAGTGGTTTTCGGCCTTCACCAGAGCCCCGGCGCGGGTGTACACCACCCAGGCCAGCTGGGCCAGGTGGGGCCAGGCCGCCTCGTCGGCGTAGGGCCGCCGCCAGCCGGCGGGCAGGCCAGTGGTCTCGGTATCAACGAAAAGCAGGTAGTCTTGCACCGGGCGGGGCGGGCGAAAAAGAGGGGCGAACGGCGCAAAGCTAGGGGCCCCGGCGAGCAAAAGTTGGCCGCCGGGCCCCCAAACGTGCCGCTTCTTGCGTAAAAGAAGCGGTGGTTTCGCAAAGAAAGCCCACCTTCGCACCCGCATCTCTGCTCATTCCCCTCCGATATGAACCCACTGGTTGCCATCCGCCCCCTCGACCAAAGCATCTGGCTCGACTTCATCCGCCGCAAAATCCTCATCAACGGCGAGTTGCAGAAACTCATCACCGACGACCAGCTGCGCGGCGTCACGTCCAACCCCGCCATTTTTGAAAAAGCCATTGGCGGCAGCGACGACTACGACAACGCCATCAAGGCCCTGGCCCTGCAAGGCAAGTCGACCAACGACATCTACGAAGAGCTGGCCATTGCCGACGTGCAGGCCGCCTGCGACCTGTTCCGGCCGCTGTACGACGATGCGGCCAACGCCGGCGACGGCTACGTGAGCCTCGAAGTATCGCCCAAGCTGGTGAACGACACCGAGGGCACCATTGCCGAAGGCCTGCGCTTCTGGAAGGCCGTGGACCGGCCCAACGTGATGATCAAAGTGCCCGCTACGCTGGAGGGCCTGCCCGCCATCCGCAAGCTAATTTCGGAAGGCGTTAACGTGAACGTGACGCTGATTTTCAGCGTGGAACGTTACAAGGCCGTGGCCGAAGCCTTCATTGGCGGCCTCAAAGACCGGCTGAAGGCCGGCCACCCCGTTGCGCGCATTGACTCAGTGGCCAGCTTCTTCCTCAGCCGCATCGACGTGCTGATTGATCCGCAGCTGGAGAAAATGGTGGCCGCCGGTGGTGACCAGGCCGAAATTGCCAAGCCCCTGGTGGGCGAGGTGGCCGTGGCCAGCGCCAAGCAGGCGTACCAGGACTACAAAAAGATTTTCGCTGGGGCCCGGTGGGACGCCCTCAAGGCAAAAGGTGCCGAGTCGCAGCGCCTGCTGTGGGCCAGCACGGGCAACAAAAACCCGAAGTACGACGACCTGAAGTACGTGGACGGCTTGATTGGGCCCCACACCGTGAACACCATTCCGCTGGAAACGCTGAACCTGTTCCGCGAGAAAGGCCAGCCCGCCGTGCGCCTCGAAGACAACCTCGACCAAGTGGCCGATGTACTGAAAGCGTTGCCCACCGTGGGCCTCGACCTGGAAGGCTTGGCCCACGAGCTGGAAGTGGACGGCGCCAAGAAATTCAACGAGCCCTTTGGCAAACTGATGGACTCGCTGGACAAGAAGCGCGTGGCCGCCCTGGCCGAAACCACGGCCCCTGCCACAATGCAACTGGGCCAGTACCAGGCCGCAGTAGACGCTAAGCTGCAGGAGTTTAACGCTGCCCAGTTCACCCAAGGATTCTGGGACACGGATGCCGCGCTGTGGACCGACGACGCAGAGGCCCAGCAGAGCATCCGCGACTTCACAGGCTGGCTGCGGGTGGCCGAAACGATGGTGACGGCCCTGCCCAAGCTCGACACGTTCGTGAACGACGTCATCGGTAACGGCTTCAAGCACGTGCTGGTGATGGGCATGGGCGGCAGCTCGATGGCCCCCATCGTGTTCCAAAAATCTTTCCCGCAAGGTGAAAAGGGCCTGCCCATTTCCATCCTGGATACCACCGACCCCGGCACGGTGCAGCACTTTGCCGACACGCTGCCGCTGGCCGACACGCTATTCATCGTGGCCAGCAAGTCGGGCACCACGGCCGAGCCGCTGGCCTTCGGCGATTTCTTTTACGACAAGGTAAAAGCCATCAAGGGCGATAAGGCCGGCGAAAACTTCGTGGCCATCACCGACCCGGGCTCGAAATTTATCGCTACGGCTAACTCGCTTGGCTACCGCCACGTGTTCCTGAACTTTGAGTCGGTGGGCGGCCGCTTCTCGGCTCTCACCTACTTCGGCCTGGTGCCAGCCGCCTTGTACGGCCTGAACGTGGGCGAAATCCTGGCGCGTGCCGTCCGCATGATGCGCGCCTGCGGTGCTTACGGCCCCGTTGACCAGAACCCGGGCCTGGAATTGGGCACGGCCCTGGGTGTGCTGGCCACGCAAGGCCGCGACAAACTGACGCTGGTTACGCCACCTTCGCTGAGCGACTTGGGCCTGTGGTTGGAGCAGCTCACGGCGGAGAGCACCGGCAAGCACGGCAAGGGCATTCTGCCCGTGGCCGGTGAGCCCGTGGGGGCCCCAGACGTGTACGGCCAGGACCGGGTGTTCGTGTACGTGGGCTACGAGAGCGAGGAAGATGCCGATAACAAGGCCAAGCTGAAAGCGCTGGAGGCTGCTGGCCACCCGGTCATCAGCATTTCGCTGATTGACGCGCTGGACCTGGGCCAGGAGTTTTTCCGCTGGGAAATGGCCATTTCGGTGGTAGGCGCCGTGCTGCGCATCAACCCCTTCGACCAGCCCAACGTGCAGGAAAGCAAATCGGCCACCGACCGCCTAATGAAAGTGGTGGCCGACGAAGGCCACCTACCGGAGCAGGAAAAAGCCCTATCAGCCGGTGGCCTCGACTACTACGGCGTGCCCCAGGCCGCCGATGCTGCCCAGCTGCTAGCCGCTTTCTTTGGCCAAGCCAAAGAAGGCGACTTCGTATCGATTCAGGCATACCTCACCGAATCTCCGGAGCTGAACGCGGCCTTCGACAAGCTGCGCACCAGCTTGATGGCGCGCCTGCTCACGGCCACCACGTTCGGCTACGGGCCGCGCTTCCTGCACTCCACCGGCCAGTACCACAAAGGGGGCCCCAACACCGGCCTGTTCTTGCAACTAACGGCTGACCACAACCCCGACCTGCCGCTACCGGGCCGCTCCTACACCTTCGGCACCCTCGAAAACGCCCAGGCCCAGGGCGACTTAGAGGCCCTGCAGAAGTACGAGCGGCGGGCCCTGCACGTGCACCTCGGCGCCGACGCGCTGCAAGGCGTGCAGGCCATCCAGACGGCTTTCGACGCCCAGGCCTAGCCGCCAACGCCCCACAAAGGCCCGCCGCGCACCGCACGGCGGGCCTTTTTGTTAAGTTTGTGGTCCCACCGATTCTGCCTTTCTCCTTTATTTATGCTTCCCCAACTTGCTCACGCGGCCACGGCACCGGCCCAGGCCACCCAGGTTTTTTTGCTGCCCCACGGCACCACCGCGCTGCCCGCCGCGGCGGCCGGCGACTTACCCGAAGCAGCCCGCGCCTATGTCGAAGCCGCCTTGGCTGACCACCAGAAACTCGTTCACCTCAACCACTTTAGCCACCAGCACTACTACGTAACGCTGGCCGACAAGCCCACCGCTGACCAGGTGCTGGAAGCCCTGCGCCGCAGCGGCCACCAACTCCACGGCCTGCTGAAGGCGGAGAAAGTAACCGAGGTTTTCATCCAAAACCTGACCGACGAGCCCACCGGGGCCCTGGCGCTAGCCGAAGGCCTGGCCCTGACGGCGTATCAGTTTGAAGGCTACAAGACCGACGAGAAATCGCGCAAGGCCCCGGCCTTGACCACCATTACACTGGTGGGTGATGCGGCTACGGACACTCAAGTGCGCGAGCTGGGCCACGTGCTGCAAGGCGTGGCCCTGGCCCGCGACCTGGTGAACGCGCCCGTCAACAAGCTCAACGCCGAGCAATTCGCGGAGCGCATGGCCGCCGCTGGCGACGAGGCCGGCTACACCACCGACATCCTCGACCTGGCCCGCATAGAGGCCCTGCGCATGGGCGGCCTGCTGGCCGTGAACCTGGGCTCGCCCGAGCCGCCCACGTTCAGCATTATGGAGTGGAAGCCCGCCAACGCGCAGAACGCCAAGCCGTACGTGCTGGTGGGCAAGGGCGTGGTGTTCGACACCGGGGGCCTCAGCCTCAAGCCCACGCCGAACAGCATGGACATGATGAAGTGCGACATGGCCGGCGGCGCGGCCGTGGCCGGCACGCTCTACGCGCTGGCCAAAAACCAGGTGCCGCTGCACGTCATCGGCCTGGTGCCCGCCACCGACAACCGCCCCGGGGGCCTGGCCTTCGTGCCCGGCGACGTCATCACGATGCACAGCGGCCTGACGGTGGAAGTGAAAAACACCGACGCCGAAGGCCGCCTGCTATTGGCCGACGCACTTAGCTTCGCTAAGAAATACGACCCTGAGCTGGTCATTGACCTAGCCACCCTTACCGGGGCCGCCGTGCGCGCCATCGGCACCGAGGGCAGCGCCGTGCTGGGCACCGCCGGGGCCCCCACAATGCAGCAGTTGCACGCCGCAGGCCACCGCACGCACGAGCGCTTGGTCGAATTCCCGCTCTGGGATGAGTACGCCGCCCATATCAAGTCCGACATTGCCGACCTGAGCAACCTGGGCAAGGGCGAGGCCGGCCACATCTCGGCCGCCAAGTTCCTGGAGCGCTTCGCCGAAGGCTACCCCTGGCTGCACCTCGACATTGCCGGCCCGGCCTTCCTGACGGCCCCCGACAACTACCGCGGCAAGGGCGGCACCGGCGTCGGCGTACGGCTGCTGTATGAGTTCCTTACCAAGCAATTGAATACCTTGAACAAGTAGACCGTCATGCTGAGCGAGCCAAGCATCCCTACTGCGTAAGTAATTCAATCGTTCCAAGGACCGGATTACTCAGCAGTAGAGATACTTCGGCTGCGCTCAGCATGACGTTTAATACGATTTTATGCCCACCTCCCTTCCCCGCCTCGGTTTTTCCGTAGGCGACCTCGCCGGTATCGGCCCCGAAGTCATTTACAAAACGCTGCTCGACGAGCGGGTGCTAAAGCTGTGCACCCCGGTGGTGTACGGCACGGCCACAGCCCTGTTTGACGAGTTTCCGGTAGCTAAAGACGCCGAGCCGCTGGCCTTCCGGCAGCTGCGCGACGCCGCCGACATTGCCCCCGGCCGCCTCAACGCCGTGACCTGCTGGGACGAAGATTTTCACCTCGCCCCCGGCCAGCCTTCGGCTGCCACCGGCCAGGCGGCCCGCGAGAGCCTGCTCGCCGCTAGCCGCGACCTTAAAGCCGGCCTACTCGACGGCCTCGTAACGGCTCCCATCAGCAAGGACAATACCCAGGGCCCCGAATTTCGCTACCCTGGCCACACTGAGTTCCTGACGGCCTACTTTGGGGCCCCTGAGAGCCTGATGCTGCTGGCCGACGACGAGTCGGGCCTGCGCGTGGCCACCGCCACCGGCCACATGGCTCTGCGCGACGTGCCCGCCCGCCTCACGCCCGACCTGCTGCGCAAGAAGATTCAGCTGCTGCTCAAGTCGTTGAAAGTTGATTTTGGCATCGACAAGCCCCGCGTGGCCGTGCTGGGCCTTAACCCCCACGCCGGCGAAAACGGCCTGCTCGGCGGCGAGGAAATGGCCGTAGTGGAGCCCGTGCTCAAGCAGTTTCTGCACGACGGCCACCTCGTGTTTGGGCCCTACCCGGCCGACGGTTACTTTGGCAATGGACAGTTCCGACAGTTCGACGCCACCCTGTCGCTTTACCACGACCAGGGCCTCATCCCGTTCAAGCTGCTGGCCTTCGAGCGAGGCGTCAACTTCACCGCCGGGCTGCCGGTGGTGCGCACCTCGCCCGACCACGGCACGGCCTACGGCATTGCCGGCCAGTATCGGGCCGATGCGTCGTCGTTCCGGGCCGCCGTGTTCATGGCCGCCGACATCTGGCGGCAGCGCCAGGCGGCGGCCGAGCCGCGCAGCGCCCGGTAGGCCACTTGCAGGCCAAGCGCTGGGGCCCTAAATGAAGCTCTATACTTGCCTAATCACCGAATTTTCGTACTTTTGCACCCTGCTAGTGCGTACGCCGTGAAAAAAGAAAGCCAATACGACTTGAATCTGGTGAAGCTGGGCCCCAAAACGGTCCGCTTCGACTACGAGCTGGGGCCCGATTTCTTCGCCCTCTTCGAAACCCCGCTCGTGGAGCAGGGCCAGCTGCACGCCGAAGTAGAAGCCACACGCACCGAGCGCCTACTCACGCTCAACTTCCACATCACGGGCACGGTAGGCTTGGCCTGCGACCGCAGCCTCGACGAGTACGATCAGCCGCTGGACCTTGAAGAAACGCTACTCGTACGCTTCGGCGACGAGAACAAAGAGCTGGACGACAACGTGTTGCAAATCACACCCGATACCCAGGTGCTGCCCCTCGCCCAGCACCTCTACGACTACATTGGCCTGGCGCTGCCCATGAAACGGCTGCACCCACGCTTCCAAAACGAGCCCGACGAAAACCCCGACGCGCCCACTAAACACATTTTTTCGACCAGCCGCGACCAGGACGACTCCGATGACGACGAGCCGGCCGACCCGCGCTGGGCCGCCCTTCGCAATTTAAACTGACCCCCGTTGATTTCATAGGCTGGCCCGGGGAGGTCAGTCCGCCCGCTGGCGCCGGCGTGTTATCAATTTGTTCCCCATACGGCCTCCGTCGGCCGTGCCCTTCATTCAACATCTCCACTTTCAACGCTTCCTGACTCATGGCCCATCCTAAGCGCCGCACCTCCTCTTCCGTCCGCGACAAACGCCGCAGCCACCACAAATTGACCCCTAAGGCCGTGACCCTGTGCTCGAACACCGGCGAGCTGCACCTGCGCCACAAGGCCTACGTGGTGGACGGCACCTGTACCTGCACGGCAAGGTAGCCATCAAGAACTTCAGCAAAGTGGCCGCCGCGGCCGCCCCCGATACTGACGAGGAATAGCCCGCGAAGTCGTTACTTCGCGGCACCGGAGGCATTCCGGGCCGCCCCCCTCCCCGGACGGGGGCCGGTTCGGAATGCTTTTTTGTGGGAACCTTATCCGCTGACCTAATTACTCGTTCATGAAAATTGCCCTGGACGCCATGGGCGGCGATTTCGCCCCCCAGGCTGCCGTCGCGGGGGCGCTGCTGGCCGCCGAACGGCTTGCTGGTAAAGCCACCATCGTTTTAATTGGCCAGGAGGACGCGGTACGGCCCTTATTGCCCACCACCGGCTTCGCGCCGAATGCCTTCGAGTTCGTACCTGCCTCGCAAATCATCGAGATGGGCGAGCACCCGGCTAAAGCCTTTCAGCAAAAGCAGGATTCCAGCATCGCCGTGGGCTACCGCCTGCTGCACAGTGGCGAGGTAGAGGCCTTTTGCTCGGCTGGCAGCACGGGAGCCATGCTCGTGGGCGCCATGTTCACGGTGAAAGCGGTGTCGGGCGTGCTGCGGCCGGCCATTGCCAACTTCGTTCCCAAGCTCAACGGCGAGTTTGGAATTCTGCTCGACGTGGGCGCCAACGCTGAGTGCAAGCCCGAAATGTTGGAGCAGTTTGGCGAGCTTGGCTCGCTCTACGCGCAGTACGTGCTGGGCATTGCCTACCCCCGGGTGGGCCTGATGAACTTGGGCGAGGAAGAAGGCAAGGGCACGGCCCTCACCCAGGCGGCCCACCAGCTGCTGAAAGTGAATCCCCACATCGACTTCGTGGGCAACCTGGAGGGCCGCGACCTGTTCAACGACAAGGCCCACGTAGTGGTGTGCGACGGCTTTACGGGCAACATCTTGCTGAAGATGGCCGAGTCGGTATACGAAATCCTGGCCGGAAAAAACATGCACGACCCGTTCTTCGACCGCTTCAACTACGAAGCCATTGGGGGCTCGCCCATCCTGGGCATTAATGACAACGCCATTATTGGCCACGGGCGTAGTACGCCCATGGCCATTGGCAACATGCTGGTGCAGGGCTACAACATGGCTGCCTCCGGCATTGTCGACCAAATTAAAGCTACTTTTAAGTCCTGATCGGGGGCCGCGGCCCCCTGCTAAAAAATCCGGCCCAGGCCGGATTTTTTGGTAATAAGCCGGTTAGGGCCGCACCGGGCACCCCCGCTTGGCCCACCGTCCTCGTTTCTCCCGTCCCGCCCCTACTTTTGCCCGTATGAAGATTACCGCTGCCATTACCGGGATAGGTTCCTACGTACCCGAGTACGTATTGACCAACCAGGAACTCGAAAAAATGGTGGATACCACCGACGAGTGGATTACCACGCGCACGGGCATTAAGGAGCGGCGCATTTTGAAGGGTGAGAACCAGGGCACTTCGGTGCTGGGCACCAAGGCCGTGCGGCAGCTGCTGGAGAAAACCGGCACCCACCCCGACGAAATCGAGCTACTGATTTGCGCCACCACCACGCCCGACATGCTGTTTCCGGCCACGGCCAACATCATTTCCAACGAAGTGGGCATCACCAAGGCGTTTAGCTACGACATGAACGCGGCCTGCTCGAGCTTTCTGTTTGCGCTGGCCACTGGGGCCCAGTTCATCCAGGCGGGCACCTATAAGAAGGTGATTGTGGTGGGCGCCGATAAGATGTCGTCCATCGTGGACTACACCGACCGCGCCAACTGCATCATCTTCGGCGACGGGGCCGGGGCGGTGCTGCTCGAACCCAACACCGAAGGCTACGGCCTGCTCGACCAGGTGCTGCGCACCGACGGCAGCGGCGAGGCCTACCTGCACCAGAAAGCCGGCGGCAGCCGCCGCCCGCCCACGCACGAAACCGTGGACAACAAAGAGCACTACATCTACCAGGAGGGTGCCACGGTGTTCAAGTTTGCCGTGACCAACATGGCCGACGTGGCTGGCCAGGTGATGGAGCGCAACCACCTCGGCAACGACGACGTGGCGTGGCTGGTGCCCCACCAGGCCAATAAGCGCATCATCGACGCCACGGCTCACCGCATGGGCGTGGGCCCCGAAAAGGTGATGCTCAACATCCAGCGCTACGGCAACACCACCAACGGCACCATTCCGCTGTGCCTGGCCGACTACGAGAGCCAGCTGCACCGCGGCGACAACCTCATCCTGGCCGCCTTTGGTGGCGGTTTCACCTGGGGCTCGGTGTACCTGAAATGGGCTTATGACTACAAGGCGGTCAGCTAACCACCGCTAGTCATTAGCTTCTCGCTTTACCCTTTACTTGCTTACAATTTCTACACAAAAAGCTGATAGCCAACCGCCATCAGCTAATAGCTCAAAAACTATGGCCAGTACCGCCGACTTTCGCAACGGGCTCGTGCTCAATTATAACGGGGAATTGCACGTCATCACCGAATTCCAGCACGTGAAGCCCGGCAAGGGCCCCGCGTTTGTGCGCACCAAAATGCGCAACATCAAAACCGGCCGCGTGATTGACAACACCTTCAACGCTGGCGTGAAGGTGGAAACCGCCCGTGTGGAGCAGCGCCCGCACCAGTACCTGTTCAAGGACGACTACGGCTACACGTTCATGGACAATGACACGTTTGAGCAGATTGTGCTGCCCGAGGCCATGCTGCCCTTCGCCGACCTGATGAAGGAAGGCCAGTCCGTGACCATCCTCATGCACGCCGAAACCGAGATGCCCCTCACCGCTGAGCTGCCCACCACGGTGGA
This sequence comes from Hymenobacter coccineus, assembly GCF_001816125.1. Classification (GTDB taxonomy): domain Bacteria; phylum Bacteroidota; class Bacteroidia; order Cytophagales; family Hymenobacteraceae; genus Hymenobacter; species Hymenobacter coccineus. The sequence goes on along the minus strand of NZ_MDZA01000425.1, from coordinate 4,630 downwards.
GCTGATGGTGACCTATACCGAGCCCGGCCTGCGCGGCGACACGGCCACCAACACGCTCAAGCCCGCCATTATGGAAACAGGGGCCCGGGTGCAGGTGCCGCTCTTTATCGATCAGGATACCAAAATTCGGGTCGACACCCGCACCTACACCTATGTCGAAAGAGTCAAGTAAAGGCCCATCGCCCAAAAAGGACGCCCCTATGAAAGCCAAAGAACTACAGGAACTGCTCGATTTCATCGCCAAGTCAGGCCTGAACAAGGTGAACATCGAGACCGATGAATTCAAGATTTCGGTGCAGCGCGACCCCAGCACCAAGCAAGTAGTGAGCGTAGCCGCGCCCGCCGCAGCTCCGGCAGCGGCTGCCGCCCCGGCCGCCGCTGTTGGGGCCCCCGCCGCTCCTGCCGCGGCTCCCGCCGCCGCTCAAACTGCCCTGAAGGCCCCGATGATTGGCACCTTCTACCGCAGCAGCGGGCCCGAAACGGCCGCTTTCGTGCAGGTGGGCGACATGGTGGAAAAGGGCCAGGTGATTTGCATCATCGAGGCCATGAAGCTGTTCAACGAGATTGAGGCTGAGCAGAGCGGCCGCATTGTGAAGGCCCTGGTGGAAAACGCCACCCCGGTGGAATACGACCAGCCGCTGTTTTTAATTGAATAGCCAACCGCTGGCTTAGCATCGTGTAGGGGCGGGGCTTGTCCCCGCCCGTCGTTCGCGCCGCCACGGGGCATCGTGCAACGACGGGCGGGGGTAAGCCCGCCCCTACTGAACTTCTATTCATCCCCACCCCATGTTTAAGAAAATCCTCATCGCCAACCGGGGCGAAATTGCCTTGCGCATCATTCGCACCTGCAAGGAAATGGGCATCAAAACGGTGGCCGTGTACTCGACCGCCGACAAGGAAAGCCTGCACGTGAAGTTTGCCGACGAGGCGGTGTGCATTGGGCCCCCAGCTTCGGCGCTTTCCTATTTGAGCATGCCTAACCTGATTGCGGCGGCGGAAATCACCAACGCCGATGCTATCCACCCGGGCTACGGCTTCCTGAGCGAGAACGCGGAGTTTTCGCGCATCTGCCAGGAAAATGGCATCAAGTTCATCGGGGCCTCGCCCGAGATGATCAACCAGATGGGCGACAAGGCCACCGCCAAGGCCACGATGATCAAGGCCGGCGTGCCATGCATTCCGGGTTCGGTGGGCCTGCTCGACTCGGTGGAGCAGGGCAAGAAAATTGCGGCCAAAATAAAGTACCCCGTCATCATCAAGGCCACGGCCGGCGGCGGCGGGCGCGGCATGCGCATCATCCACGGCGACGACGAGTTCCAGAAAGCCTGGAACGATGCGCGCACCGAGTCGAAAGCCGCATTTGGCAACGACGGCATGTACCTGGAAAAGTACGTGGTGGAGCCGCACCACATCGAGGTGCAGCTCGTGGGCGACCAGTTTGGCCACGTGTGCCACCTTTCGGAGCGCGACTGCTCCATTCAGCGCCGCCACCAGAAGCTGGTGGAGGAAGCGCCTTCGCCGTTTATGACGGCCGAGCTGCGCGAGCGGATGGGCGCGGCAGCCGTCGCCGGGGCCGCGGCCATTGGCTACGAGGGCGTGGGCACCATTGAGTTTCTGGTGGATAAGAACCGGGATTTCTACTTCATGGAGATGAACACCCGCATCCAGGTGGAGCACCCCGTGACCGAGGAAATCATCAACTACGACTTGATTAAGGAGCAAATTAAGGTGGCAGCGGGCATCCCGATTTCGGGCAAAAACTACTACCCCAAGATGCACGCCATGGAGTGCCGCATCAACGCCGAGGACCCGCGCAACAACTTCCGGCCGCCCCGGGGCGCATCACCACGCTGCACATCCCCGGCGGCCACGGCGTGCGCGTGGACACGCACGTGTACGCGGGCTACCAGATTCCACCGAACTACGACTCGATGATTGCCAAGCTCATCACCGTAGCCCAAACCCGCGAGGAATGTATTGTGAAGATGAAGCGGGCCCTGAGCGAGTTCGTGGTGGAAGGCGTGAAAACGACCATCCCCTTCCACCTTGCCCTGATGGACAACGAGCAGTTCAAAGAAGGCCGTTTTACAACGGGCTTCTTGGAGACGTTTGACTTTTCGCAGGTGTAAGCACGCTGTCGTTTCAGTTGCAAAAAAGCGTGCCCGGTGTTACCGGGCACGCTTTTTTTTGTGACGCATATTGCTGATTTTCAGCAGCCCGGGGCCCTAATCTAATGCAAACGTTTGCACCAAAATGGGCACCTTGGGTAACTTGCGTTAAAATCACCAAGTAGGGCCCCACCAAAAGCGTCGGATTGCCGTGCTACGCTGCGCATTTATGTTTTCGAGAATTGCTGCTTTACTGACCGCTGCCCTGCTGGGGACGGCGCTTTTACAACCGGCCGCGGGCCAGGGCGCGCACACCGGCGACGTGTTTGTGGACCGGGCCGGGGTGCTGCGCTGGGCGAAGGGCAAGCAGGAAGTGGCCCTGTTTGGGGTGAACTACACCGCGCCCTTTGCCTACTCGTACAGGGCCCTGGGCAAGCTGGGCGTGGACCGCGAGCAGGCCATCCGGCAGGACGTGTACCACCTGGCGCGGCTGGGCGTGGACGCCTTTCGCATCCACGTGTGGGACGTGGAAATCAGCGACACGCTGGGCAACCTGAAGGAAAACGACCACCTGCGCCTCCTCGACTACCTGGTGGACCAGCTGGAGCGGCGCGGCATCAAAATCATCCTCACCCCGATTGCTTATTGGAACAACGGCTACCCAGAAAAGGACACCGGCACGGGCTTTTCGAGCATTTACGGCAAGGGCGAAGCCTACACCAACCCGCGGGCCGTGGCGGCGCAGGCGCGCTACCTCACGCAGTTTCTCAACCACCGCAACCCCTACACCAAGCAGCTGATTCGGCAGGACCCGGGCATTATTGCCTTTGAAGTGTGCAACGAGCCGCACTACCACCAGCCCGAGGGCCCCGTGACGGCCTTTGCCAACCGCATGGCTGGGGCCATCCGGGCCACGGGCTGCCGCAAGCCGGTGTTCTACAACATCGCCGAAAGCCCGCAGGTGCACAACGCCATTCTGAACGCCAAGGTGGACGGGCTCACGTTTCAGTGGTACCCCGAGGGGCTGGTAGGCGGGCACACACTGCGCGGCAACTTCCTGCCCTACGTGGACCGTTACCCGATTCCGTACGCCGGCGATACCCGCTTTAAAAGCAAGGCCAAGATGGCGTATGAGTTCGAGTCGGCCGACGTGGTGCAGCCGGTGATGTACCCGTTCATGGCCCGCAGCTTCCGTACGGCGGGCTTGCAGTGGGCCACCATGTTTGCCTACGACCCGCTGGCCCTGGCCTACGCCAACACCGAGTACCAGACCCACTACCTGAACCTGGCCTACACGCCGGCCAAGGCCATCAGCCTGCTCATTGCCGGCGAAGCCTTTCGGCGCGTGCAGCGCGGGCAAGCTTTCCCGAGCTACCCGGCCGACTCAACGTTTGGGGCGTTTCGGGTGAGCTACCGCGAGCAGCTGAGCGAAATGAACACGCCCGCGGCCTTTTACTACACCAGCAGCACGGGCACGCGGCCGGTGGCCCCGGCCCAGCTGCGGCACGTGGCGGGCACGGGCGCATCGGCGGTGGTGCGCTACGGGGGCACGGGGGCCTACTTCCTCGACCGGCTGGCCCCGGGCGTGTGGCGGCTGGAGGTACTGCCCGACGCGGTGCCCATTCGCGACCCGTTTGCCAAAACCTCGCTGGCGCAGCCCGTCACGCAGATTTTGTGGAACGACCAGCCCTTGCGGCTCGCCCTGCCCGGCCTGGGCGACGATTACACGCTGCGCGGCCTAAACGAAGGCAACGCGGTCCGGGCCATGGCCACCGGGGGACGCGCCACCGTGCGCCCCGGCGTATACCTGGTGGCCGCCGCGGGGCAAAATACTGCCGCCTATGGGGCCCAAACGCCGTTTGGCGCTGGCCAGCTGGGCGAGTACGCCGCCCCCGCGCCTACCGAGTTGGGGCCCCAGGTGCGGCACACGCCCCCGGCCCAGGCCGGGGCCGGCCAACCGCTGCGCCTCGAAGCCACCATCACCGGCGCGGGGCCCCAGGATACCGTGCTGCTCGTGGCCCAGCACTACTACGGCCGCACCGAAACGCTGCCAATGGCCGCTACCGCCTACGCCACCTACGCCGCTACCGTGCCCGCCGCGCTGGTGTACCCCGGCCTGCTGCGGTACTGGCTGGTGCTGCGCCACGCCGGGCAAAACCTGACGTTTCCGGGGGCCTTCGCGGGCCAGCCCAGCGACTGGGACTACGCCCACCCCGAGCACTGGGAGGTGCCCGTGGTGGCCGCCGGGGCCCCATTACCGCTCTACAACGCCGGGGCGGACAAGGACCTGACGGAGGCCCACGGCGTGGGCGAAAACGCCTGGACCGACTACGTGACTACGCCCACCGGGGCCCTGGCGCTGCGCCTGGTGCAGGGTCCCGTATCGGCCAAAAACCTCGCGCCGGCCGCTGGGGCCCCGGTTGTCGCCCTGCGCGCCTACCTCGGCGAGCGGCTGGCCAGCCGCCCGGCCGCCGAGCTGGCGGGCTTCCGCACGGTGGTGGTGCGGGTGCGGGCCGCGCGGG
>NZ_MDZA01000424.1 GCF_001816125.1 Hymenobacter coccineus | reverse complement strand
GTGGCGCACGCTGGCCGGCGCGGCCCCGTCGCGCGTGCGGCCGGGGCCCCCTACCTGGTGGTGCAAACCCTGGCCATCGCCCTGATGCTGTGCTGCCCACGGGCGCTTCGGTGCCAGTGTTCAGCTTCTTCTACGAGGCGGTGGAGCGCTACGGGCTGCTGCCAGCGCTGCTTACGCTGGTGCCGCTGGCGGCGGCCTACGTACTGGTGCTGGGGGCCCTGCTGGCCCTCACCAAGCGCTTCGTGGCGGGGCGGCAGCTGGCCGGCACGCTGCCCCTGTACAGCCTGGCCTACGTGCGCCACTGGCTGGCCGATGCCGTGCTGGCCCAGAGCTTGAACGTACTCAAGCCGGTGTACGCCACCATCTACGCGCCGTTCTGGCTGCGCCTGCTGGGCGCCAAGGTGGGCCGCCGGGCCGAAATCTCGACCCTCAACCACATCTCCGCCGACCACCTCACGGTGGAAGCCGGCGCCTTCCTAGCCGATTCGGTGAGCGTGGGGGCCCCGCGCGTGCAGCGCGGCCAGGTGGCCGTGGAAGCCACCGTGGTAGGGACCCGCACATTCATCGGCAACAGCGCGGTGCTGGCCGGGGGCACGGTGCTAGGCACGGGCCAGCTCGTGGGAGCCCTGTCCACGGCCCCGCCCGCGGGGGCCCCGGCCAATACGTCGTGGGTGGGCTCGCCGGCCTTTTTGCTGCCCAACCGGCCGGTGTCGGCCACGTTCACCGATGCCCTCACCTTCGACCCGCCCACGCACTTGGTGTGGGCGCGGGGCGCGATGGAGTTCTTCAAAATCACGCTGCCGTTTGCCTTCGTGTCGGCCACGTTTGCGGCCGTGTACCACTACTGCGCCTGGCACCTGCGCAACGGCTATCCGTTCTGGATCAGCGCGTTGCTGGGCACAAGCGTGCTGCTGGGCACCGTGCTGGCGCTGTCGCTGCTCACCGCCGCCACCAAGTGGGTGCTCATTGGGCGCTACCGGCCGTCGGAGAAGCCGCTGTGGTCGAGCTACGTGTGGCGCAACGAGCTGGTCAACTCGCTGTGCGAGAGCTACGTATTCCTGTACTGGGTGACGCCGCTGCTGGGCACGCCGTTCGCCACCTCGTTCTTCCTGCTCATGGGCAGCCGCATCGGCCACTCGGTGTACCTGGACACGACCGAAATCACGGAGTTCGACCTGGCCTGGGTGGCCGACCACGCCGTGCTCAACAACGGCAGCACCATCCAAACCCATCTGTTCGAGGACCGCATCATGAAGATGTCGACCCTGCGCATCGGGCGCTACGCCACGGTAGGCACCTCCTCCGTAGTGCTCTACGACTCCGTAATCGGGCCCGGCGCCACCCTCAAAAGCCTGTCGCTGCTGATGAAAGGCGAAACCTTGCCCGCCAACACCCGCTGGCAGGGCATCCCGTGCGCCTTCATCCCGGGGGGCGGCAACGGGTGAGGTTGGGTTGGTGTAGTGCTGTGGCTGACAACCGCTGTAATCGGCGTGTTAGCTCCTTCTTTTAAGGGCCTTCTTTAGGGCCGCTTGCTTTTGTATGCCGCTGTAAACAGCTAGAAAACCAACCTGAAGCAAGAATAGAATCCAGTACATAGGAAACCTAAGCCAGTTATACAGCAATTCAAAACCATCTACCGGAACACCAGGCGGCCGTCGAGTGCGGTCTAATTCTATCCAAATAGAAAGTATAGGTAACGCTAAACAGAATAACAGACCTATTGCAAATAAGGGCCAGCAGCCAAGTAAACTTAAGCTGTATCGTTTGACGTACATAGTGTTAACTATTATCACCAGTACTATTATGGCATAATCAAAATACCCGACGAGCATCGAGTCGAGGTAATCTGGAGCAGGCATGATGAAATAGGCGAAAAGGAGGCAGTAAACGTATCTATTTAAATAGTAAATAGTATTTATGGTGGTGTAAGCCACTGCACTTAACTAGCCAGCGACAGCTAAATTAAGTAGCTCATCAGAATTCCATGTCCTATAAGTGCTTCATTCCAGTTGCAATAAGCTTACAAAATTGGGAAGCTTACGCAACGCCAAGGCTTATCCCAGCAATCCATAAAACCACCCCCGCCACCCACCACATGCCCCCTCCTTTCGTGCACCTCTGGCACGCTGACCTGGCCGCCGAGCACCCCGCCTGGGGCCCTGCGGAAGCTGCGTTGTCCGAAGCTGAGCGGGACCGGCAGGCGCGCTTCCGCACCGAGGCGCTGCGGCAGACTTACGGCCGGGCCCACGGCTTTTTGCGGGCCGTGCTGGGGCCCTATGCTGGGCAGGGGCCGGCGGCGCTGATGCTGATGGCGCCCGTGCCGCTCGGCAAGCCGGCGCTACCGGCGCCGACAGCAGTGCAGTTCAACCTCTCGTACCGGGCCGGACGGGCGCTGCTGGCGGTATCGAACGAATGGGCCGTGGGGGCCGACGTGGAGGCCCTGCACCCGATGACCGACGCGCTGGCCCTGGTGCAGGAGCTGTTCTCGGGCCCCGAGCAGGCGGCCTTGCGCGCCACCGCGCCGGGGCCCCCTGGGAAACCCTGTTCTACACCATCTGGACGCGCAAGGAGGCCTACGCCAAGGCGCTGGGCATGGGCTTGGCGCTGCCGTTTGCGGAGTTTTCGGTGCTGGGGCCCGGGGCGGACGGGGCCCCGTGGCTGGCGGCGCCGGCGGGCGCGCAGCTGCTGGGCTTCGCGGCGGGGCCGGGCCACCAGGGGGCTCTGGCGGTGCTGGGGGCCCCGGCCGGCGTGGTGCCGCGCCATTTTAACTTCCCCGACGACCTGGGATTAATAGAAGAGGTCAACCCCAGCAGGTAACGCCGGTGCTGATAATTACGCGCCATGCTTATTCCAGCGCCCGCGCAGCCGAAGCATCTCTTCTGTGGGAGGCGCTTGGTGGTTGGAGCAGTTCGCCGGTGCGGGCGACAGGGAACAGCCTTCGGGCTGCTGCCCCAGTGGCTGGGGCTAGGCCCGGCCCCACGCACCCACCCAACTTTTACTGGGCCCGCCGGCGCAGTAAGTAGCCCACCTGGGAGCTGGTGGTGCTGGAATACGCCCCGTCCTTCGACGTTATGGTGCTGACGCTGATGCACTCCCAGCCCCGCAGGCTCATGTAGTTGAGCGCGCTTACCACGGAGCCGAGTTTAGCAACGGCTTCGTTATCCTGCGCCAATTGGGCATCCTGGATCGGTGTTTTTGCTTTTTGACCGTATTCTAGCTGCACCGTAGCACTGGCGTACGCATCGCCCCAGCTCACCAGCAAGCAGTGCTGGTAGGCCACAGGCACTGCCGCCACCGCAGGAACCGGGCTTTGCGCGAAAGCTGAAACGGTTGTGAATGCGAGCGTGCTGGCGAGAATAAGCGGTTTGAGCATACGAAGGCGGAATAATGAGGGCCCCAAAACTAATCCGTTGCCGGCAATGGCCGGCCAGGCGTTGCCATCGCCATGCTACTACCATCACTTCGGCTTCAAAGGGGCGGCACTCGGGCGGCGCGCACCCGCTGGGGCCTTTGCCGGGTCTAGCCCGGACCTTTTTTCAGTGGTCGAGCCAGGTTTTGAACTCGGCCACCCGCTCGCGGCTGATGATGACCTCGGTGAGGGGCAGGGGCAGCAACTGCACGCGCAGGCGGCTGCCGGCGTAGGTCCGGATGTCCTTCACGGCGGCCAGGCTCACCAGGTACTTGCGGTTGAGGCGGAAGAACTGGCGGGGGTCGAGCAGGTTTTCCAGCTGCTCCAGCGTGTAGTCAACGAGGAAGCGGTGCTGGTCGAGCCCCACCAGGTGAACGAACTTGCCATCGGCGCAGAAATAGGCGATTTCCTCCGTGACCTTGAACTGGAGCCGGTCGTTGTTGCGGGCCAGGAACCGGGTTTTGTAGGGCTTTTGAATTTGCTGAAACACGTCGGCCAGCTGCCGCAGGCTCCCCTCGGGCACGGGCGCGTATTCGGTGGTGAGGAGGCGCAGCTTTTCCAGGGCCCGGTGCAGATCGGCGTAGGCAATGGGCTTGAGCAGGTAGTCGATGCTCGTGACCTGGAAGGCCTGGAAGGCGTATTGGTCGTAGGCCGTGGTGAAGATGATGGGGCAGCGAATGGCGACCTGCGGGAAAATGTCAAAGCACAGGCCGTCGGCCAGTTGAATATCCAGCAGGGCCAACCGGGGCGGCGGGTTGTGGGCGAACCAGTGCACAGCGTCTTCCACCGAATCGAGCCGGCCCACCACCTGAATATCCTCACTGTAGCGATGCAGCAGGTTTACCAGTCCGTCGGCCGCCGTGGCCTCATCTTCAATCAGCACAACTTCCATCATAAATATCAAGGAGTGAGGTGAAGCAGGGGCAGGCGCACGGTGAAGCTGCTGGCGTCGCGCTCCACTTCCACGGGCTGCTGGCTTATAAAACCGTAGCGCCGCCGGATGTTTTCGAGGCCCAGGTTGGTGGAAGGCGGCACCGTGGGCTTGGGTTGCAGGGTGTTGCGCACCACCAGCTGCGCGTGGTTGGGCGTGGCAAACACCTCAATCAGCAGGGGCCGGTTGCGGGAGCTGATGTTGTGCTTAAGCGCGTTTTCGAGCAGCATTTGCAAGGCCACCGGCACGGTGTAGCAGCTGCGCAGGGCGACTGGCACCGTTATTTCGATGCGCAGGCTGCCCCGAAAGCGCGTCCGCAGCAGGTAGGCGCACGACTCCATAAACTCCAGCTCAGCAGCTACTTTCACTACTTCCTTCTCCTGGTTTTGGAGCACGTAGCGGTACACCTTGGAGAGCTGCTGCAAAAACTCGCCGGCCAGGTTCACGTCCTGGTACAGCAGGGCCGACAGCACGTTGAGGTTGTTGAACAGAAAGTGCGGATTCACCTGGTCTTTCAGGGATTGGAACTGGGCCTGTGAGCTGATTTTTTTGAGTTCTTCGGCTTCCACCTGGCTCCGCCGCAACTCATGCATGAAGAAGTAGGCCGCGTTTATGATATTCAGGAACAGGTTGATGCGAAACCCCACGTTCAGCATCAGCTTCATTCCCAACCGCACCTGCGCGGGCGGCAACGGGTGCAGGTAGCGGGCCAGCAGCAGCGCGGGCCCGCCCACCACCACCAGCGTGAGCGGCAGGCTGAGCAGGAAGCCCAGCAACAGCGGGTGCACGCGGGGCCCCACCACCCGCGAAATATTGGTTAAGTTTTGCTGAATGAGGCGGTTGCCTTCCCAAATCAACACCACGCTCAGCGCAAACAGCACCAGCGTGTAGGACTGCTCCACCGGCAGGCCGTAGTACGGCAGCGCCTCCATCAGCAGCACGCTCACGAAGGTGTACGCGGCCAGGGCCAGCATGTAAACGTACCGCAACCGGATGGAAAACAGCATGGGCTAGCAGGGATAATTGCCGGGCCCCCCGGGCAAAAAAGCGGCACAATGCGCGAAAACTCAACAGCCCCACCGGCTGCCCGCGGGCGGCCAATGGGGCTGTTTGGGCTAGCTACCAACCGCTGGCCACAGCCAGAAGTTTTGCTTGAAAGTGGGTCCCCGGCCTAGAGCGTGGGCAGCAGCACGCGGTCGATGACGTGCACCACCCCGTTGGTGGCCATAATGTTGGCCGAAGTGACGTTGGCATTGTCCGTACCGTTGCCGGCGCCGCGCACGGTCACGGTGCTACCCATTACGCCCACGGTGGCGGGGCCGCCCAGGGTGGTCACCACTTGGCCGTTGGTGAGGTCCGACGAGAAGGCCCGGCTGCCCACGATGTGCTGCTGGAGCACGGCCACCAGCGTGGCGTCGGGCACGTCGTTCAGGGTCGCGAGGCCAAGCTGCGTAAGCAGGGCGGCGAAGGCCGCATCAGTGGGCGCAAACACCGTCAGGTTGGCGCTGGGGTCTGCGGCAGTCGTCAGCAGGGCCGCGGCGGCCGGGCGCTGCAAGGCCGCCAATAGGGACGTGAACTGGGCCGGTGAGGCAGCGGCCTGGGCTATCACGACGTCGGCAATGGTGGCAGTGGGCGGCATCAGCACCCGGTCGATGGCGTGGATGACGCCGTTGCTGGCCGCCACGTCGGCCGTGGTGACGCTGGTCGCGCCGTTGAGGCTGACGGTGCTGCCGGTTCTAGAGGCGTACACCGTGTTGTCGTTGATTCCCGTGGCCGAGGCGGGCTTTTGGGTAACCTGGGCGCTAGGGCCCTCCGGAAAGTCGGCGGCGGCTTTGCGGCCGGCCAGTACGTGGTAGAGCAGAATATTGCGCAGGGCCGCAATTTGCGGGTCGCCGGCCGGAATGGCGCTGATGTTGGCGGCGGTATTGAACGGCGCACCCAGCTGGGCAAAGGCGGCGTTGGTGGGGGCCAGCACCGTGAACGGACCGGTGCCGCTGAGGGTGGCGGCCAAATCGGCCTTCGTCACGGCGGCCACTAACGTAGAGAAATCGGAATTGGCCTGCGCCACTTGCACGATGTTCTGCTCCGTGTTGGGAGCCGTGTTGTTGTCATCATCTTTGCTACAGCCAGTGGCCGCAAGGCCCATTAGCGCAACCAGCAGCACGGGTAAGCGCCGCCGCATAAAGGGAACAACGAGATTGGAGAAGAGCATGGGTAAACGTTGGTTAGTGAAGAGGAGCATTACGCTTTCTCAAACTGTGGTTTTTCCGCGACGGATTGTAACGCTGGCACCACCCAACAGATTTTAAGAGTGCACCGCCAGAAAAACGGAGTGAACCGTAGGCAATGGCCGCCTGGGGAGCCTGGCGCCCCAGATGCTGCCTACACGTGTTTCTGGCCACGCCGCGGCAGCAGCAGCCTCGCACAGGCGGTAGAGAGCATGGCGCGGTAGGCGAATACCGCGCGCCCTAGGGCGGCGCCTCGTGTGGGCCGATGAGGACTTTTGACCGTCGGCGCCGGCCAGCGCCCCCCGGGCACGGCCAGGGCCCCGGTGGTGGCTACCCGGCGGCACAACGGCACGGTGGTTGCCACGGTGCCCGGTGCCCGGTGCCCCGGCCGCGCCCCGCCCAGTGCTACGCGCTTACTTTGCCCCTCGCTTACGCCCGCTATTCGTTTTCCTGTGCCCCACGGGCCACTGCGTGGGGCCCCGGCGCACCGGCTCGGCCGCTGAGCTGCAGCGCCCAGCGGCCTATGCAAGCTTTCGGGCGGGCTTTACGTTTCGGTAGCGCGGGGCGGCGGCGGGCCCATCGGTGCGCAGCCATTTTGCGTATGGGGCCCCACTGGCCCTGTGCTCGTTACTATGAAAAAAATCTCCCTCCGTGTGTTACTGGCCGGCTTGCTGCTGGTGCTGTTGGCGGCGGGGGGCGGGGCGTGGCTGCTGGGCAGCCGCTACGGCCGGGCGCTCATCGCGCAGCGCGTGCGCCAGCAGCTGGCCAAAAACTCGGACCTGGTGCTGGGGCCCTTCGAGGTGGAGTTTTCGCTCTTGCGTGATTTCCCGCACTTCACCGCCTCGCTGCACCACCTGGCCCTCACCGACACGGCCCACGGCCGCGCCGAAACCGTGCTGCGCCTTGCCCGGGCCGATGCGCGCCTCGAACTGGGGCCCCTGCTGCACGGCCGCGTGCAGGTCACGCGCCTCACCCTGACCGATGGGGCCCTACGGGAGGTGGTGGACTCGGTGGGCCACAGCTGGGGGCTGCGCGGCAAGCGGCGGCCCGGCCCGGGCAAGGCCCCGGCGCTGGACCTGGGCCTGGACTCGCTCATCATCAGAAACTTCGCCATCGAGACGCGCAACGACTACATCCACAGCGCCATTGGGTCGCGGGTGCGGGTGGGGCGCCTGGCGGGCCGCCTGGCGGGCGGCGTGCTGCGGGTGCGGGGCCTGCTGGACGGGCAGCTTGAATTTCTGAAAAACCCGAGCGGCACCCTGCTGGCCCACGAGCCGGTGCGGGCCCGGGTGCGCTACCACTACACGTTCCGGGACCGGCAGGGCAGCTTCGACGACACGCGCTTCACGCTCAACGGCGACACCGTGCGCCTCAGCGGCACCCACACCGTGGACCCCGCGCGCCCCACCGGCACCCAGCTCGACCTGCGCTTTGCCGGCAACCAGCCCCTGCTGGCGGTACTGAACACGGCCCTGCCCCCGCGCCTGCGCCCCTACCTGGCGGGGGCCGTCAGCCCGAGCAAGGCCCAGATTACCTACCACATCCTGGGGCAAAGCGGGCCCACGGTGCGGCCCCGCACGCTGCTCTCGTTCAAGCTGCGCGACGCCAGCCTGGCCTGGCCCGACTCGGCCCGCCGCATCAACCACTGGGACCTGGCCGCCACCTACGACAACGGCCCCGGCCACCGCCCCGAAACCACCACCCTCACCCTCCAGCGCTGCCGCCTGTACTCGCCCGCCGGTCAGCTCGACGTGGGCCTGACGCTGCGCAACTTCCGGCAGCCCTACGTGCGCGGCCGCCTGAGCGGGCGCACCGAGCTGCCCGAGCTGGCCGCGTTGCTCACGCCGCGCGGCCTCTGGCAGGCCCGCCGCGGCACGGCAGCCCTCAACGTTACGTTCCAGGGCCTGCTGCGGCCGCCGCCCAACAGCACCCGGCTGGCGGCGTTGCAGCGCAACCTCGACGTGAGCGGCTGGGTGGTGCTGCGCAACGCCGAGCTGCTATTGCCCGCCCGCCACGCCCGCCTCGCGGCCCTGAACGTGCGCATCGGCATCGCCGACAGCGTGTGGCGGCTCAGCGATGCCTCGGGCGTGCTCGATGGGATGCGCTTCCAGGCTTCGGCCACCACCGTGCACCTGCTGGGCTACCTCACCGGGCAGTCGGCCACCACCACCATCCGCGGCGACTTTGCCGTGGACGACCTGAACGTGGGGCGGCTGCGCGGGCTGATGCGCCCCCCGGCGGGGGCCCCGGCGCGGCCCAACGCCCGCCGCCGGGCCCAGGCCCGTGCCGCCCTCATGGCCACGCTGGGCACCGGCCTCATCCCACGGGGCCTGCGCCTGAGCGTGGCCCTGCACTGCCGCCGCCTGCTGCTGCCCGCCGATACGCTCTCCGACCTGTTTGTGCGGGTGTACCACGACGGCCGCCAGGTGCGCCTCCAGGGCCTCACGGGCCGCATCTACGGCGGGGAGGTGCAGGGCAACCTGGCCTGGCCCACCGACACCGCCGCCACCGACGTGGCCCCCATCAACTTCCAGCTGTCGGTGCACTTCGGCACCCTGCCCTACCAGCAGCTGCTGGCCCGGCTGGCCCCCGTGCGCCGCCCCGCGCTAGGCAGCCCCGGGTACCGCAAGCGCGCCGCCCTGCCCGCTTTGCGCGAGCTATTGCTGACGGCCGACGGCCAGCTCGACTGCTTCATCGACGCCGTGCGCCTGCCGGATGGCCAGTCGCTGCGCAACTTGCGCCTGCGGCTCATCAAGGAAGACTCGCTGCTCGACATGCCCTACCTCACCGTGACGGTGCCCCAGGGCGGGCAGGGCCGCGCCTCGGCCTCGGCCATCGTGGACGACCTGCGCCTGACCGCCGCCGCCGCCGACGTGAGCCTGCGCTACGCCACCCTCGACGTGCAGCAGCTGCTGAAGCTGCTCGCCGCCCTCAACCCGCCCGATAGCCTCGTGACGCCTGCCAAGCGCGTGGCCCGCCAGGCCGCCCGCACCCGCCGGGCCAGCGGCCGCACCGCCCGCGGCCGGCCACGCACGGGCTCGATGCTAGCCAACGGCGTGCTCGTGGCCACCCTGCACGTGCAGGCCGACCAGGTGCGCTACGCCGCGGTGCGCGGCGGGCAGTTCCGGCTGGCGGCGCAGCTGCGCGATGGGGCGGCCCGCATCGACACGGCATCCCTCAACGCCTTCGGGGGCCGGGTGCGCCTGAGCGGCGTGCTGCACACCAACCTCGGCCGCGACCACCACCCGCTGCACGTGCAAACCAGCCTGGAGGACATCCAGCTCCCGGCGTTTTTCACCGTGGCCCAGGCCATGGGCCTGCGCGTGCTCGGCGGCGACAACATCCGGGGCACGGTGCGCCTCACCGGCGACCTGCGCACCGACCTGGACGCCACCTTTTTGCCCGGCTTCGACCAAACCCAAGCCTACCTCCAGGCCGACATCCGCAACCTGGAGCTCATCAACGTGGGGGCCCTCACCGAGAGCCTCCGGTTCATCCGCAAGGAGCGCAGCGGCCACCTCTACTTCGAGCCCGTGCGCACCCAGCTCATCCTCGACCGCGGCGAGCTGCTGATTCCGGGCCTGGAGCTCAACAGCAACCTGGCCAACATGGCCGTGAACGGCACCTACGCCCTCGACGGACGCGCCAACCTCTACGTGGGGGCCAACGCCATCCAGGCCCTGTTCGGCGACAACAAGAAGCGCATCGAGCGCATCCAAAATAACCAGCCCCTGGCCCCGCGCCCCCACCCCGGCCTCACCTACGTGAACCTGCGCCGGGCCAGCGGCGAGGCCAAGTACCACGTGCGCTTGTTCAAGAAAGAAGAGCAGCGCCAGCAGCAGGACCAGCTGCGCCTCCAGGCCCGCCAGTTCCTCGTCACCCAGCGCCTCGATACCACCCTGCGCCTGCTGCCCTAGCCTGGGGGCCCGGGGCCCCAGCCGGGCGCGCCCAGCCCGCGCACTTCGTCGTTTTGGCTAATACAAAGGGTGTTTTGATTAAACCAGCTTTTCGGGCGGCAGTGACCTTTGTACCGTCAATAAAACGAAAGCAATTTCATATGAAAGCGGTAAGAATCCATGCCTTTGGCGGACCGGAAGTCCTGCAAATAGAAGACGTAGCGCGCCCGGTACCGGCGGCTGATGAAATTCTGATCGAGGTGTACGCCAGCGGCGTAAACCCCACCGACTGGGCCATCCGGCAGGGCGGCAACGCGGTGCTGCGGCCCTACCTAACCCTGCCGATGACCTTGGGCTGGGACGCGGCCGGCATCGTAGCGGCAACGGGCAGCGGCGTAACTGCTTTTCAGGTGGGCGATGCCGTGTACGGGGAGCCCGATTTTCCCGGCTCCGGCAGCTACGCGGAGTATTGCGTGTCGAAGGCCAATCAATTCGCCCACAAACCAAAAAGCCTCCGCTTCAACGAAGCAGCGGGGGTGCCGCTGGCCGGGCTCACGGCCTGGACGGCCCTCTTCGCGCACGGCCAGCTCCGGGCCGGGCAGCGCGTGCTGATTCAGGGGGCCTCGGGCGGGGTGGGGAGCTTCGCCATCCAGTTTGCCAAAGCAAAAGGGGCCTACGTGATTGGCCTCGCTTCGGCCGGCAATCTGGCTTACCTGACGCAGCTGGGGGCGGATGAGGTAATTGATTACCGCAGCCAGCAGTTTGAAGAGCTGGTGCGCGACGTGGACGTGGTATTCGAAGCTTCGCCGCTGCGCGACAACGAGGAACGCCTGAAAGCGGTAACCGTTTTGAAAGAAGGCGGCATCCTGGTGAGCGTCAACGTCGACTTACCGTACAACGAGGCCGTGCTCGCCGCCCTGGCCAAGAAACAGGCCAAGGGCGAGCTGGCGGCCAACCAACCCCGGCAAGATTGGCTAACCGAAATAGCCCAATTGATTGATGCGGGCAAAGTAAAGGTGTTCGTCAGCAGGGTGTTTCCGTTGGAGCAGGTGGCGGAAGCGCACCGCGAAAGCGAAACCTGGCACGTCCGGGGCAAGCTTATCTTAGAAATCAAGAAAGAAACTGAGCCCGCGTAATGCACATCAAAACGATAAGCGAATTTCACGCGTTTCGGCATCTACCTAAGCCCCACCACCCGCTTATCAGCGTGCTGGACGTTGCAACCGTTCCGCAATTGGGCGCAGACGAGCCGGGCAGCCTGATCCTGGATTTCTACGCAATTTCCATCAAAAGAATCCGCAACGTCAACGTAAAATACGGGCAGCAGCCGTTTGATTTCAACGAAGGCATTATGTCTTTTATGGCCCCAAACCAAGTGTTCAGCATCGCGGTTGACAACAAAGGCGAGGAAATAACGCAATCGGGATGGGTGATAAACATCCACCCCGATTTCCTGTGGAATACGCCGCTAGCCAAAACCATCAACCAGTACGATTTCTGGGGTTATTCGCTCAACGAAGCGTTGTTCCTTTCGGCCAAAGAAGAAGCAACCGTTATAAATATTATTGCGGCTATCCAGCAGGAGTATCACGCTAACATCGACCGATTTAGCAAGCAAATAATTATCTCCCAGATTGAGGGTTTATTAAACTACGCGGACCGGTTTTATCACCGCCAGTTCATTACCCGGGAGAAGGCCAACCACCAGGTACTCGAACGGTTGGAAGTGTTGCTTCATAATTATTTCAACGGCGCTGATCCGGCAGAAAAAGGCTTGCTAACCGTTCAGTACGTGGCCGAGCACCTGCACCTTTCGCCCAAGTACCTAAGCAACCTGCTGCGCGCCCTAACCGGGCAGAATACCCAGCAGCACATCCATGCGAAGCTGATCGCAAAAGCCAAGGAAAAACTATCGACTACCAGCCTGACTGTGAGTGAAATTGCTTACGAGCTGGGGTTTGAGCATTTGCCATCGTTCAGCAAGCTATTCAAGGCCAAAACGAACCTGTCGCCTTTGGCATTCCGGGCTTCTTTTAATTAGCAGGAATTCCGCCCCGTTGGTGAGTTGCTGGGGCCCTAAGCGTGTAGCTTGGACTTGTAGTCCGAGCGCGAGCACAGCGAGCATCTTGCAACGGCAATCGTTGTATACCGCCTGCTCGCTGCGCTCGCGCTCGGACTCGCAGCGTCCACGCTACTGTTGGCCGTCGTCGGGCAATGACAGCCCGATGAGTACCATGCCCCAAAACATTGTGCCCACCACCAGCAGCACCATCTGCCGGCCGCTGAAGCCCGTGGGTTCGCGCAACGGCACGCCGTGCAGGCGCGGCAGGGTGCGGTTGAAGGCCTCGAACCCCGACACCAGGAAGCCAAAGGCCCCCAGCGACACCAGCCAGTACGGGTCGGGCAGGCGCGCGAACAGGCTGAGCACTACGTAGCCGCTGGCCGCGTTGCCGGGCGAAAAGCCAGCTGGGGCCCCCGCGCGCCGCGCCAACTCCTTGATACGCACCAGCAAACCGTAGATGGTGAACACGCTGAAGAAAGCCCGCGCCACGGGCCAGGTATCGTTCTACTCCCACTGCTTAAAAAACCGCCAGGTTTCGTACTGCCACCACAGGGCGTACACGCCGCCCGTGGCCGCGCACAGGGCCACGAACCGGCCGGTGCTCAGCAGCGCCTGCTCTTCGACGTACACAAGGGGCGGGTCAAAATAATTGTCGGCGGCAAGTGGGGCATCCATGGGGGCGGTAATGGCTTGAGCGGTGAGTTTACCAAAGAAACGGCGCGGCCGCTGGGGCCCCGCACGGGCCGGTGGTGGTCGGCGAAAATTGCTGTATTTGGGCTGAATAAGCCAACGGCGCGGCGGGCCCGCGCTGGGGCCCCGGCGTTTTCTTGGCGCGTTTGGGGGGATGGCGGCGGGCGGGGCCCGGGGAAAAAGAACACTGAATTTCGGTTGTTGCCAGGCGTTTGCCGTAAGCAGGGCCAGCTTATCCGCTCTTTATCTCTTTTCCTGATGTCAAATTTCACCGTCGAACGCCTCTCCTTCCAGCACCTTGCCGAATTGCCCAAAGCCTGGGACAATGCCGATTACAAGGCCCTGCTGGCCAAAATGGACTACGACAACCCCGAAGAAATAGCTGCCGCTGAGCTGAAGGCCATGTGCCAGATGTCCATCACCGACCTGGAGCCCGCCGACGCCGCCAAGCTCGTGCTGGAGTACCTGTTTGCCGACGAGCTGACGGAAGGCCAGCTCGACCAGCTCGCCCACCAGCTCCAAACCGAAAAGCTGTGGGAAGAAAACCCGCGCCTGGAAATGCACGAAGGCTTTTTCAACGTCACCCAGCTGCTCTACGAAGCCTACAACGGCAAATTCCCGCATCCGCAGGCGGTCGAGTTCAAGGTGAAAGTGACCGCCGCCGATGGGGCCGACCTGGCCGTGTTCGACGAAAAACCCGCCGCCCCGCTGCTGCGCCTGCTGGCCCCCGGCCTGTCCGACAGCGCCCTGCTGCACCGCCTCTTCGGCGACCAGCTGGCCGGCACTACCTTCGCCGAAGCCCCGTCCATCCTCTGGCAAATTGCGCCCAGCGAAAAAACCGCCACCAGCGTGGTGTTCGACGTCATTGCCTCCGATTACTGGCTCGAAGACTTCAAATACGCCGATACCTACGAGGCCACTACGCACGCCGACGAGGCGGCCGAAGCCGCGGAGTAACCCAGGCACCTTGGTAGGCTACGCTACCTAGTGCCTAAATGGTCAATCCACAACGACCAAAAAAGGCCTTCATGCTTCGTTGCATGAAGGCCTTTTTTATTTAAAGAATTGCTTAGATAGAAGCTGTTTACATAAAACCTATCAATCCCAACCACTACGCCCCGGCCGCGGCCTGACCGTAGCCGAGCAGTAGCACGACCACGCCGATGGCGAGGTACACGAGGAAGCGCTTGAGGTTGGCGGCGGGCTTTTGGTGGTCACACATACCGGCCCAACACGCGCGGCGGCGCGGGCGTTTCATGGGCCGCCCAGCGGCGGGGGCCGTACTTAGGGCCCCGTTCGCTTTTCCCCGTTTCCCATGACTCGTTTTGCCCTTGCGGCGCTGCTGCTGGCCGCCGTGGCTGGCCCCGCCGCCGCCCAAACGCCGGTGCCCACGCCCGCCCCGGCCCCCACCCTGCCCACCCGCGCCCAGGATTCGGCCTTCGTGCGCCAGCACTACCGCAAGCTCGACCGCCAGGTACCCATGCGCGACGGGGTGAAGCTCTACATCATCCTCTACGTGCCGCTGGATGCCGACCGGGCCCACCCCTACCCCCTGCTCATGGAGCGCACGCCTTACTCGGCCGGCCCGCGGGGCGAGACGAACTACCCCGTGCGCGGCCCCGGCCCCAGCCGCGAGCTGAGCGAGGAGAAGTACATTTTTGTGTACCAGGACGTGCGCGGGCGCTACCTCAGCGAGGGGCAGTTTGAGGAAGTGACGCCCGCCCTGGCGGCCGCCGCGCTTGGCAAGCCGCGCCGCGCCGGCGCTGGCCCCGCGCCCCAC
The DNA here is from genome assembly GCF_001816125.1 of Hymenobacter coccineus. Classification (GTDB taxonomy): domain Bacteria; phylum Bacteroidota; class Bacteroidia; order Cytophagales; family Hymenobacteraceae; genus Hymenobacter; species Hymenobacter coccineus. The sequence goes on along the minus strand of NZ_MDZA01000424.1, from coordinate 10,407 downwards.
GACGAGAGCACCGACACCTACGACACCATCGAGTGGCTGCTCAAAAACGTGCCCGGCAACAACGGCAAGGTGGGCATCCTGGGCATCTCGTATCCCGGCTTCTACGCCACCGCCAGCCTACCCGGCGCCCACCCCGCCCTCAAGGCCGTGTCGCCCCAGGCCCCGGTCACGGACGAGTTTATCGGCGACGATGCCCGGCACAACGGGGCGTTTTTTCTGCTCGATAACTTCGATTTTACCAACTACTTCGACGTGCCGCGGCCGCAGCCCGTGGCCAAGTACGACGAGCTGTTCGACCTGAAAATCACCGATGCCTACCAGTTTTTCCTAAAGCTCGGACCTATCAAAAACGCCAACGCGCCGCAGTATTTCAACAACCGCGCCCGCATCTGGAACGAGTATTTGCAGCACGACACCTACGATGCCTACTGGCAGGCGCGCAACATCCGGGCGCACCTCACCGGCGTGCGGCCGGCCGTGCTCACCGTAGGCGGCTGGTACGATGCCGAGGACATGTACGGCGCGCTGCACACCTACCAGGCCATCGAAAAGCAGAACCCCGGCGCCACCAACCGCCTCGTGATGGGCCCCTGGACCCACGGCGCCTGGAGCCGCCCCGACTGGAGCAAATTCGGGCCTTACGACTTTGGCCAAAACACCGCCCAGTACTACCGCCAGACCCTGGAAACGCCGTTTTTCAACTATTACCTCAAAGGCAAAGGCACGTTTGGCGCGCCCGAAGCGACTATGTTTGACACGGGCCTGAACCAGTGGAAAGACTACCCAACCTGGCCCCCGAAAGTGGCGGCCAACCGTTCGTTTTACCTAAGTGAAGCTGGCCAACTCAGCAACACTATGCCCACTACCGGGGCCCCGGCCGACGAATACATCAGCGACCCGGCCCACCCGGTGCCATACACCGCCGCTATCCAGGGCGGGCGCAACAACGAGTATCTAATTGAGGACCAGCGCTTCGCCGCCCAGCGCCCCGACGTGCTCACCTACCAGACCGAGCCGCTGGCCGCCGACCTCACCGTGGCCGGGCCCCTGGGCGTAGACCTCTGGGTGAGCACCTCGGGCACCGACGCCGACTTCGTGGTGAAGCTCATCGACGTGCTGCCCGACGATGCCCCCGCCCCCATGCCCAACCCCCAGCGCCTGAACCTGGGGGGCGCCCAGCGCCTGGTGCGCGCCGACGTGTTTCGGGGCCGCTTCCGCAACAGCTTCGAGCGGCCCGAGGCGTTCCAGCCCAACGTGCCCACCGAAGTGAAGTACGAGCTGAACGACGTGCTGCACACCTTCAAAAAAGGCCACCGGCTGCTGGTGCAGGTGCAAAGCACCTGGTTCCCCCTCGTGGACCGCAACCCGCAGCAGTTCGTCAATATCTCCACGGCCGAAGCGGCGGATTTTAAAAAGGCCACTATCCGCATTTACCACGAGCCAGGCCACGCCTCGGCACTGACGCTGCCGGTGGTGGGGCCCTAAAAGCGGTTAGCATGTAGCGCGAACTTTGTAGTTCGCGGCTCTCGCTTCGTCCTGCCCGGTCGCCCAACGATTACCAGTTGGACGAAGCGAAAGCCGCGAACTACAAAGTTCGCGCTACACGCTAACGGCTCCGCTCTAGCCCTTTATTTACTGCACCCGCTGCACTCGCAGGTAGTCAAGCATGGCCTGGTTCACGGCGATGTTCATGTTGGTGTTGGCGGGCTCCAGGGCCAGGCGCAGGGTGTTTTTGCCTTTTTCGAGGCGTACCATGATGGGGTTGGTGAAGCCCCAGTTCGACCACTCGCCGGTGCCGCGCTGGGGCAATACCACAGTGCCGAGCAGGGCCCCCGCGCCGCTGCGCAGCGTGCGGATGGCGCACTTGTTTTCGGTGTTGATGGGGCCGTTGCCGTTGGCGTAGCGGAAATCGAGGGTGTAGAGGCCGGCCTCGGGCACCGTGACGGGGAGGACCAGGGCGGCGTTTTTGGTGACGCTGGTTTCCACGAAGCCCGCGCCCGTGAAGCCCTGGTAGGGCAGCTTCGACTTGGGTGCCACCGTGACGAGCGGCACCAGCTGGGGCGCCGCACCGGCCACGGCCACCGGCTCGCTGGCGAACGACTCCAGGCCCTGGGCGTCCACGGCCACCACTTGGTACTCGGCGAAGACGGCGGTGGGCACCGTCCAGCCGGTGGCCGGGTTGGCGTTGGTGGTGATTACCTGGGCGTTCTTCAGCACTTTATAGCTTTTCGCGCCGGCCACGGGGCCCCAGCTCAGGCGGTTTTTGGCGTAGGTGACCAGCGGCGTTTCGGGCGAAAACTGGTTGGCCACGCGGTTGACGGGCGCGGCGGCTGGAGCCTGGCTTTTGAGCACAATGCGCAGGGCGTGGCGGCCGGTGAGGGCGGCGGGCACGGCCGCGTCGGGCAGCGGCTGGCCGTCGAGCGTAATGGCCTGAATTTCATTGCCGAATCCGCTCATTTCTACATCCAGCACCGCCCCGCGGTAGGGGAAGTTCGTGAGCTTGCGGGGGCCCTGGAAGGCCTGCGGCACGAACGGCCGGAATACGAGCCGGTCGGTTTCGTAGTGCATCCCAAACAGCACTTTGTACACCAGCCCGAGGCTGCCCGACAGGCTCCAAAGCATGTTGGAGGAGTTGATTTGGGTGCCGGCGAAGTCGCCGGTGCCGGCCACGAAGTTTTCCTTGTTGGTGAGGAACAGCGCCGCCGGGCGGTAGATGGCGGCCATGCTTTCGGTGAGGGAGGCTTCATTGCCGGTTTGGGCGGCGGCCAGGGCCCAAAAGCTCTGCACGAAGGGCCACACGGCGTCGTTGTGGTAGGGCGGGATGCCCGGAATCTGGGGGTAGATGCAGGGCACGCCGAACGGCACGGTGGGCGTGCGCTCCACCACCGTTTTGGCCCGCGCCGCGTCGGCTACGCCGAAGTACACGCTCAGGGCCTCGCCCAACGCCTCGGCCCGCGGCGACGTGCTGCCGAACACGCGCCCGTAGCGGTACTGTCCGTAGTAGCCGGCTTTTTCGAGCCACAGGTACTGGTTCACGCCGTGGCGGATTTGGTTGGCCAGTCGCTCGTGGTCGGCGGCCACGTCGGCGTGGCCCAGCTGGCGGGCCATGGCGGCCAGCACGGTGTTGGCCTGGGCGTGCACGGCGTTGGTGCCCAGGTTCTCGCTCTGGTAAATGTCCACCGGCTGCATCCAGCGCGGGTAGGTTTGCTCGCGCCAGTCCAGAAACGACGATTCGCCGCGCACCAGGCCGGTTTCGGGGTTGTAGGCGTTCTGCACGTCGTCGGCAATCGACTGCTGCACAATGGGGTACACCTTACGTAGCCAGGCCTCGTCGCCGGTCACCTTGTAGATTTCCCAGGCCGCCACGGCCCAGATCACGCGGTCCGTCGAGCACGGGTAGGCCCCGCCCGTGCCCGTATCCTGGATGATGCGGCCCTGGGGCGACACCTTGCGGAGCAGGCTTTTCATGGCCGAGCGCGGCTGCAACGTGGCCTGGGCCAGGAGGATGGAGTAGCTGATGTCGCGCGTCCACACGCCCGCCCACTCCTTGCCGGTGCGGAAGGTGCTGTCGGGCTCCACGGCGCGGCGGGCTTCCTCCAGGGCCAGGTTGTAGAGGGCGTCGGCCAGCGGGTAGCCGGACGAATATTGCGGAAAATCGTCCGTTTTAATGGTCTGGTGCCACTCCTGGGCGGTGGTTTTGGCGGCCTCGGGCGCATTGAGCACCAGCGTGGTTTCGTAGATGCCGTCGCCGTCGGGGTCGTGCATTTCCAGCTCCGGCTTGTTCACCAGGTTGTCGAAGTCCCAGCTCAGCGGGGCCACATCACCGGCCACCAGCACGTGCTTCAGGTCCTGCTGGTAAATCTTCTCGCCCTTGAAGTTGGTGTAAAACCCGTCCTTCTGAAACGCCGCCAGCACGGGCCGCAAATCCAGCCGAATCTTCACCGGCGTACCCGGCGCCAGCGTGGCCCCGTCGGGCACCGCGGCGGCCTCGGCCCCCAGCTGGCCAAACACGATAACCGGCGTTTCCAGGGCCCCCACGCCCGCCGCGCCGGGGCCCCGCAGCGCCACAAAATGGTGGTCCTGGCCAGATGGCAGCTCGTTGTCCTTGCCGTTGATACTGAACTTGAAGGCAATGCGCGGGCTCAGGGCCCGGGCGGGGCTGTGGTAGTTGGACGATAGGGCGGTGGCCGAGGTGGCCGTGGCCCGGTAGGGGCCTTGCACCACGGCGTCGCGCAGCACGGAGTAGGCATCGGATTGCCAAACCGCGGCGGCGGTGGCGGCCGGCGCGGGGCCGGTGGCAGTCAAAGGTTTTTGCGTTTGGCAGGCCATCACCAACAAGTTGCCGGCCACAGCGGCCGGAAGTACCAGGTATTTCATGCCCGCAAAGAAACCCCAAACCCCCGGGGCTCCTCGCCCTGGGCCCCAGTTTGGCACGGTATTTTAGTAGATAAGCTTCAATAGGCAATATTTTCTTCCGCCCGGTAGTTAAGGGGGCGGGCCCGGTGTTGGCCTTCACGCGCTTTTTTACCCTCATCCTAATCACCCGTCCCATGCCTCGTTTTCTGCTGCTGCTGTTTTGCGCGTCGTGCGCCTGGCTGGCCACCCCCGACGCGGCCGCCGCGCCCCTGCGCCACCGCTACCCCACGCCCGGCAACCACCGCCCAGTGTACACCTATTACCACGGCGGGGGCAGCCCCCACCGCAAATTCAGCCTCTTTGGCCACAAATCGGGCTCCCACAAAGTGAAACCCCACCGTCCCAGCCGCCACCGCGGCACGCGGTAGGGCCCCGGCCAATTACTTGTCAAGCAACAAAAAAGCCCCGCCGGTTGGCGGGGCTTTTTTGATTAAACGACTGGCGTTTAGCGCAGCGTAATAAGCTTCGTCCAGGCCCCTACCGTCACGCTGGCGGAGTTGTCGCAGGTCTGCGTGCCGCTGGGGTCGTAGTCGAGCACGAGGGTGCTGCCCTTGTCGTTGGCCAGCGTCAGGGTGCCGGCCACGTAGTACTTATAGCAGTCGCCGCGCTTGATGAGGGGCTTGGTGATGGTGGCCGTGTAGCCGACGCCCCGGCGATTGGTGCCCGCCGCCTGGCCGCTCACGCTGTACACGTCGTCGGCTACCTGGGGCGTGCCGTAGCCGGCGGTGCGGGTGTAGGTGCGCTGGGCCGTCCAAGAGCAGGTGCCGCCGTTGTTGGCGTAAATAATGCTGCCGTTGGCCACGTCCACCGAAAACGAGCCGTTGCCAAGGTCGGTGAAGGTGCGGGTGGCCGTGTGCTGGTTGTCGTTCACGAAATAGTTCTCGCGGGTGACGATGGCCCCCGCGTGGCGGGTGAGGTTAGCGCCGGTGAAGCGCACCACAATTTGGCCACGGCGGTAGCGCCCGTCGGGGCACAGGCAGTTGGTGGGCCCAAAGTCGATGGTGAGCGTGCGGGTGGCGGCCACGTAGGTGCGGGTGCCGCAGGTGCCGTACACGCGCACCAGCTCGGCGAAGCCGGCCACGGCGGGCGAGCCGGTCTGGGTTTCGTCCTGGGGCGCGGCGGCCGTCATGATGTCGCCGCTCAGGGCGGTTTCGCTTTCGGTGGTGCTGTTGTCCTCGGCGGTGGTCACGTCCTGGTCGGGCGTCACGGCGTCGGCTTGGCGCTTGCAGCCCGAGGCCAACAGCAGGCCGCTGGCCAGGCCGGCCAGCGCAAAAGAACGAGCAGAAATAAGGTGCATGAGTAAAAGAGAATAAAGGGTGAAGCAAGAAATAATCTGGCGGTTGGATAAGCTTAGCAAATGCAAGTTTAACCCATTAACCAAAAGATTTTTACCTCCTCTAAATCCTTCTATTTTAAGCTGTTTAGGCACAAAAGCACCACGTTATTTCCGCGCAAATCAGGCGTATGTGCCAAGTACCCAGGGGGCATACGCAAAGTACCCGGGGGCCATACTTCCTGCATGGGGGCCCCGGGTACTTTGCGTATGGGGCCCCGGGCGCCGGCGATAACCAGCGTTGCCAAGGGCCCCAATTAGGCGGGTTCTACTTCAATTCGAGCACCACTACCGACTTGGCGGGCAGGGTCACGGCGAGCTTATCGCCGCGCTTTTTGGCTCCGGTAAAGGCCGCCAGCTTCACAGTATTGGGCTTGTCGAAGGTGTTGTAGTCGCTCACGCTGGCTGAGGTCAGCACGCGGCCGGTCACGGTTTTGAAGCGCACGCCGGTCAGGGCTGTTTCGATACTCAGGGCGTTCTTGGGGTCGAGGTTAACCAGCGAAATATGCACCGCGCCGCTCTTGTCCTTGGAGGCCGAGGCGTTCAGGGCCGGGATTTTTTCGCCGCCAAAGGCGTACTCGGGGCTTGTGAATTGCAGGGGCAGGTACTCCGCGTCCTGGTGCACCTGGTAGAGGTCGAACACGTGGTAGGTGGGCGTGAGCAGCATTTTTTCCTTGTCCGTGAGCACCAGGGCTTGCAGCACGTTCACGGCCTGGGCCAGGTTGGCGCCTTTCACCCGGTCGCAGTGGTTATTGAAGATGTTGAGCGTGGTGCCGGCCACCAGCGCGTCGCGCAGCGAGTTTTGCTGGTACAGGAAGCCGGGGTTAGTGCCGGGCTCCACGTCGGTCCACACGCCCCACTCGTCCACTAGCAGGGCTACCTTCTTGTCCTTGTCGTACTTGTCCATAATGGCACTGTGCTTGGTCACAATGGCGTCCATTTTCAGGCAGTTGCGCATGGTGCTGAAGTACATGTCCTCGCCAAAGCCGGTGGCCTTGCCCTTGCTGCCGCTCCAGCTGCCGGTGGGCAGCGTGTACTGGTGCAGGGTGAGGCCCCACATTTGGTTGAGGGGGATGTTTTTCATGCACGTTTCGGTCCAGTGCACATCGTCGCCGTTGGCCCCGCTCACAATTTTCTTCAGCCGGGTACCGGGGTAGTCGTGGGCGAAAGTGGCGTAGCGCTTGTACACGTCGGTGTAGTACTCGGCCGTCATGTTGCCGCCGCAGCCCCAGCTTTCGTTGCCAATGCCCCACCACGATACTTTGTAGGGCTCGGGGTGGCCATTTTTGCGGCGCTCCAGCACCATGGGCGTGTCCTCGTTCGAGTTGAGGTACTCCATCCAATTGCTCATTTCCTGCACCGTGCCGCTGCCCACGTTGGCCGCCAGGTAGGGCGTGGTACCCAGCAGCTGGCACAGCTCCAGAAATTCGTGCGTACCGAAACTGTTATCCTCCAGCGTATTACCCCACCACAAATTCAGCATTTTGGGGCGTTGGGCAGTGGGCCCCACCCCGTCGTGCCAGTGGTAAGTATCGGCAAAGCAGCCACCGGGCCAGCGCAGGTTGGGCACGTTTATCTTCTTGAGCGCCTCCACAATATCGAGCCGGATGCGGCCCTGCTGGGGCACGTTCAGCCCCGGCTCGGCCCAAAAGCCGCCGTAGATGCATCGCCCCAGGTGCTCGGCAAACTGCCCCTGGATGTCCTTGCTAATGACCAGGTTGGGATTACCGGCTTGCACCGTCATGGGCACCGTGGTTTGGGCCAGGGCGGGGGCCCCGGCGCTGGCCAGCGCCAAGGCTAGGGCCCGGCGGCGAAATAAGGAGTTGGGAATCATGGGGAGGAAGGGTGATGGGATTAGGTAATTCGACGATTCACAGGTAGCGCACCTGGTAATTAAGCAAGATGGAAAGAGACAAAATCTTAGATTAACGATTGTGTTAATGGGCCGCATGAAGTAGCTCGTTGTGCGCCGCACCACGCTCTGCCAATCTTGAGCCCCGCTTTTATCAACCCCCTCCCTCTAAAACAGAAGTGCAGAGCCAAAACTAGTTATTTGTTTTGACTCTGCACTTCTGTTTTTCAACAAACCAGGGGCCCTAGTCGCCCTTGGCCACTACTTGCTTTTTCTCCACTTCCGGGTCTTCGGGGTGGCCGGCGAGCACGCCCTGGGCGCGCTTCACTACGTTCTCCACCGTGAAGCCGAACTTCTCAAACAGCAGCTCGGCCGGGGCCGAGGCGCCGAAGCGGTTCATGGCGATGATGCCGCCCTCGTCGGTTGTGTACTTGTGCCAGCCAATGGGCGAGCCGGCCTCGATGGCCAGGCGCTTGCGCACGGTGGGCGGCAATACCTTCTCGCGGTAGGCTTTATCCTGGTGCTCAAACAGTTCCCAGCTCGGCATACTCACTACGCGGGTAGGTGTACCGTCCTGCTCCAGCACTTTCTGGGCCTCCATGGCCAGGGCTACTTCCGAGCCGGTGGCGATGAGGATGAACTGCGGCGTACCGTCTTTGGCCTCGCTCAGGATGTAGGCGCCCTTGGCCACGCCTTCACGGGCCGAGCCTAATTTGGTCTGGTCGAGAATCGGCAGCTTCTGGCGCGAGAAGATGAGCACGACCGGCGACTTGGGCGTGGTCATGGCGATGCGCCAGGCCTCGGTGCTTTCGTTGGCATCGGCGGGGCGCAGCACCACAATGTTGGGGATGGTGCGCAGGGCCAGCACCTGCTCCACCGGCTGATGGGTGGGGCCATCTTCGCCCAGGCCAATGCTGTCGTGGGTGAATACGAACGTAGCCGTGCTCTCGGCCAGGGCCGTGAGGCGGATGGCCGCGCGCATGTAGTCGCTGAAAGTGAGGAACGTGCCGCCGTAGGTGCGCAGTCCGCCGTGGTGGGCAATGCCGTTCATGGCCGCGCCCATGGCGTGCTCGCGTACGCCCCACCACACGTTGCGGTTGGCGGGGTGCGCGGGCTGGAAGCTGTCGCTGCCCGACTTGTCCATCTCGTTCGACGAGGCCAAATCGGCCGAGCCGCCGAACATAAACGGCACCGACTTCTTGATGGCGTCCAGGGCTTTACCCGAAGCCTGGCGGGTGGCCAGCTCGCCATCGGCGGGCGTGTACACGGGCAGGTCCTTGTCCCAGCCCTCGGGCAGCTTGCCTTCGAAGGAGAGCTTGAACATATCGGCCTCATCCTTAAAGGATTCGGCGTAGGTGGCAAAGTCTGCCTCCCACTGCTTTTGCAGCTCGGCACCCTTCTCGCCGGGCTGCTTGAGGTGGTCGTACACCTCCTGCGGCACCTGGAAGCTCTGCTCGGGGTCGAAGCCGTAGAACTTCTTGGTAATCTTTACATTCTCGGGGCCCAGCGGCGAACCGTGCGACTTGTTAGTCCCGGCCAGCGGTGAGCCGAAGCCGATGATGGTCTTTACGGCGATAATTGAGGGCCGATCCGTCACCGACTGCGCCACCTTAATGGCGTTCTCGATGGCGTCGAGATCGTTGCCGTCCGTGACGTGCTGCGTGTGCCAGTAGTAGGCATCGAAGCGCTTCATTGGGTTCTCGGTATAGGTCAGGTTGGTGGGGCCATCGAGCGAGATGTTGTTATCGTCGTAGAGATAAATCATCTTGTTCAACTGCAAGTGACCCGCTAGCGAGGCCGCCTCCGAGGCGATGCCTTCCATCAGGTCGCCGTCGCTCACCAGCACGTAGGTGTAGTGGTCCTGCACCGGCGCGTGGCCTTCCTTGTTGTAAAGTGCGCCGAGGTGCACCTCGCTCATGGCCAGGCCCAGGCCGTTGGCGAAGCCCTGGCCCAGGGGCCCCGTAGTGACCTCGATGCCGGGCGTGATGTGCGACTCGGGGTGGCCCGGCGTCTTGGAGTCCATCTGGCGGAACTGCTTCAAGTCCTCCAGACTCAAATCGTAGCCGTAGAGGTGCAATAGGCTGTAGAGCAGCGCCGAGCCGTGGCCGGCCGAGAGCACGAACCGGTCCCGGTTCGGCCACTTGGGGTCTTGGGGGTTGAAGCGCAGAAAGCGCGACCACAGTACGTAGGCCATCGGGGCGGCGCCCAGCGGCAGGCCGGGGTGGCCTGAATTGGCTTGCTGCACCATATCCACCGACAGCAGCCGGATGGTGTTGACGCTCAGCTCGTCAATCGAAATTTTAGGATTGCTCATATTTTTTTTCAAGCGAATGGGTGACGCCGTAAAGAAACGCAACGCAGAATACCCACGCTGCCTTTGCTTACGGATATTTTTCCACTGGGTAGCAGCGTGGACGCTGCGAGTTGGCGCGTGGCTGCGTTGAACAACGTTTCCACGCACCGACCCGCAACGCCCGCGCTACCAGCCTAGATATACTGATTGATGATGCTTTCCAGCCACTCCTGTTTGCCGCTGCGGGGCGTGGGCTCGCCCGACTCGTGCGCGATTTTGCGCAGGTCTTCCAGCGTGAGGCCGCCCTGGGCGAACTCTGCGCCCTTGCCCGCGTCGAACGAAGCGTAGCGGTCGGTGCGGAACTTCTTGTAGGCCGACTTTTCCAAGATGGCATCGGCCGTGACGAGGGCGCGGGCAAACGTGTCCATGCCCGCAATGTGGGCCACAAAAATGTCCTCCAAATCGGTCGAGTTACGGCGCGTTTTGGCGTCGAAGTTGATGCCGCCCGGCGTG
>NZ_MDZA01000423.1 GCF_001816125.1 Hymenobacter coccineus | reverse complement strand
GGCCTGGCAGCCGACGGCCCCCGGCGCGCAACGCCCCGGCCCAAATCCTGCATAATTAGCTCTCCCATTTTCGCCCGGTTTTAGTACCCAGCGCCAACCAGCAATAACCAGCGCAAAACCGCATCTAAGGTAGCTCAGGTGCGGTTTTTAATTGCCCGAGGAAAAAATAGTTGTAGACCGGTTTTTACTGGTTGCTGCTGGTTAGTAACGGCAACGTGGTCCCGTTTTGGTCCCGCGTATTTGGGGACGCGCCGTGGTGCGGTACACCGTCGTTCATTAGGAGTGGACGCGTTTTGCTGGCTAAGCTTCGCCTAGCAGTAGCACGCTCCATAGCCCGTTGACTCCAGTGCTCAAGTGGCTTCTGGTGCGGTGGGGAAGGCATAATGCCTCCACGATGAACCAAATCTTCCTGATAACTACGATTTTCTATTCCCGAAGTCGAGGGCTTTATTAAGCTGGTCCGTGAGCAGCAATGCTATAACCGAACATACATTTTACAACTCCATTTCACCAACCACATGGCACGTGTTAACCTCCGCGAAAAGCCTTTGAAGAACGGTCAAGTTTCCTTGCTGCTCGACTACTACGAACACGGCAAACGCTACAAAAAGCTTTTGCAGTTGTACGTCAACCCTGCCGACAAGACGAGTCGTAATTCCATCCTCCGCAACGCCTACGACGAAACCTACCGGCAGGCCTTGTTACTACGGAACCAGGAAGAACAACGGCTCATTCGGGGCGAACACGACTTGCCTCCCGTTGCGGTGCGCGACAAAAGAGCATCGTTCCTGGAGTACTACGACCGCATGGCTGCTACCCGTAACGCCAACTGGCGCAGCGTGCACAACCACTTACACGCCTTCACCAAGGGCACGTTGGCCTTTGGCGACGTCACCGAGGAATGGGTGGCGCGCTTCCAGGACTACCTCTGCGCCCGCTTGCAGGCCGTCACGGTGCGCGTCCGCATGGGCGTGCTGACCACGTGCCTGAGCCAAGCCGTGCGCGAACAGCTGTTGCCTGCAAACCCCGGCCAGTACGTGCGCAAAGTGCGTGTCAAGGAAAAAGCCCCCAAGTACCTGACCAAAGAGCAAATCGCCTTACTCACCGCCAACCGCACGGGCTTGCCGGATTGGTTCGTGGACCCGTTCCTTTTCTCGTGCCACACGGGGCTGCGCCTGTCCGATGTTGAAAGCTTGACGTGGGGCGACATACGGGCCACGGGCCAATCTAACGCGGGGCAGGGCCGATTGACCATTGTCAAGAAGCAGGTCAAGACCCAAGAGGAGGTAACCGTGCCGGTGAGCCCGCACGCGGCCGAAATACTAGGCCGTCAACGCAGTCATTTCCAAGGTAAGCCAAAACCAGCGGAGGTAGTATTTGCGCTTAAAAGTCGCTCCCAAACGAAACGCTATATTAGTAAGTGGCGCGCATTAACGGGCTTGGACTTTACCTACCATTCTTCCCGTCACACTTTCGGCACCGGGCTGCAAACCGCGGGGGTGGATATCAACACCACCAGCAAGCTGATGGGCCATAAGAGCCTGGGAATGACGCTGAAATATGCGAAAGTGATCGATAAAACCCGAAGCGAGGCCATTGACAAGATGGCTGCGTACTGGGGGTAACCATTACCGATATGTACAAATCTGAAGCACTGCATGCGATGCAGTGCTTTTTTTGTAACTATCGGTCAGAAAAGCACCGAGCTTTTTGGCTTCAATATTATGAATAGAGATAATTTGCCGCTGATATCTGGCAATGACGTAGACGGGTACCAAATGCCCAAATACGACAGCCCATCCGCTTACGTGAATTTTATTACTTATAAGGCATGGCGCAAACTGTGGGCGGAGAAGGCATTTGAAGATATTATCGATGAGACTGATAGCAAATCAGTCGTGACGATTAATGAGATTATTCTTGAGTTGCCATACCATCCTGACTTTCCACAGGTGTTTTTTGCTTACATAGTAAATAGGTTGGAGGGGTGTCCACCTTTAGATGCAGAAGAAGTGGACAAATTCATGGAAGATCACTATGGACGTGATCTTGATCGGCCCGACTGCGACTACCTGCTCGATATATTAAATAATGGGCGGCACTCCGTTCAGGCGCCTAAAAATGTGAATCGTGCCGTGCGTTGGATTAGAGCTAAACAAAAGGAACTTGGGCCCTGGCCCCCGTTGCCAAAAGAAATGATCAAACACGATAAGCATGCCTTGTCACCTGATGCAACAGCCATCAAAACAGAAAAAAATAATATCGTTGCAGATACAATATCACACGTTCAGAGTGTTCAAAATGGTAATAGTGAACAATACCTACGAAGCGAAAAAGGCAAGAATAACCCAGCCGCGTCTGGTAGTAAGCCATTCGATCGATTATTGGTCCCACCTTTTTCCCTTCCAAGGCTGAACAAATTACTTCAGGACTTGGGCTTGATTGACGACAATAATAGGAAAACCAATTTGGCCACACCTAAGGCCTGGGCGGGCGTTGTGTATGCCCTGTACGAAAAGGGTTACATTATGAAGAATGGAGATGGCATAGCCGAAGCGTTGCGCACCGTGTATGAGGCAAAAGTAGGGAAACGCACTATACAATACGTACTAAGTAATAGCCTGACCCCAGATGATACTAATATAATGTATAACAAGGCGTTATCTATAACTGATGTAGCGCTCTAGTTGCAGTTTTTTGCACATTAGTGCATAGTACTGCATGACGCAATCAAGCGCAACACCACCCTTGAATCTTTGCATCGCTCCCAGAAAAAACCACCTAACCAACAGACCCTGGGCGCAGCAAAAACAATGGAAGACAAAACACCTCCGCCCCAGCCCCCACACCAAAACGACCCCTACTACAACACGACGCAGGCAAGTAAATACTTGGGCAATACGCCGCTTTCGTCAATCCGCCAGTACACGGCCCAGCGCAGACTGCCTTGCTACAAGCCCGGCAAGATTGTGCTCTACCGCAAGTCGGACCTCGACGCCTTCGTGCAGGCCTCGCACCGGAAGTCAATCGCGCAGCTGACCCAAGGACTCGAACAAAAGCGTCAAGAGTTGAGTGGCCCGACCACTGGTGGTGCCGTTAAAGGAAAAGGCAGCCGGTCATGAAAAAGGATAGCCCCTCCGCCGCCCCTACCGGTTCAACACCGGCTGCCAAGTTTAGCCTGTATACCGGCGGGATTAGCTCGGTTAAGCCAAACAAATCCGTGACATTGGCGCAAGCGCACAAGCGGCTGGTATCTGACCAATACGCTGAAACAACTGCTGCCATCCGGGAACTTCCTGCGGACAGCGTCTTGCGGAAGAAACGTAAGCTGGCTCTGGATTATGTCACCGCAGCGGGTGTGTTTAGCACCCGTAGCACAGCCGGCTTACTAACTCGATCGGGCTTGCTAGTGCTCGACTTTGACCATGTGCGCAACCTACGCGGGTTACGCCGCCACCTGCTGTGCGACCCGGTGCTGGGTCCCAGCGTGGTGCTACTTTTTGTGAGCCCTAGCGGGGACGGGCTGAAGGTGTTCGTCGCCGTGGACCTTCGCTTCGACCATAAATGCAGCTTTGACGCCGTTACCGCCCATTTGCGGGCCACTTGTCCCAACTGGTTCAAACGGCTGGACATTGCCACCAACGACATAGCCCGTGGGTGCTTGCTTTGTCACGACCCCGACGCGTATTTGAGCCCGCAACACGAGTCGCCCACCCCGTTTCCGCAGGACCCGAGCGACCTGTTCGAAGTGAGCGGAAATCCGTTTGAGGGCTTGCCCCCAACGGGCAACGCCGTAGCCTGCTTAGAGCCTTGGATTTGTGCCGTGGAAGCCTCCACCGATTTCCCCGATGATTACGACCGTTGGTACCGCATCGGCTTGGCGCTGGCGAACCTGGGCGAAGACGGGCGGGAATACTTCCACCGCGTCAGCCGACTAAGCCCCAAATACAAAGAGGCAGAGTGCGACCGACAATTCAGCTTGTCACTGCGCAAGGGCAGCGGTGCTATTACGGTGGGCACCTTCGTCCACATTTGTAAAGAAGCCGGCATTTGCCCCGATAATACCTCATCCGGCGAAGAGCCACCTGAAGGTGACCCCACGCCGTGCATGCCTGATGGACTCTTTCCTCGATTACCCACCTTCTTGCAACAGTGCTGTAGCCCGTTTAAGTCCAGACGGGAACGAGATGTAATGTTGATCGGAACGCTGGCCGTGCTGTCGGGCTGCTTCGCTGGCGTGGGCGGCACATACAATCGCCGCGCCCAAGGCCTGAATCTGTATGCGTTCATCATTGCCCCGGCGGCCAGCGGCAAAGGTACCTTGGCGTGGGCCCGGTACCTGGCCCGGCCTTGGCACCAAGAGCTGATCGAAGAAAGCAAAATGGCCAAGGAGATGTACGAGGCTCAACTAAAGGCCAGTAAAGACAAGGACAACCCCGTGCCGCCGCCTATAGGCCCGCCCCCGCGTCAGCAACTGTTTCTACCGGCGAACACCACCGCAGCCGCCATACTAACCCAACTGGCTGACAACGGCGGGCGCGGCATCATCTGCGAGACAGAAGCCGACACCCTTAGTGGGGCCCTGGGGGCTGACTTCGGCAACTTTAGCGACATGTTGCGCAAGGCCTTCCACCACGAACCGGTGTCTGCCCTGCGGAAGACGGACAATCAATACACCGAAATTGAACGGCCCGCCTTGAGCATTGCGCTGACCGGCACCCCTGACCAGGTGAGCCGCCTGCTGAAGTCGGCAGATGATGGGCTGGTGAGTCGAATGCTGTTTTATACTTTTGCACAAACGCCTGCCTGGCAAGACGTCGGCCCGCAAGCCGGGCCATCCCTGGATGAGCACTTCAGGCCGCTGGCGGCGCAACTGCTGCAATTTATTCAGGCCACCCCGGGCCCAACCCCCGAAGGGTCCTGTCCGGTGCAAATCACCTTGGCCGATGCCGATTGGGCCCGGCTGAACGAGGCCGGGGCCGCCGGCCTAACCGAAGCCCACGACGCGGCTGGTGGCGCAGGGGCCAGCACAGCATTCCGGCTGGGGTTGATTGCGTGGCGCATTGCCGCGTTGCTAACCGTACTGCGCTGCTACGACGACGGGGAAGTACCAACCGGCACCATCGAAGCCCTACCCGGTGACGTTACGTTGGCCTTGACCATCATGGACACCGTCCGGGCCCACGCGTTGGCGGTGCTGGACCGCTTGGCACCAGTGGGTAAACCCAATAAGGCAGGCAGCGGGCGCCACACCTTTCGGACTGAGCATGAGCCAAGGGTGAGGGAATTGCGCGCCCAGATCCCTCCGGTTAGTTATGCAAGGATACAAGAGCTAACCGGCGTGCCATCAAACACCGCTTGCAATTGGATGAAGAGCTAATTTGGGCAACCATACCGGCATACCACATACCGTACAGTATGCTGGTATGGACCCTTTTCTAAATGATTCGACGCGCCGCTGAACACGTTTATGTTAGCGGTGTGAAAGCTGGGGTTATAAGACAGATATTACCCAGCAAAGGACGCCGCTACGGCCCGCCGGTACTAAGGGGCATGACCTTGCCTAACCGAGCCAAGTAAAGTGCTTACAATCGTCTTTTCGGGTTATCCACTTCCGGCCCGTGCCACCTGTCGACAAGCGTTAATACTCACCCGCCTGCTCTTGCTAACCCAACTTTGCCCTAGTTGACGATGCAACGGTATCTACGCTACATCAAAGCTGAGCAAAACACCTCTGGCACTGTAACCGGCGCTCAATATTTACCTATGTTACAGCTATCATAATGCGGCGCAAATCCCCCTCGTACCGTTCCATAAAAGCTGTTGTTTCAGCCACGAGACGGGGCCAAGTATAGGCGCTTAGCTCATCGTAGCCGATGCGATGCCAGCGAGCCGCATCGAGTACAGTTTGCAACTGATTCATGTGCTGCTCCAAAGTAAGCGTACCACCTTTTGCGAAATGGCCATCGATCTTTAGTATCAAGGCTGGCGTTGGCGCAACCCCATCTGCTGCCCACGCCTTAGCATCTTCGGTTTCGCCCGAATCAACGCCCAGCGTAAAATAAAATGCTTTATCACGCAAGTCTGACAAGAAGAAGTGACCCCAGGAATACCGGCGCAAATGTGTGCCTTGCGTCCAAACCCGATGCTTGATGTACCCGTAGCGCTTCCTTGGCAGTTGCTGCTCCACTAGCTCTCCCCAACAAACAGTTTTCTCAAAAATGAGCTCCTTTATTTGCGCAGCGTAATTTTGATCAGCAAGACTTTTCTTGTTGTAGTACGGGTTGGTACGCGAGCGATGTTGGAAGAGCAATAAATCGGCAGCTTGAAAAAAGAGAGGTGCGGGCATACCTGAACACGTAGGGGATAGCTACAATGGCGGCAAGTAATTGCAAAGTTGCCTCAGCTTGTAAAACTAAGTGATTTGGTGGGTATCAGCACCATCCATTATTAACGTACCGCGTATTACAAACCGTACACGGTCAGTTTTTGCTGCCCGACTCCTAGTCGGTGAACACCTTGTAGAGGGTGCCGTGCTGCTCGGCAAAGGCCCGCAATTGGTGCAGCTGGTTCTCGGTGTCCTGGCCCTTGTCTTCGTCGACACTCAGATATAGATAGCTGTTTTCATTTATAAAAAAACACTGTATCTTAAGCCTTTATTGTTACAGCCTAATAATTAAGAATAAAAGCATTATTTATTAATCTTATCCACAATTAATCCTAAAAATCGATTACGTAATACACCACGACAAAATTCAGACTGCAGTTCTAACGATACAGGTTGCCTAATTATATCAAAATCTAAAGTTTGATTATCATCAACATCAACCTTGCATTTAATAATTATTTCACTACCTGTCATAAAAATACCTACAAAAGTATCCATTCCCACACCCATTAATTCGTTACCTATCTTGCCATTTAGTCGATAGCCCTGATCTTCATACTTCCTGCTGGGGCCAAAAAAATATTGATCTAGAGACCAGCCTGCGCCTAGTTCAGTAATAATTTTTCTTGATAAATCAAGTATGGTAGAATACATACTTTGTTTTAATTCATTTATTCGTCTAATTTCTTTATAAGCATCTCTGTCAGACTCCTTAATTATAAACTTTTGAATTGAATCAATATTATCCAACTCAGATGGTGTAGACTGCTCAAGCATTATCAACATATTTATTAATGACAATGCTGTCTGAAATCGCCTATCAATCAATGAATTAAATCCGATATCAAATATCTGATTTATTAAATCTCTTTGATGCCTTGGAAATAAGTTAATTATTTCTTTAGCCTTTGCTCTTTGGTGAGGCATTGCGTTTTGGCCATCTGATAGAACCGTAGGTTCTTCTCCTATCATTACATAGTAAAATATACCAACTAGATAAGTGACATCAGACCTCATGTCTCTTTTTCCAGCTTCTCCCACTTTTTGTTCTGGCAACAGTAAAAATCTATTTCCTAACTGCTGAAAATTTGGCGTTAAATTGTCATTATCATTTTCGTTAAAATTAAAAGAAAGTCCAAAATCTATTATAAATTGATCTTCAATTGAATTATTTTTTAATATTATATTATCAGGTTTAATGTCCCTGTGAACAATACCAGCACTATGAAAGTATTTAACGATTTCAGATAATTTTTTTGTTAGATTAATTTTTGCGGCTAAGGATTCGTTTTTAAATAATTCATAAGAAAGGTTGCTTCCCGGTATTAATTCAGTGGCAATAAATAATTTATAATTTTTATCTTCCCAATATTCTGTATTAGAATCCAGAATTTGAGGTATCGATTCATGAAATAAAGTGGATAGAGACGCTGTCTCCCTATGCATTCTAGCCCTACGCTCACGGTCATTTTGACTATGTAATATTTTTATAACAGCGGGTTTTTTATGTTGTATTCTTTCCGCTATGATAGTCGAACCTTGTCCACCTGCACCCAAATCAGCTAGCTTAACCCAATCTTCTTTATAAGTTTTAGCCTTGCCCATTATCTGATGATATTAGAAAGTGAAAGCCAGTTTGCTTGGCGAAGTTCAAATCTAACTTGTTTATGTCTTAAAACAGTAGTATTTAGTCATATATAAAACGTCTATTTTCTGGACTAATAGACCCTTTAAAAAACGGCCGCATTTTGGAGGGCAGCCGACCCCATGCAAACGACCCAGAAACGCAAGTTTTAGAGCCGTTTTTATACACCGTTTCCTGGAGAGCAAAATCGACTGGTTTTCTCGCCGAGGCGATGACCCGTATCTAAGGAAAAGGACATTCATTTAACCCACACAACCTCTTAAGCAGCTTGCTGCTATGAAACTACTCATAGCCTTACTGATATGCTTTGGCGCCTTGGTAGCCCACGCCCAAGCGCCCGCCCGTGCCGTGCCGTCGGACAGCGCCATCCACGTAACCGTGCTGCAACAGGGCCGCTATTCCCACCTGCTCTACACCGTCAACCAAGAACCCCTCACGGGCGCCACGCTAAAGGCCCTGTTAAACCGGTACTCGCCCGCCGCGGCCGAACTGCGCAAGGGCCGGGCCCAACTGCGCTGGGGGCTGGCGCTGCTCCCCGTGATGGTGGCAGCATTCCTGGTGAGCAAGCACCAGGCCGACCGGGACAGCGGGCCAGGATCGGCGTTCAGCAAAGCCCCCGTTCCCGTTTCCCTGCTGTTGGGAGCTTTTGGCGGCTACGCCTACCTCATGTTTCGTAGCAACCATTACGACAAGGCCATCGAAATCTACAACCAGCGTTTTCACTGACGCAGCAGCGCCTATTGCCATACGCAGCCACTGGCCTGCCGGCCGTTTAATTGGGGTTCGGCAACAATCCGCCTTACGACTTTTGCCTAAAGTGCCAACTAGTGAAGGTCTTACCAGACCGTGCGCCGGCTCTGGATGGTCGAATTCTCACGCATCTGCTTGTTCTCGTCGATGCCTGCCTACAGGCCATGCAGGTTCAAGTGCAACTCGCACTTCCACTTTTAACACCCGCTAGGGGCTGACTATATACTTGATTATCAACAAGCACTCGGCTCTCGTGGCTTAAAGCTTCTTCGTGGTCGGGGCAGGGGCTGGCTACCACTACGGCAGGCCGGGGCGCTTCAGGTTCTCTGGCTGGTTACTAGACTCTCGGAAGCCAAACAATACAACCAATTTCGTACCGCGTACCGTTTTCGGTACGGTACGCCTTGTGCATAAAGGCTACACAGTTCTGACGGTTGACTTACCAACTCTTAGCAGCGCTGCTGTTGTACAGGGGCAATCAGATGGGCCAATTACTTGGTAGTTGATCGTCCTAATTAAGTAGTAGTTGGCTACGGTTAGTAGTTGGCTACGGTGGCGGTAGGGTTAGCCTAGGACCCACCCGTTTTACACTCTAACAACGATTTTACCGTGTCCTAACGTTGCGCCCCAATACCTTACCTACCTAAGGGGCGTTGAACGCTAGGCAGACATTATTTAGGTGCACGCAGCGCGCTGCGGGTTAGCTTCGCTAATGTGCGCCCTTAGCCCTCCTAACCGTGTCCCCTTTCCCGTGGAATTAGCCTCGGGTAACAATCGCTGCTCTAGGTTCACGGCACCTTCTTGGCCCGACGCTAGGATGAAGAGGACACCGTCAGTAACGGAACCGTTGACTTGCTCAAGGCTATCTTTCCGAACAGATGCCTATGACCGCCGCCCAACAGCACCGCTACGAGGTGTGGGCCTCCAGCCTGCTCAAAACCGCTTTTAATTAATACAACTAATGAGCCGTCCTACTTTTCTTCAAATGCCAGCGGCTAACCTTTATGCAGGTTCCGAAACCACAATTTCTGAAGTAAATGGTCCTGTTATTATTATTGGTGCCAACGGCGCAGGCAAAACCCGTTTAGGCGTATGGTTTGAATTTTCTGGATCGCAGCGGCACGCCGTTCGCAGAGTTAGCGCTCAGAAATCACTAGATTTTCCAAATTCCGTTAGCCCAGTTGCGTTAGAAGACGCTACAGCTGCTCTTAATATAGGAGTCAACGCGGCAAATTTCGCGAGTAATAGGGGAGGATATCTCGGGAACATAGAGGGAAACAGGAGGCAACAGAAGTATGGACAAAAGCCAGAAACTGCCCTTGTTAGCGATTATCAGCATTTAGTTACCTACTTAGTTTCAGAGCAGTATGAAAAAAGTCTTTCATACACACTAGATGCCAAGACAAACACTATCTATACCAGCCCACCTGAGACTAAGATCGATCAAATTAAACGGATTTGGGAGCAGGTTCTGCCACACCGAGAGCTTGTTTTAAAAGCAAGTTCGGTAATGGTAAAGCTGAGAAACACACCAGATGGGTCCGCTTACGAAGCAAGCGAAATGAGTGATGGAGAGCGTATTGCTTTCTATCTCATCGGCCAGTGCTTAGCGGCCCCAATTGACAGCATCATTGTCGTTGATGAGCCTGAAATTCATCTAAACCGTGTCATCCAAGCACGCCTGTGGGATGCTATTGAACGAACACGTCCCGATTGCCTTTTTATTTATCTAACGCACGATCTAGAGTTTGCGGCTTCGCGCATTGAAGCGAAAAAGATTTGGATCAAAAGCTTCAATGAAGGGAGTTGGGATTGGAAAATTGTTCCTTCAGAATCAGAGGGTTTACCCGAAGAGGTGTTGCTTGCCGTACTAGGCAGCCGCAAACCTGTGCTCTTCACAGAGGGCGAAAAAGGAGGGCTCGAACAAGCTATTTTTTCTCGCGTCTACCCTGACCGCACGATCATGCCGCGTGGCGGCTGCGACAAAGTTATTGAAGCCACGCAAGCCTTTAAGGCCTTGCAGCACCTGCATGGCATTGAGTGTTACGGCATCATTGACCTCGATTACCGCTCCCCACAACAAGTAGCCGGTTTACTGGAGAAGGGTGTGTACGTGCTGGATATGCAAGAAATGGAAAATCTACTGTTAGTGGAACCAGTGCTGCACCTACTGGCTACGCACGCCAGTACACACGGCATGACCGCTGACCAAGCAGCCGTAATTGTATATAAAGTCAAAGAATTTGCCTTTGAAACCCTCACCCGGGATGTAGCACTGCTCGCTTCGCGCAGAACGGCCTGGGAATTGGAAACGAAGCTGCATAAAATCGACCGAAGAGCAATTGGTGTAGCCATGCTGGAACAGGCACGGGTTGATGCGACCCAGTTTGATATAGCTGGCACTTACGCAGCTTTCGAGCAACAACTTAACCAAATCCTTACGGCACAGGATTACGCGGCTTTGCTAAGAATATACAATAACAAGGGACTAACAGCACAAGTCGGCCGATATTTTGGTACCCCAAGCTATCCTGACTTAATTAAGCGGCTCATTAGCAAAGTTGAACATGAGGCAGTTGTGGAAGCCTTGCGGGCCGCCTCGCCAATGCTTCCACCCGTGCCGGCCTTTGTGCCTATTTCCCCAATACTTAACGCTTGAGACACCTCCTAACTTCATTGCCTTTCTACTCGCTCTAGGCAGCGCCACTTCCTGCGCGGAAGCCATACCCGCCCCGGCGCCGTCGGTGACTACACCCTTGACGGCAGCGCCGTGGCGTGCGTCGCCAGTTCCAACCTGCGCACGGTCCCCGCCGGCACGGGCACCGAGGACCAGCTCACCATCGTTTTTGAACAGCACCGCGCCGAGGCCGGACTACAACACCATTTACGCCGTGTACCGCAAGGCCCCGGGGGCCCCGATGCCGCCTTCCAGCTCCGGAGCATCGAGCAGCAGACCAATTTTGTTGCGCAAACCGCCCTGTACCCGAACAACCTCTCCTCCACGCTCACACGCACCGAGCGGGGCACTTACTCGGGCACGTTCAGTGGCACCAGCACGGCTACGGCTACGCACCCCGCCGCCACCCTCAACGCCACCTTTCACGAGGTCCGCATGTAACCTTATGATTCTCTCTTACCGCATTTTCCAAACCATGCCGTTCGACCAGCAGCTCACGCTGCTCTGGGCGCACGGCCGCTACCTGGCCCGGCGTTGGGGCGAGGACACCGTGGTGCTCTACGCCCTGTTCGGCTTCTTCTGTGAGGTGCACTACGACGCGGAGGCCAACACGCTGCTGCGCACCCATTGCTTCTTGGGCACCGCCGGGCTGGAAGGGTACATCGCGGGGATTGGGCTGGGGGAGCTAGTGGGGGGGGGGAGCAGTATAAACTTCTACATGTACTACTAAGCATAATATCTTCCATGACTGATTCAGATATTCTTCAAATTGAGTTTAAGACCCTCTGCGAATTGCTTAATCCGGCTGAGTTTGATGTTCCTATTACCTGGGATGACTCACAAAGCAAGACGGATATGTATTTAGATTTTTTATACAAACGTCTAGATAAATACAGAGGATTTTATTGGCAAAAGCTTAGGGATTATATAAGCAGCATGACTTACCCAGTTGATCCTGAGTTTGAAAGAAAAACATTTCGCTTGTCATCAGTATCTGTTGAGGTAATTAATTATTACTACCAAGGGGATTTAATTTTAGCTACTAACGAATTTAATAAAACATTAAATGAAGCTAATTTATTCCAGCGTGTAACCGATAACCCTATTCTAACTGGCGCTAATTTTTACAGAGCAAGGGTAGCCAATGATTCAAGATTTACCCGGAAGGATTTATTTCATATTCCTTTTCAGAGTAGACATTTAATTAATACCACTCGATACAGTATACCCGGATATCCAGCATTGTATCTAGGAAGTTCAGTATATGTCTGCTGGGAAGAATTTGATCAACAACCTATTAGCAAGATTCATTTTAGCAGATTTAGTAATAAGCGCCCTTTGCACGTAATTCGATTACAGCGATTAAGTGATGTTATGGAATACATCAATACAAGCGTACCGCATGTATATGATAAAATAACCTATTTACTAGAATATATCAAAATATTTCCACTAATATTAGCTTGCTCTTACAGAGCAAAGCACAACAAAGCAGCATTCAAAGCTGAGTATGTTATTCCGCAGTTACTTCTACAATACGTTGTCAAAAGTCCAGAAATTGATGGAATCATGTTTCCTTCTACTAAAGTCAACTACAATAACATAGAAGGCATTACAGCCTATAACTACGTTTTTCCCGTAAAAACTTATGCACCAGAAGGATTTTGTCGTAAGCTTGTCGACACATTTGAGATGACTGAACCGACTTCTACAGAGATAGAAGCACTGTTGCATACATCAGGAATAATTTTTAGAAATGAAGGCTTTGTAAACCCAATGCCTGGAACAATTAGCCTCGTTGAAGGAATAAAGAGCACCTACCTAACCACAGCTTTTGGTCGTCTTCAAGAAACTATAGACAAGCGAGAATTAGGCCCTGTATCTGCTCTTTGAATAGTCAGGCAACGTAATAAAAATCACCCGCGAGCTCCAGCGCGACAAGCTCAACCGAGACTGCCTGGCTCCCATCCGCCTGGTGGTAAGCTGGGACAGCCAGCGCCTGCGCAGCGGCTAGAAGTGCCAACCAGCGAATTGTGGTGCCAAGTGCGAGTTAGCTAAATGCCAAGCTCGGTACCTGCCTCAGCAACGTAACTAAGGTGCTAAATTGCTGCACTGACGCCGCTTGTGACGCACCTGCCCGACTATACCCCCGCTTTTTGGCCCCAAAAGACGACGCAGCCGCACCCAGGCACTACCGCCCAAGTAAACCCGCAGCGAGCCGGCCGCCGTGCGCAGGGTGAGGCTAATTTGGGGTCTGTTATTAGCCTTCGATTCTCTGCCGCCCCATCTATGCCTCTGATTATTACCCCTTTTTTACGTCAGAGCTATTAGGAGAGAGGGGGAGGGGGGAGAGAGGTGATCGGGGACCGACTCCCTCCTCCTTCATCCCTCCTACAACCGTCTAGAACGTTTACTGAGTAGTCGAGGGGTAAGAAGAGCCTCGAAGAGCCAAAAGATCTAAAATCAGCTATTTGAAGCTGTAAGTGACCTTCGAGGAAACATAAAGACTTTGAGTTGGTCGAAAAGCGTTCTTTTCACGAGGAAAAGGAACACAGATGATTCAACTCCCGACAGCCGTTATCAGTGCGTGCCTTCTACTTCAATTAAGCACAGGTCCAGCACGGCTAAATCTTCAACATCGCATTCTTCGGCGACAGATTTCAAGACGTTACACAGCCGTTCGTACTTCTGACCAAGTGAAGTCCCACGTTCTATTTCATAACCCAACTTACCCAGGATGCCGCCAGAGCGCTTGTTCCAGCTGCAAAACCTTTCCGGATCAATGATAGTCAGTAGTTTCGTTATCGAGGCGGTGCTGACGCCTTCCAGCTTGTAGTCTGGGCCTAGTGCTGTATCGACGGTCGCCGCAATGCTGGTGTTGCGACGGCGGTACAAGAACCGCAGCAATAGGGTGAAGCCGGGAACATTCTGCCGAATTTTTGGTCGATTAAACCCCATGACGGTACCCAATGAAGGGTTCCGCATAAAACTTTCCAGGTCCAACTTTTTGAATCGGGGAAAGTCTAGACTGGTGCGCAACTGTTTTAAGTCCTCCTGCCGGGAGGCACATAATTCATTATACCGCCGGCCCTTGCGCCGCAGCTTCTGAATTGCCTGCACCAGGGCGTCGTTATCGTCTAGTATCGTTTGTAGTCCCTTCTGCTCATTATCGACCTGCTCGGCTTCAGACCGTCGCTGCTGCTGAAGGGGCTTGTAGCTTTTTAGGAAGCTTTCCGTGATTCGCTTTCCTCCCTCACCAGTTGCCTTAAACCACCGGAGCAGCTCCTTACAAGCGGCCTGCTCGTCCAGCATTGCGTTCAACTCAACGTTATGGAACAAGCCGTTGGCAGTGCCATTGGAAGACCCTAAAAACGCATTGTATTTGGTGCCTTTACGCAGCAGATATAGCTTGGGGTGAAATCCGCAGTTGGTAAAAATCCGAGCGTCGTGTCCCTGGGTTAGCAATTCCTTTAGCACAGCTGCATCTGTAGGCAGCCACGTACCCACCAAGTAGTGCCTTAGACAATCCGCTGGTAAGAGGTCCCGTATATAGTCATGGCCTGAACGTGTAAGCAAGGCAACCGCAATCCAGCATTCATCAGCGTCTTCCAAATAATCCGATAGTTGTGGGCCACAGCCCCCGGTGATTAGATTCATATCCAGATTTTAATAGCTGAATATACAGCTTCGGAAAATTAGTTACTGCGTTTTAAAAAAGTACGCTAAAGACAAAAACTGTTTTACCGTTTCCGGTACGAGCAAGCGACCAGTTAGGGCCACGACGGGAGGGCCGAACTATCCAATCAACTCACGACGGCAGATGGCCCGGTAAGTCGAAGTCCTGGAGCAGGAAGTGGCCCCGTTTTTACCTATGCTGAAGAAGCCCTGGAGCGGATTACCCTCAGCCGAGCCACTTACTTAGCAGTAAAAGGGTATTTGAGCCCGGCAGCGGAGCTAACTGCCCACATGCCCCCGCAAGGTTCGATCACCTGGTAAATGCTCTGCCATAAGAAAACGGAGTCCCTAGCCGATGATTCACTACTTGTCCAACAGAACCCCAGCGACAGCTCACCAATCTATTTTACGCGCTTGCCTAACCTTGGCGCCGTACCAAAAACCGTTTTCGGTACGGGGGACTAGCTGCGTTTGTAAATGGCGTTGAGCTCAGTTGTCACGTTCAAGACAGCGCCAGACAACGTAACATAGGGCACCGCATAGCCCCGACCCGTTTGCTGTACCTGGTATTGGTCATCGACGGCGACGCAGCGGCGTCCAAGCCCGTGGCCCTGGCCCGGCGGCCACCCCAGGGTTGCGGCGCCCAGGGCGAGCTTGTTTTTGGGTTATTGCTGCTCTCATTGTACACCAGTCCGTAGGGGAGGGCGTGATTCAAACAGTCCTATCAGACACCCACCGTTCGAGGCCTAGGTCCGGCTTCGTCGAAGCAACGGCCGCCGGTCGGGCGTGGGCGGCGCGCCGATGTTTTACCAGGGTTGTACTAGTAAAAATGCGCGTAATTTAGGCCCGTCACTTGAGCTTCTTTCTAGCAGGGTCCATAAAAAGTGTTTTTCAAAGGCTTTCAGGTGGGCTAAAGAGCTGTGCCGAAAAAGTAGTTTTAGGCGAACAAAATTAATAATTGAACTGACTCATTTGAATCATGAACATTGAGAAGTGGAAACGCGCAGTTGTGCACTTGGATTGCGCAGCTGATAGTGATGACATGAGGGGTCGGTATCGTCGAAGCCAAAATATGAAGCAGGATTTAGATGCTGGTATCATAACCCAACAAGAATTTGAAGCTTTCCACCAGACTATTCCTGGCACGAGAGATATTCGTTATACCGGCACTGCTATTTTTCTATTGCACAACACAAGAAGATATTTGCTTACTGCAAGACATGTAGTTTGGGATGAACTTGGTGCTAAAAGAATAATTGAAGAAGCAGAGGAAGAACTAGGTAATCACCCTTCAAAGCAATTTGCTCAACAACGGGCAGATGCCAACATCTTCTCTATCATATTTAGGGTTTTATCACTTGATGAAGCCTTAAAAGGGGAGCAGCGGCTGCCTGCCTTTCTAATGAATCTAGGTGCAGGCGCTCCTTCAACCACGCCATATATGTTTTCAGATGCTAGCTTGGACGTCGCGGTTATATCGTTGGATAGCCGCGATCAAGAGTTCGCCGATGACCTGATAAGGAGCGGATATATTCCCATCACTACGGCCGATATAGGGCTTGATCCACTAAGGGAGGGAGAGGATGTATTTACAGTTGGGTTTCCTGGGGCAACAGCACACCTTGGACATTTGCAAGCCCCTCTTCCGGTTGAAGGTGGCCAAGTACTACCAGGGCATTCTGCTTGGTCTTCAACCATTTTTGCCGTACCCGTATCGTCTTTCGGCAAAGTCTCAATGGTAAACCAGTATCTGCCTTTTTTCTTAGCCGATATGAGTATTTATCCTGGAAATAGTGGCGGTCCCATTATTGCGAATGATAAATTAGTCGGAATAGTAAGTGCTCAACCCACCATAGCATTAGAGGGTGTGACGGATTTAAGGTCTAGAATTCCCTTTGGCATTATCATTCATGTAAAGCACGCAATTGACTTGCTAGAAATTCAAGAAGCAAAGGATAAAGGATACTCTTAAGCTTCACTGGTTATTAAGCGTAAAAACTTCGGGCCGCATTTGCGGCATAGGCTGGTTTTCGTACCTTGCGGGCCCGGGCCTGCAAGGTGGGCGTATCGCGGCCGCGGGTGACTTCTCGGTGGTGCTGCGGCTGCTGTGGCCCAGCAGGCCCTGCACTAGGCCCAAGTCGCGCTGTCGGCCGGTTGTTCGCTCGAGTATTGGCCCAGCGGACGACTAAGCTCTTCATCTGTGCCGCTATGGTAAAGAAATTAGGCATTCCGGATTTGTGGGTCTTTCAGCGTGCCGCCTGCCTAGTATACTACTGTGTTGCCTGGCCAGGGTTATGGTCGCGCTACGCTATGGACCATGACCTTATAAGCTAACTAGTAGCCCGGCCACGCCTTTCACGTTCAGCCGGGCAAAGTTCTTCACCCGGTCAAACCGCGCCTTTGTTTCCGCCAGCTCATCGTCTGCGGCCAGCGTGGTGGGGGCGTGCGAATCCAGCAGGGCGAACACCGTAGCGGCAATGTCTATGTAGCCCAGCAGCAGCAGGTACAGCTGCTTTTTCTCGTCGGCGGCGTAGCCCTTGGTGCGGATTGCCTTGGTCAACTGGTCCAGCTGCGTGGTTTCGTCCGCAAAAAGGTCCCGCAGGGCGTTGCGCTGCTTGCCGTAGGCGTCGAGCCGAGCTGGTCGGCCGTAGCATCGGCCGCCGCAAAGGGGACGCCGGGGGCGAAGGCCACCGCCTGCCGGTAGGCCGCTTCGGCCGCGTACACCGTAGCCAAGTGTTTTTGCAAACTGGTCCACAGGCCCGTGTGAGCTTTGTCAAAGGCGGTGGGGGTGCTGTCCAATGCGGTCAAAGTGAGTTAATGAGCCGCAAAGGTAGACGAGCCGGTTAGGTAGCAATTGCCTTGGGCAACCGTACCGCGTACCGTTTTCGGTACGGTACCCCGCACTATTGAAGTAGACGGAACCTACACCCGCGGCACCTAAAAATCCACCAAGGCGGGCAGTGAAATTTCTAGCCCCTCTGCTAAGCACACCAACACGTCTAGGGTGGGCGCAGTTTGGGCCGTTTCGATGCGGTACACCGTCTTTTTAGTCACGTCCGCTACATCCGCCAACTCTTGTTGGCTCCAGCCCCGCTCTTCCCGCAGCTTGCGCAGGTGTGCGCCAAAGGCCGCAATGCTTGCCGGTTTCTTCACAGCGGCAAGCTGCATTGGTCAAGTAACCGACTTGTGGACATATATGTCCACTATGAAAACTAAACGCTAGCTTTGCCACTGCCTTTTTTCTGGTCGTACTACCGGTGTTAGCCAAAAGTTCGTGAT
Organism: Hymenobacter coccineus; assembly: GCF_001816125.1. Taxonomy (GTDB): domain Bacteria; phylum Bacteroidota; class Bacteroidia; order Cytophagales; family Hymenobacteraceae; genus Hymenobacter; species Hymenobacter coccineus. Next base: position 7,046 of record NZ_MDZA01000423.1, on the reverse strand, counting down.
AACTTTTTATAAAGCGTTTCCGGGCCCGGGGTACATTTTAGGAAAATCCTATTTGCTCCGCCTTTATGAAAGCACTACTACTCGCTTCCGCCTTACTAGCGGGCTACTGGCCGATACCAGCCGCTGCTCAAAAGGCCGCCCTGCAGAAGGGCCCACTACACAACACGCCATCTAAGGCGTCCCCCGTACGCCCCAGTGACGGGGCATGGGTACCGAGTTGGGTAGCAGCTGAGTTTTGCGACGACTACGCCCGGTACTTTTCAGATTATCCCGCCGCTTACCAGTACTTGGCTGGTAACGCTTTGAAAAGAACGGTTCTAGGACGGCCTGGGGTGCGCTTAGAAGGCGAATTGGTCAAGAGTGCAGACCTACGTGAACAGGTGTACAAGACGCTGTACGATTACTGCCTCTACCAGCAGGGTTCAACGGACGATCTGTCTTTATCGGTCTACCAAGTGCTGTACCACCAAGTGCGCATGACCAAGGCAGGAGCGACAGTACTAGCTATGCACATCATGGCCCTGTACGGCCAACCGAATGGCAGCCGTCCCGCTGCCAGTACAAGTGGTGCAGCGGCCAATGGCCAAGCCTCGCCAGCGGGCAGAAGGGACACCGATGTAAACAGCACGGGCGCTGGAAGCGCACCCCAAGGGTTACTGGCAGACCAACCTTCAGCTAATAGCCAGCCCAGGGGCGATGGTTTAAACATGAGCGGATGGGAAGCGGCGGTAGTGCCCAAGGTGGCGGCCATCGACGACATGTCGGGCATAGTGCGCTTCCGCATTCAAATTGACGAGAATGGCGAGGTCGCCGCCGTTACCAAGGTGGCGGGCAATGTGTCGCCGGCCCAGGAGAAGCTGTGCCGCGACGCCCTGCAAAACGCCAGCTTCCGGCGCATCGGTACCGGCAGCGGCGGAGCCACCGGCTTTTATACGTTCAGAGTTTCGGTGCAGTAGAACGCTTTTAACCGAAGCAATGAATTGGGGCCAAGTTGTCGCTTGCGTTGTTCACGACCACCTTAACTACACTTCATGAATAAAATGTACATAACCACAGCTGCCTTCGCGTTGACGTTGGCCAGCTGTGAGGCATTGACCGAACCCGCGTAAAGGGCACCTACCGCTTGGTGGGTACGCTCAAGCCGTGGCATTACGCCAAAACGATTCAGTTCACTACTGCCAAGGCCACGATGGACACCTTTTTGGGAGAGGCAAGCCTTGACTATAAAGCAGAAGACGGGTTTGTATACATCGGCCCGCAAGAAGGCAGCATTAAGTACAACAGCTAGGGGCCGACACGTTGGTTAATGATTCTACCTTTGGCTATGAAGGCACCTACGTGCGGGTAGAAGAGTAGGCCGTACCATGGCCGGACCCGCCCCAACGATGACCTGATAAGGTCACCGGTCACGCCGAAGTCGTTGCCGCTCATGTTACGGTCCTCTTTTGGTCCCCCGGGATTTGCAAATGTGGCCTGACGGGATGCGAGGCAGGATTACGGGATGTAAGGCCTAAACCCTGCATCTTTGGGCCCCTGATTCTCTACCTCCGTTTTCCTTTATGAAATTCGTTTCCTCGATGGGCCTGTTGGGCCTGCTGGCCGGCCCCGCTTTGGGCCAAACGCCTACCCCGCCGCCGGCCCCGCCGCTGCCGCTCGTCGACCAGGCCCCCGACCCCACGGGGCCCTACCGCGCCTCGGCCACCAAGATCAACGACCTGGTGCACACCAAGCTGGCCGTGAAGTTCGACTACGCCAAGCGCTACCTCTACGGCCAGGCTTGGATCACGCTCAAGCCCCACGCCTACGCCACCGACTCGCTGCGGCTCGACGCCAAGGGCATGGACATCAAGGCGGTGGCGCTGATGAACGGTACCCAGCAGACGCCGCTCAAGTTCACCTACACCGACCAGAACAACCTGTACATCAACCTGGGCCGCAGCTTTAAGCCCGGCGAAGCCTACACCGTGTACCTCGACTACGTGGCCAAGCCCGACGAGCTGAAGGTGAAGGGCTCGGCCGCCATCACCGACGCCAAGGGCCTGTACTTCATCAACCCCGACAGCACCACCAAGGGCAAGCCGGTGCAAATCTGGACGCAGGGCGAGACGGAAAGCTCCTCGGCCTGGTTCCCCACCATCGACCGGCCCAACCAGAAGTCGACCGAGGAAATTGCCATGACCGTGCCCAGTAAGTACGTGACGCTCAGCAACGGCCAGCTGGTGAGCCAGGTGCCCGCGGGCCCCGGCCTGCGCACCGACACCTGGAAAATGGATATGCCGCACGCGCCTTACCTGTTCATGATGGCCGTGGGCGACTTCAAAATCTACAAAGACACCTGGCGCGGCAAAGAGGTGAGCTACTACCTCGAACCCAAGTACGCGCCCTTCGCCAAGCAGATTTTCGGCAACACGCCCGACATGCTGGAGTTCTTCTCAACCCGCCTGGGCGTGGAGTTTCCGTGGAATAAGTACGCCCAGATTGTGGCCCGCGACTACGTGAGCGGGGCCATGGAAAACACCACCGCCACGCTGCACGGCGAGCAGGTGCAAATGACTGACCGCGAGCTGCTGGACCGCGAGTACGAAGGCGAATCGGTGATTGCCCACGAGCTGTTTCACCAGTGGTTCGGCGACTACGTGACGGCCGAAAGCTGGAGCAACCTGACCGTGAACGAGTCGATGGCCGATTTTTCCGAAGGCCTCTACGCCGAGCACAAGTACGGCCGCGACGCCGCCGATGCCCAAAACTACCGCAACCTGCGCCGCTACCTGGCCAACCCCGCCGACGCTGCTAAGGACCTCGTGCGCTTCCACTACGGCGACAAAGAGGAGATGTTTGACCTAGTGACCTACCAGAAAGGCGGGGCCGTGGTGGACATGCTGCGCACGTACCTCGGCGACGATGTGTTCTTCGCCGGCTTGCAGAAATACCTGAAGGACAACGCCCTGGGCAACGGCGAAGCCCACCAGATGCGCCTGGCCATGGAAGCCGTGTCGGGCCAGGATTTGAACTGGTTCTATAACCAGTGGTACTTCGGGGCCGGCCACCCGGTCGTGACCATCGACTACGCCTGGGACGCGGCCCGCAAAACCGAGCTGGTGACCGTGAAGCAAACCCAGCCCGGGGCCCCGTTCCGCCTGCCGTTCGCCATCGACTACTACGTGAACGGCAAGGCCCAGCGCCAGCGCGTGCTGATGACCCAGGCCAGCCAGACGTTTGAAATGCCCCTGGCCGCCCAGCCCGCCCTGGTGAACGTGGACGCCGAGAAGAAAATGGTGTGGCTGAAAGCTAACAACCAGCTCTTTAGCGCCTACGCCTACCAGTACGCCCACGCGCCCCTGTACGTGGACCGCCGCGAGGCCCTGGCCGCCGCCAAGGAAGCCCAGGCCACCGACCCCGCCGCTCGGGCCCTGCTGCTGGCCGCCCTCAACGACAAGTATTACAGCCTGCGCATGGCTGCCGTGCAAAGCCTCGACCTCGAAAACAAGGCCGTGGCTAAAGCCGCCGGCCCGGCCCTGCGCAAGCTGCTGGCCACCGAAAAAGACCCCAACGTGCAGGCCACCGTGCTGGGGGCCCTGGGCCAGCTGAAGGACAAGCGCGACGCGGCCATATTCACCAAGTACCTGGCCGACAGCCGCTCGTACGGCGTGCAGAGCGCGGCGCTGCAAAGCCTGGCCGAAGTGGCGCCCCAGCAGGCGCTGGCCAAGGCCCAGGCCTTGGAAAGCGACGACCACAGCGCCCTCGTCAGTGCCGTGGCTTCTACCTACGCCGTGGCTGGGGGCCCCGCCCAGTGGCCCTACATCCGCGACAAGTTTGATGCGGCCCCCATCTCGGGCAAGGCGGGCCTGCTGCCCGGCATGGCCGCCATGCTGCCCCGCCTGGACGACCCCAAGCCGTTCGCCGAAAACGTGGACCGCCTCAAGGCCATCGGCATTCAGTACAAGTCGCAGGGGGCCGACCAGGCCATTATTGGCCTGCTCCAGAGCGAGCCCATTCAGCAATCGGCTGCCGCCGCCGTGCCCGCCAACCGCGACGCGCTGGCGCGCGCCGTGCAGGAGATTCAGCAGGCCAAATAGGGCCCCAGCGCCCGGCTGCCACAAGCACAAAAAAGGGACTTCCGGCCGCGGCCGGAAGTCCCTTTTTTGTGAAGCTGGAGCGTCTAGGAATTTAACTGGCCTTGGCCGTCTTCTTGGCTTTGGCGGGCTCTGCCGCTGGCTCGCCGGGCAAGTCGGCGGGGTCGCCTTGGGGGCCCTCGTAAGAGCTGGCTTCATCGTCTTTATGGGCCGCCTCGGTGGCGTAGATGTGCTCCATGTCTTTGATGACGCCGCCGCCGTCCACATTCAGGTCCTTCAGCACGCCGTCGGCGATGTCGTACACCAGGCCGTGCAGGCGCGGGGGCTTGTCGCTGCGCATGGCGTTCTGGATGATGTTGGTTTTGGCCAGGTTGCGCACCTGCTCAATCACGTTCAGCTCCACCAGCCGGCGCATGCGCTCGGTATCGTCCGAGATGCGCAGGTATTCGGTTTCGTGCAGCCGGATTACGTCGCGAATGTTCACCAACCAGTTATCAATGAGGCCGTACTGCTTGTTGGCCGCCGCCGCGGCCACGCCGCCGCAGCCGTAGTGGCCGCACACCATAATGTCCTGCACGCCCAGCACTTCCACCGCGTATTGCAGCACGCTCAGCAGGTTCATGTCGGAGTGTACCACCAGGTTGGCGATGTTGCGGTGCACGAACATTTCGCCGGGGCCCGTGCCCGTGATGCCCGAGGCCGGCACCCGCGAGTCGGAGCAGCCGATGAACAAGTACTTGGGCTGCTGGCCGTTGGCCAGGCGCTGGAAAAATTCGGGGTCCTCCGCGTTGCGGCTCGATACCCACTTCTTATTGTTGTCGAGAATTTTGCTGATGCCAGCCATAGAAAAAGGTATTGACGGAAAGCCGGGCGGTGGGGCCCCAGCCGCCCCGCGCAAACGGAGCGGTCGGGCCCCCACCGCCGCTTTCCGGTGGGGGCGGGGCGCCGTATGCCACGGTGCCCGCCGAAGATAAAGCGGAAATTCGCCGGGAAAAGATCGGGGAAAAGCTAGCGGGGCCCTAGTGCCCGGCCATCGCCACTTGGCGGATGCCGCGCAGCTCCAACTCGATGCCGCGCGCCGGGGCCGCCTGCCGGAAGGCCTCAATGGCCTCCAGCACGTCGTGGTCGATGACGTCGGAGCGGGTGCCGTCGAGCAGCACGCGGCTGCCGGCGGGCAACTGCTCCAGCGTCGTCACAATGCTGGCCTTGTTGAGGAACGAGACGTGCTCGGGCAGGCGCAGGTGCAGCAGGGCTCCGGCCTCGTCGTCGGCGCCGCCGCCAACGGCGGGGTCGCGCCGCAAGTAGGAGCCGGCCTTGGCGTTGTCCTTCAGAATGAAGAAGAAGCCGATAACCAGCCCGATGCTCACGCCCTTGAGCAAATCGGTGAAGAGTACGGCCAAAATGGTGATGATGAACGGCCCAAACTGCGCCCAGCCCAGGCGCCACTGGTTGCGGTACAGGGCCGGCTTGGTCAGCTTGAAGCCCACCAGCAGCAGCACCGCCGCCAGCGCCGCCAGCGGAATCAGGTTGAGGATGGCGCCCATAAACAACAGGCTCAGCAGCAGCAGGATGCCGTGGATGAAGGCCGATACTTTGCTTTGGCCACCGGCCGCAATGTTGGCCGACGAGCGCACGATAACCGCCGTGAGGGGCAGGCCGCCCAGCAGGCCGCTCACCAGGTTGCCGGCCCCCTGGGCCATCAGCTCGCGGTTGGTGGGCGTGTGGCGCTTCTGGGGGTCGAGGTTGTCCACGGCCTCCACGCTGAGCAGCGTTTCGAGCGAGGCCACGATGGCAATGGTGAAGGCCACGCCGTAGGTGGCGGGGTTGCGCAGGGCGCCGAAGTCGGGAAACGTCATCACGCCCGCCAGTTGGCCCAGCGACGAGAGCACCGGCAGCTTCACCAAGTGCTCGGGGCGCACGGCCAGGTCCGGGGCCACCGCCCGCAGCAGCTGGTTGAGGCCCACGGCCACCAGCACCGTCACCAGGGCCCCCGGCACCAGCCGCGCCCACGGCTGCCGCCGCACGGGGGCCGTGTCCCAGAGCAGCAGCAGCGCCAGCGACACGGCGCCCACCAGCACCGAGCCGGGGCTCAGGCCTTTGGCCGCCGCGGCAATGGCCGAAAAGGTGTTCAGGCCGTTGAATTGCAAAAAGTCCATGTCCTCAAAATAGTCCGTATCAGCCCCCAAAAAGTGGGGAATCTGCTTCATGATCAGGATGATGCCAATGGCCGCCAGCATGCCCCGGATAACGGCCGCCGGAAAGTACAGCGCGATGATGCCCGCCCGGGCCACGCCCAGCAGCAGCTGAATAACGCCCGCCACCACCGTGGCCGCCAGCACCGCTGGCCACGAGCCCAGCGTGGCAATGGCCGAGAGCATAATCACGGTGAGGCCCGCCGCCGGCCCGCTCACGCTCACGGCCGAGCCGCTGAGCACGCTCACCAGCAGCCCGCCCACGATGCCCGAGATGAGGCCCGCCAGCAGCGGGGCCCCGGAGGCCAGCGAAATGCCCAGGCACAGCGGCAGCGCCACCAGAAACACCACCAGCCCCGCCGGCGCGTCCTGCCCGATGGTGCCGAACAGCGACGGTTTGCCGGTGGCCGGGGTGGGGCCCCCAGCGGGAGCAATGGGGGTGCCGGTGCGGGCCGGCGACGAAACAACCTGCGACATGTGCGTGCGGAGGCGCCGCCAGCTGCTCGAAAAACAAAGGGTTGTTGAGCGCGGGCAAAACGCAGCACAAGGGTACGAAACCGCTATTAAGACCGGGTTAAAGCCAAATTAAAAGGGAATTAAAAGTGCAGGAAGGGCTACGCCGGGGCCCCCAGCGGCCATTCCAGCCATGCCTGGGTGCCCTGGCCCGGCACGCTGGCCAGGCGCACCGTGCCGCCGTGCAGGGCCATGATGCGGGCCGTGAGGGGCAGGCCGATGCCGTGGCCCGGCAGGCCCGCGCGGCCGCCGCCCGGAAAAACGGCAC
>NZ_MDZA01000422.1 GCF_001816125.1 Hymenobacter coccineus | reverse complement strand
GGCGCGACGTCCGAGTCGTTGACAATCACCGTATGAGCTGCCGGCCATCGGCGCTGCGGTAGGCCGATACCAGTGGGGCTCCTGCGCCGGCTGGGGCCCCGGCAGCGTCGAGCTGCGCGGACAGGCGCACGGCGCCGGGGCGGATGAAGCGGCTGTAGTTGCCCAGGGCCCACAGCATTTTGCTGGGGTAGAAGTTGCCGTCGGCCTTGTTTTTGTCCACGTACACCAAGCCGTCTTTGTAGTCGTAGGCCGAAATGGCCAGCCACCACTGCCAGGCGGCGGCGTTGGCCACGGCCAGGTCGGCGTGGATGGTGCGGGCCAGGTACAGGGCCGGGGCCATGCCCAGGTCGCGCGGCCCGCCGTTGATTTCGCCCGCGTTATCGCCCAAAATGCAGTATTCCGACTGCCAAAACGTGAGGCCCGGCACGGCCGCCACCCGGCCCGTCAGCTGCTCACGCGTAGCCACGGCCTGGGGATAGGGCGAGGTAGTAAAATAGCTGTGCCCCGCGATGATGGGCGCCACCCGCGCCGCGCCGCCGAGGTAGGTCGGAGCCGCTTTGTCACTGAAAAAAGCGCCAATTTGGTCGCCGCGCCCCGGCTTGTCGGCCGTGGTAAAAAGGTAGTCGAGCTTGCCAGCTTCGGCCACCAGCACCTGGGTTGGGAGCTTGGCCTTCACCAGGCTCGCGCTCAGGGCTTTGGCAATACTCGCCACGTCCTCGTTCTGAAAGGGCGTGCCTTCCTGGCCGCCGTCGCTCCAGTCCCACTGCGGCTCGTTTACGGGGCTGAGGTAGGCGAAGGTGATACCGGTTTTTTGGCGCACGCCCTCTATCGTGCGGGTGCAGTAGTCGGCCAGGGCCCCAAACTTATCCGGGGCCAGGTTGGGCTGCTTGGCGGTGGCGTAGGACTTGCCGTTGCGCGTCAGCGACACGGGCGGGCTATTGAGAAACGCCAGAAACTGCTTGACGCCCCGCTGCTTAGCCGCCGCCATAAACCAGCGCTGGCCGGCTAGCCGGTTCCAGTCATAGGTGCCGGCCGGGGTCAAAAACGACTCGGCCCGCCGCCACTCGTCCTTGATGCCGCTTGCCTCGCCCTGCTCGGCGCTGCCGGCCCCCAGGTTCACGCGCCACATGGAGAGGCCAATGCCCTTGGGCTGGCCGCCGGGGCCGGCCGCGGTGCTGAACAGCAGGTCGGCAATAGCCTCCTTTTTGGCGGCGGGCCAGGTGCCCACAAACTGCCCGGCCCAGGCATCGGAGGCAGCGAAGTTGGTGATGGTCTGGTAGGTGCGGGCGGCGTCGATGCGCACCGTTAGGGCCCCGGCGGGCGCGGGGGCACGCTGGCTGCAAGCGGGCACGGCGGCCAATAGCGCGGCGGCCAGGACCCAGGCGGCGGTGATTTTTTGCAGATAGTTCATGGTCGAAAGCAAGACGAAAAAGGCCCCGCCGAGCCGCTCGGTGAGCAAACAGGCGGGGCCTTGGATAGGAATTTGGACCCCGGCTAGGGCCCCAGCGGGCTAGTAGCCCGGGTTCTGCGTTACGGTGCCGCCCGAGAGCTGAATCTGCGGGGTCGGGATGGGAAACAGGTTGTTGGTTTCCGAGACCAGGGGCTTGGTTTTGCCCTTGTCATAAGGGTCGGTGTTGGTGGCCTGGGCGGCGTTGAAGGCCTGCATTACGGCCACCAGGCGCTTCTGGCGCACGAGGTCGTAGTAGCGGTGGCCTTCCATAGCCAGCTCCAGGCGGCGCTCTAGCCAGATGTCGCTCAGCAGCTGCGCGCCGCTGCTGGTGCGGGGCAGCACCGTGCCGGGGCTGAGGCGGTTGGCGCGGGCACGCACCAAGTTCAACGAGGTCAGGGCCTTGGCGTCCTGGCCCAGCTTGTTCGACGCCTCGGCGTGCATCAGCAGCAGGTCGGCGTAGCGCAGCTCGATGCGGTTGAGGGGCGCGTGGTTGCCCTCGTTGGCCGGGCGGTCGGCCAGGGGCAGGAACATCTTGCGGCTGATGCGGCCCGACTCGTTTTCGGCGAGCTTGGTGTCGTAGTTCGAGTAGTCGAAGTTCGCCGTTTTGGGCCCCACGTTGTCGCCCTGCTTGATGATGGTCCACTGGCGGCGCGGGTCGTTGCCGAAAGCCTGCTCCAGGTTGCTGCTGGGCGTGTTGAAGCCCCAGCCGCCGTCGGCGCGGCTGCGCATCACCACTGTGAGGTAGGTGCCGAGGTTGAAGGTCTGGTTGGCGTTGTAGTTGAGCTCAAACATTGACTCGTTGCCGTTGGGGTTGTTCACGTTCCACACGTTGCTGAAGGCATCGTTCAGGTTATACTGGGCGGAAGTGATGACCGTTTCGGCGGTTTGCTGGGCCAGGGCCCACTGCTCGGTGTAGAGGTAGGCCTTGGCCAGGTAGCCGTTGGCCGAGCCCTTGGTGGCGCGGCCCTTGTCGGCGCTGGCGCGGGCGTTTTTCTCGGGCAGCACAGCGGCGGCCTCCTGCAAGTCCTTGATGATTTGGGTGTAGCACTCGGCGGCCGTGGCGCGCGGAATGGCGATTGACTCGGCCGGCGACACCGGCGTGAGCACCAGCGGTACGCCGCCGAAGCCTTTCACCAGCTCGAAGTAGTTGTAGGCCCGGATGAACTTGAGCTCGCCCAGCAGCTGCTGCTTCAGCGTGGCGTCGATGGGGGCCCTGTCGATGCCCACGAGGCCGGCGTTGCAGTTGCCGATGGCCTGGTAGATGTGGGTGTAGCGGTTGTCGAACCACTCGTTGTTGGGCAGCCAGAAGAAGCGGGCGAAGTCGCCGAACTCGCGCTGGTCGCCGGCAATGGCGTTGCCCTTCCAGGCGTCGTCCGAGCCGGCGTCGCCGAACATGCGGGTGCGGTCAATTTTCCACCAGTCGTCTTGGTCCGAGAGGGCGTAGCAGCCCATCACGGCCGCCTTGCACTCGTCGGCGGTGGTGTAGTAGTTGTCCGTGGTTTGCTGGCCCTGGGGCGAGATGTCCAGGAAGTCTTTGCACGACTGCGCGCCCAAGCTCAGGCCCAAGCCCAGCGCCAGGATCAAAATGCGGTTAGAATTTTTCATGATAGAGCGGGTGGGAAGGAATTAGAACGCAATGTTGGCGCCCACCAGGTAGGTGCGGGTGGTGGGGTAGTTGCCCAGGTCCACGCCCCGGTTCAGGGCCGACGAGGCGTCGGTGTACGAGCGGCCATAGCCAATTTCAGGGTCGGCCCCGCTGTACTTGGTGAAGGTGAACAGGTTCTGGCCGCTCACGTAGAGGCGCAGGCTGGCCATGTGCAGGGCGCTCATCATCTCCTTGCGGAAGGTGTAGCCGAGCTGCAGGTTGCGCAGGCGGGCGTAGGAGCCGTCTTCCACGTAGAAGTTCGAGAAGCGCGTGAGGTTCTGGTTGTTGTCGTTGGCCGCGATGCGGGGCACCGAGTTAGACGTGCCCGCGCCGTGCCAGGCCAGGTTTTCGAGGCCCGCAATTTTGTTGTAGTTGTAGCTGCCCGAGTACCACCAGCCCTTGTTGGCGTTCACCACGTCGTTGCCGAGGCTGCCGACGAGCGAGGCCAGCAGGTCGAAGCCTTTGTAGCCCAGGTTCAGGTTCACGCCGAAGGTCATGGCCGGCGTGGGGTTGCCGATGTATTTCTGGTCGTTGGCGTCAATCACGCCGTCGCCGTTCAGATCGGAAAACTTGAAGTCGCCGGCCACCGCGTTGGGCTGGATGACCGCGCCGCTGGCCGATTTATAGCTGGTCACTTCGTCGGCCGTCTGGAAGATGCCATCCGTCTGGTAGCCAAAGAACGCCCCCACGTTGCCACCCTCCTCCGTTTTGGAGGGCCGGCCGAAGATGGGCGTGTTGCCCGAGTACAGGGCCTGGCCGTTGGCCAGCGTACCGATTTTGCTGATGGCGCGGGTGGCGTTCACGCTCAGGCCGTAGGTGAAGGGGCCCTTGGCCTCGGCGTAGCCCACGGTGAAGTCCAAGCCGTTGGTTTTCATGCTGCCGATGTTGGTCACCGGGCTGTTGTAGCCGTAGCCGGCGTGGCCCGGAATGGCCTGGAACATGAGCATGTCGGTGGTGTTGCGCCGGAACACGTCGAACGTGGCCGTCAGCTTGTTGCTGAAGAAGCCGAAGTCGAGGCCTAGGTCGTAGTCCTCCACCGTTTCCCACTTCACGTTGGGGTTGGGCACGTTGCTCTGAATAACCGCTACTTGCGCCGTGCGGTCGTCGCCGGTCACGTAGTAGGTTTTGCCAAAGGTGCCGGTGTAGGCGGCGTTGGTGAGGTTGCTGATGTTCTGGTTGCCCACGCGGCCCCAGCTGGCGCGCAGCTTCAGGAAGTTCATCGTCTCAAACGACTTCATGAACTCTTCGTCCGTGATGAGCCAGCCGGCCGACAGCGACGGGAAGGTGCCAAACCGGCTGTTGGTCGGGAACACCGAGGCCCCGTCGCGGCGCACGCTGGCCGAGAGCAAGTATCGGCCCTTGTAGTCGTAGGTAACGCGCCCGATGAGCGAGGCCAAGGTGTTGGAGTTGTTGTTGCCGACGGCGTTGTAGTTGGCCGTGGCCGCGTCGAGCTGGCGCAGGCTCGGGTCGTTGCTGGGAATGGCCTGGCCCGAAGCCCGCTCGTTGCGGTAGCTGAATTTCTCGAACGTAGCCGCCGCCAGCGCCGTGAAATTGTGCTCGCCCAACGACTTTGTATAGGTCAGCGTGTTGGTGTTGTTCCAGTAAATGTTAAGGTTGTGCTCGCGCGTTACCGAGTTAACTTGGTTGCGCTCGTTGGCATCGATTGTGTAGAAAGGGTTGAAAACGTTACGCTCGTAGAAGTTGGTGTTCGTCCCAAAACGGGTTTCGGCGACCAGGCCGGGGATGAATTCGTAGTTGGCGTACACCGTGCCCACCAGGAAATACTGGTTGCGCTTCTCGTCGTTGCGCTCCACCACGGCCAGCGGGTTGCCGATGTCGGTGGGCGAGGCGCCGTAGTAGTCGTAGGGATTACCCGAGGTGCCGGCCACCCGCGCCGGGGTGATGGGGTCGTCGCGGAACGCATCCCGGAACAGGCTGCCGTTGTCGATGTATTTCTGGTTGGTCATCGAGATGTTCAGGTCCTGGCCCACCTTGAGGCGCTTGGCGGCCTGGTACTGCGTTTTCACGCGCAGTGAAAGGCGGTCGAAGTCGGAGCCGCGCACTAGGCCGCGTTCCTTGAAGTAGCTCAGGCCCGTGGAGTACACCACCTTGTCGCTGCCACCCGACAGGCCCAGCGAGTAGTTCTGGGTGATGCCGCGCTGGGCAATCTGGTCCCACCAGTCGGTGGTTTGGGTGTACTGCTCGGGGTTGGGGTACACCGCGGCGTTGCCCGAGTTGGCGGCCGCCAGGTTCATGATGCGGGCGTACTCGCTGGCCGAGGCCAAGTGGGGCAGCCGCGTGGGGTTCGACACGCCAGTGGTGGCGTCCACCGTTATCACCGGGGCGCCCTGGGCCCCCGCTTTAGTCGTAATCAGCACCACGCCGTTGGCCGCCCGCGAGCCGTAGATGGCCGCCGAAGCCGCATCCTTGAGCACCGTGAGGGTGGCTACATCTTTGGGGTTGAGGTAGTTGATGTCGTTCACTGGCAGGCCGTCCACCACGTAGAGCGGGCTGTTGCCGTTGATGGTCGAGATGCCGCGGATGAGGATCTGGGGCGTCGCGCCCGGCTCCGAGCCCGCCCCGATCACCGTCACACCGGCCGCCTTGCCTTGCAGCGCCGAGCCCACGTCGCTCACCGTTAGCTTGGCCAGCTCAGCGCCCTGCACGGTCGTCACGGCGTTGGTCACGGTGCGCTTCTCCTGCGAGCCGTAGCCGATAACCACGGCCTCGTCGAGGGCCTGGGCGGCCACGGTCAGGCGCACGTTGAAGGTCGTTTGCTGGCCCACCAGCACTTCCTGGCGGTTGTAGCCCACCGAGGAAATCACCAGTGTGGCACCCACGGTGCCGTCGGGGATACGCAGCGTGAAGCCGCCGTTGACGTCGGTAGAAGCGCCCAGCGTCGTGCCCTTCAACACGACGGTAACGCCGGGCAGGCCGGCGCCTTTTTCGTCGACCACGGTACCCGAAATAGGCGTATCGGCCGCGGCGGCCCGCCGGGTAGCCGCGGGGTGGGCCAGGGAGCGGGCACCCGCCGCACCGGGGACGGCGGCCACCGCCAGCGGCAGCAAGGCGCCGCAGAGGAGTATAGATTTTGCCTGCATCAGCAAGGGGAATAGGCGGCAGGCCGAAGCCTGCCTGGGTGGGAAAAGGTAAAAATCAGAAGAAGAAACCGGCCGGCGCGGGCCAATTATTAGTCGCCGCGCGGCGGCTGGGAAGCAGTGTAAAAGTACTGGCCGCCACCCGCCACCGGGGCCCCCATTTCGGGCGAAATAGGGGTCAAAACCCGTCAAATAGGGCCCCAGTACGGGAATGATTGCGTTGGCACTTATCCAACAAACAATTGATAAGCAACCGTTTGCGCGCACTGCCCGCGCGCGGCCCTATAAAGCGCCCAATGCGCGCAGCTCGCTCAGGATGGGGTGGTCGAGGGTAGTGAGGGCGCTCTGCTGGGGCTTGAGCAGCTCCAGCACGGTGACAGTGTTAGCGCCTTTCCGGAGCCATTCGGCCGGCACGTACAAGGTTTGCTGGGGCCCGATGGCCCAGTAGCGGCCCAGGTTGTGGCCGTTCACCCAAGCCACGCCTTTGCCCCAAGGGCGCATGTCGAGGTAGGTATCGGTGGGCGTGGCCACGGTGAAGGTGGCGGTGCGCAGGGCCGGGCCGCTGGTAGCAGCCAGCGCCTTGGCGCGGGGCCCCGCCACGGCCGGCGCCTGGTCGAAGGGCAGGCCGAACTGCTGCCAGCCGGTGAGCTCCTGGCCGCCGAGGGCCACGCTCCTGGTGATGCCCTTGGTGTTCTGGAGCAGGTACTCGCCGAAGTTGATGCGGCCCAGGTTTTCCACCAGAATGTCGAGCTGCACCCGGCCCGCGGGCAGGGCCACGAGCAGGCTATCCTGGCGCTCACGGCGGTCGAGGGTACCCACCCGTTTGCCGTTGACCATGACAACGGCGTAGTCGCGCAGGTCTTTTATTTTCAGCATTTTACTTCCCCCACCCGGCACCGTGGTGCGGTAGAGCACGAAGCCGTAGGCCTGCTTGAGGTTTTCGAAAGTGAGCGGCTTCTGGCTGGCCACGGGGGCGGGCAGGCGGTCGAGCAGGCTGGCGCTTTGGGTGAGCTGCATGGCCGGCAGGGCCGCGCTGGGCTTGGCGGCGGGCACGGGCGGCAGCGGCTGCCCGGCGGGCCGGTACTTGGCAATGACGTCGCGGAAGGCGCGGAACTTGGGCGTGGCATTGCCAGCCTCGTCGAGGGGCGCGTCGTAGTCGTAGCTGCTCACCTGGGGCTCGTAGTGCGAGGTATCGCCTTTGAAGTTGGCCCCGTTCATGAAGGCCCGCGTGGTGCCGCCGTGGAACATGTACATGTTAATGCTCATGCCGGCTTTCAGCACCGAATCGAGGCCGGCGACGTACTTGGCGGCGGGCACCGTGTGGTGCGGCGTGCCCCACCAGTCGAACCACGCCGGGTACCACTCGGCCACGTAGTAGGGCCCCTGGCCGGCGTGGTTGGTGTTCACGAGCTGCCGGATCTGGCGCGGGCTGTCGGTGCCGTTCACGGCGGGCAGCAGGCCGGGCAGGTGGCCGGCGGCCACGTCCTTCACGGGGTCGCAGGTGTAGAGCAGGCCATCGAATCCGGCTTGCTCGAACAGTTTTTTATTCAGTGCAAGATATTCTTTATCAGACCCATAGGAACCGTATTCATTCTCGACCTGCACCATCAGCACGGGCCCGCCCTTGCCACTTGCAGCGGGGCCAGCTGCTTGCCCACGGCTTGGAGGTAGCGGGTGTAGGCGGCCACGTACTGGGGCTCCTGGCTGCGCACTTTCAGGCCGGGCACGTTCTGGAGCCAGTAGGGGTAGCCGCCAAATTCCCACTCGGCGCACACGTAGGGGCTGGGCCGCAGAATCACCCACAGGCCTTCTTCCTGGGCCATTTTCACGAAGGCGGCCACGTCGTTGTTGCCCGTGAAGTCGTACTTGCCCGGCTGGGGCTCGTGCACGTTCCAGAACACGTAGGTACCTATCGTGTTCAAGCCCATGGCCTTGGCCATTTTGAGGCGGCTGCGCCAGGCTTCGCGCGGGATGCGGGGGTAGTGCAGCTCCCCTGAAATCATCTGCAAAGGTTTGCCATCGAGCAGAAACTGGTCGCGGCCCAGGGCAAAGGTGTGGCGCGGTGCGGGGGCCGGCTTGACAGCGGGGCGGCGGGGCGTCGGGCGCGGGGCCCCCGTTGCCCCACCGCTGCCCACCAGGCTGGCCGCGAGCAACAGGTGGGGTAAGTACTGAGGGAGCCGAAGAGTAGACATGAGCGGAGGCGGGTGGGGAAGACCGTCGGAAAGAAGTAAAGGCAACTGCCGGGGCCCCAATGGCTGGACCGCGCAGCAGATTTCCGAAGCAAAATTAGGGGCCTGGTTTGCCCGCCAGGGGGCCATAATCAGTCAAAAAGCAGCCCTAAAATCAATATAACACTGCTTATGATGGTTTTCAGCGCATTTTTTAGCCCAGAGCCGGCTAGGGAGTAGCTGGCCAATAGCGAGCGGCTTGGGCAAGCGCGGGGGCTGCCGGCCAGGGCCCCACGGCGGGCACCAGCGGGGCCTGGCGGGCGGGGCGCGGGCCCCGGGCACATACCAATCGGAGGGCTCCGCCGTTTGCCAGTGGTGGGGCCCCGGCCGGGAAACGGCCTTAACTTTAGGGTAACAAACGGGGGCCCCGGCGCCGATGCTGCGCGCCATAGGGACCCAATTTACCCGCCGCTACCCGTGCAAATTCCCCTAGTCTTCCGCTGGTTATTGGTGCTGTGGGCCGGGCTGCTGGCCCCGGCTGCCCAGGCGCAGGATGTGGCCCTGAGCGATTTTCGGTTCGAGCACATCACCGTGGACCAGGGCCTCTCGCACAGCGACGCCATGGCCGTGGCCCAGGACCGGGCGGGCTTCCTCTGGATTGGCACCAACCGCGGCCTGAACCGCTACGACGGCTACAGCCTCAAACCCTACATGCTGGCCACCAACCCCCGCAACGGCATGTCGGGCAACCGCATTACGGCCCTGCTGGTGGGCCCCGACGAGCGGCTGTGGGTGGGCACCGAGCTGGCCGGCCTGAGCTACTACGACGCGGCCCACGACGCATTCCGGCACTTCGATGAGCACGCCGCGCCGCCCGCCGACCAGGCCGCCGCCCGCCTGCTCACCGAGAGCGACGTGACTGTGCTAACCCTTGATAACCAGCACCACCTGTGGGTAGGCACCATCCAGCACGGCATTTTTGTGCTCACCTTCGGCCCGCAAGGCCGCGTGCTGACCCTGCGCCAGTTGCCACCCACCGCGGCGGGACGGCCCGCACTGTTGCGCATCACGAGCCTGGCTGTAGATGCCGAGCGCAACGTGTGGGCGGGAACTTTGGGCGCGGGCCTGGTGGTCATCCGGACGGCCGAACCGGCCTGGCCAGTGGAGGCTACCGGCTTCGCCAGCAAGCATATCGCGAGCCTGTGCCTCGATCAGCGGGGCGACTTGTGGGTGGGCGCCGAGCGGCAGGTTTACTGGGTGCCGGCCGCCAACCGCCGCACCGGCCGCGAGCTGGCCGCTCACCCCCTGCCCCAGCAGTTTCCGCGCATCCAGGCGCTGCACCTCGACTCGGCGGGGCGCTTGTGGGTGGGCACGCTCTACGGCCTCTACGTGTGGGAGGCCGGCGCGCCAGCGGGCGGGGCGCTGCCACTGCAAGCGGGCCGACCCACCCTGTTCTTGCCCCAGGATGGCGAGCCGTTCAGCATCAACTCGGAGCGCGTGCACCACATTTTTGAAGACCGCAACCAGACCATCTGGCTGTGCGCCTCGGCCGGCGGCCTCAACAAGGTGAACCTGCGCCAACGGGCCTTCGGCCAGCTGCGCCGGCAGCTGGTGGGCCAGCTCACGCTGTCGAACAACTACATCAATACCATTTATAAAGAGGAGGCCACCAATACGTTGTGGTTCGGCACCCGCAACGGCGTGGCCGCCTACAACCTAGTCCGCCACACCTACCGCAACTACTTCAACCAGCAGGAAGATGCCACGCGGGGCGTGGACGTATCCACCATTTTCAAGGCTGCCGATGGCACCCTGTGGTTTGGCACCCGCAGTAGCGGGCTGCTGTCGCTGAAGCGCACCGGGGGGCGCGAAAAGCTGACCCGCTACACCCGCCTTCCCACCGGCTTCGACCTCACTAGTACCAGCATTGAGCACTTGGCCCAGGACGGCGAAGGCACGCTGTGGGTAGCCACGTTTTCGGCGGGGCTGCTGCGCCTGGGGCCTAGCGGGCAGTACCAGGGCACCTACGATATGGCCCGCAACCACTTGCCCACCAACCAGTTCACCCACCTGCTCTACGATCCGGCGCGGCGCGTGCTGTGGGCCAGCACCCGCAACGCGGGCCTGCTCAAACTGCGCCCGGCCCCCGGCGCGCTGACCCTGCTGCATCAGTACCAGTACGCCCCGGGCCAACCCAACGGCCTGGACGTCAACTACGTGTGGCCGCTGCTGCTCGACCGCCAGGGGGCCCTCTGGATTGGCACCATCGGCGGGGGCCTGCACCAGCTGCGCACCGATGCCCAGGGCCACGAAACTATGCAGTCGTTTGTTAAGTACCTGCCGGAGAGCGATGTGGAAAGCCTGCTACCCGACGATGCCGGCAACCTTTGGATTGGCGGCACCGGCCTCTACCGCTTCACGCCCAGCACCCGCCGGTACCTGCGCTACGACGTGGCCGATGGCCTGCAAAGCAACGCCTTCAAGATTGGGGCAGCGGCGCGGGCCCAGGACGGAACGCTTTATTTCGGGGGCATTAATGGCATCAATTATTTCCAGCCGGCCGCCATTCAGGCCAACCCCACGCCGCCCGTGGTGCAGCTCACGGGGCTGCGCGTGATGAACCGGCCAGTGGGCGTGGGGCAGGTGTTCAACGGCCGCGTGCTGCTCACCAAGGCCTTTTCGGAGCCCCAGACGGTGACCATCAGGGCCGCCGAAAACGATTTTTCGGTGGAATTTGTGGCCCTGAATTACACCAATCCGCAGAAGAACCACTACGCCTACCGCCTGCGCGGCTACAACCAGGACTGGGTGCGCCCGGGCCCCGGCCAGCGCACGGCCAGCTTTGCCAACCTACCGCCCGGTCGCTACACTCTGGAGGTGACGGCCGACAACGGCGAGGGCGCGTGGGCCCGCCAGCTGGCCACCATGCAGTTCGACGTGCTGGCCCCATGGTACAAAACCGGCTGGGCCTACCTGTTTTACGCCCTTGTCCTGCTGGGCGTTATCGTCTTGTATCGGCGCTTCGAAATAGCCCAGCAGGGGCTGCGCAACAAGCTGGCGCTGGAACAGTTTCAGGCCGAAAAGGAGAAGGAGCTGACCAACCTCAAACTGGGCTTTTTCACCAACGTGAGCCACGAACTGCGCACGCCGCTTACCCTCATTCTGGGGCCCATGGAGGAGATAATGGGGGCCCCCGGCCCGGTGAGCGGCATGCGCGACAAGGTGCAGCTTATGCACCGGCAAACGCGTAAGCTGCTCGACCTGGTGAACCAGCTGCTCGACTTCCGCAAAGTGGAGAGCGGCAACGTGCCGCTGCGGGCCAGCTACGGCAACGCGGTGCCACTGCTGACCGATATTTTTCGGGCGTTTGAGCAAAAAGCCGCCGAGCGCCGCCTCACCTATTCCCTCGACGTACCCGCCGAGGCCGTGCCGCTGTACTTTGACCGCAGCAAGCTCGAAATCATCCTTACCAACCTGGTGGCCAATGCGTTCAAGTACACGCCCGCGGGCGGGCGCAT
This sequence comes from Hymenobacter coccineus, assembly GCF_001816125.1. Taxonomy (GTDB): domain Bacteria; phylum Bacteroidota; class Bacteroidia; order Cytophagales; family Hymenobacteraceae; genus Hymenobacter; species Hymenobacter coccineus. The sequence continues at coordinate 13,920 of NZ_MDZA01000422.1, read as the reverse complement.
CGAGCTGGCGGCCACGGTGGTGGGCAGCCCCGGCGGCGAGGCCGTGTTTGAACAGGACCTTCTGATAGGCAACTACTTGGAAATAAGCGTTCTTGATTCTGGCACTGGCATCAGGGCCGAGGAGCTGGGGCGCATTTTCGACCCCTATTACCAGGCCTCGCACACCGATACCCTGCGCATGACGGGCACCGGCATCGGGCTCTCGCTGGTCAAGCAGTTTGCCGAGCGCCACGCAGGCACCATTGCGGTGGAAAGCACGGTGGGCGCGGGCACGGCGTTCCGGCTGCGGCTGCCGTTTGGCCAGGCGCACCTGCACCCCGCCGACATTTTGCCCGAAACCGAACAGCCTGACGCACTGGATAATATGTCCGGTTTTGAGGCCAGCGAACTGCCCCTCCCCTCCCACCCGGCCGCGCAGACCACCCGCCCGCGCCTGCTGGTGGTGGAAGACAACGACGAAGTGCGCCAGTACTTGCAGCAGTTGTTCGAGGCCGACTACGAGGTGCTGGCCGCCGCCGACGGCCAGGAAGGCTGGGAGCAGGTGCTGGCCCGCAGCCCCGACCTGGTGGTGAGCGACGTGATGATGCCCCGCAGCGACGGCCTGGAGCTGTGCCAGCGCATCCGGCAGCACCCCAAAACGGCGCACATTCCGGTGCTGCTGCTCACGGCCCGCACCGCCGCGCTGCACGAGGTGGAGGGTCTCGAGACCGGGGCCGACGACTACGTGAGCAAGCCCTTCAACCCGCTGGTGCTGCAAGCCAAGGCCGCCACGCTGCTGCGCAACCGCCTGAAAATGCGCGAGTTCTACCAGCGCCAGATTCTGCTCGAACCCAACGAAATCGTTATCGCCGACGCCGACCGCGCCTTTCTGGAGCAGGCCATGCGCGCCGTGGAGCAGCACCTCGAAGACCCCACCTTCGGGGTGGTGGTGCTAGCCAACGATCTGTGCCTGAGCCAGTCGGTGCTCTACCGCCGCATCAAAAGCATCACGGGGCAAACCACGGTCGAGTTCATCCGCGATGTGCGCATGAAGCGGGCGGCCCAGCTGCTCACCCACAGCCAGTTGCGCATCACCGAAATCGCCTTTCAGGTGGGCGTTGAGAACGTGAAGTACTTCCGCAAAACGTTCCAGAAAATCTACGGCATGGCCCCGTCGGAGTACGCCAAGCAGCACCGGCCCGACCGGGAAGCGGTAGTGGCGGAGGGCGACGCACTGGCAACGACCGACGACTGACACCCGCGCGGGGGCCCTGGCCCGGGGCCCCTACCCCGGAAACGCCGCCACGCGCTGGCGCTGCTCGCCCAGGCCCGCAATGCCCAGCGCCACCACGTCGCCGGCGCGCAGGTACTGCGGCGGGTGCAGGCCCACGCCGGTACCGGCCGGGCTGCCGGTCGAAATAACGTCGCCGGGCAGCAAAGTCATGAACTCGCTGACGTAGCTGACGATTTTAGCCAGCCCGAACACCAGGTCGGCGGTGGTAGCTTCTTGCCGGGCTTCGCCGTTCACACTGAGCCAGATGCGCAGGTTTTCGGGGTTGGGCACGGCGGTGGCCGGCGTGAGGTAGGGCCCCAGCGGCGCGAAGGTATCGGCGCTCTTGCCCTTGGTCCACTGCCCGCCGCGCTCCAGCTGGAAGGCCCGCTCGCTGTAGTCGTTGAGGATGGTGTAGCCGGCCACGTGGCCCAGCGCGTCGGCTTCCGACACGTAGGACGCTTTTTGGCCGATGACGAAGGCCAGCTCGGCTTCCCAGTCGAGCTTTTCGGCCCCACGGGGCAGCACCACGTCGTCGTGGGGCCCACGAAGGGCGGTGGTGGCCTTGAGGGAAAACCCGGGCTCGGTGGGGAAACCCAGGCCGGCTTCGGCGCCGTGGCCGCGGTAGTACAGGCCGATGCACATGATGTTGGACGGCCGCGCCACGCAGCTGCCCAGGCCAGGCACGGCGGGGCACTGGGCGGCGTGGGGCCCCAGCCCGGCGGCGAGGCGGGCCGGCGGTGCCGAAAAAGGCTTCATCATAATCTTCGCCAAACGCCGAAACGTCGAGGTGCTGGCCAGCGGCGGTGCGCACGCCGGGCTGCTCGCGTCCCCGCGGGCCGCAACGGAATAATTACATGGGTTGGCAGTTAGTTATCCGTTGTCATGTAGCTTTTGGGTGCAGCTGCTCGCCGGGGATCCCTGCTAAAACCTTCGAACTAGCGGTCCAAAACTGGGTGGTGCGGCGAATTGCCTGGAGGGCTTCGTCGGGCCACGCTTGCTCAAAAAAACAGGGGCCCCGGGCAGTAGTCAGAGTGACCCGACCACTGAAAAAGTCGCCGGACCACCCCGTTTTGGATCAGCATAACTTCCATGATGAGCAACTGATAACCAATGGCTTTACGGCCCGGCCAGCGCCACGGCGGCCGCGAAGGCCGGGATTTCATCGAGCCGCTCGTTGGTGCGGGCCGCGAAATCGACGCGCCAGCAATAGTGCACCAGGCCGTTGGTGAGCAGCAGCAATGGGGCCCCCACGGTTTGGTTGTAGGTGGTGGCCTGGCGCGCCACGGCCGCGTCGATGGCCACGTGCGGGGCCTTGCACTCGACGAGCAGCAGGGGCTGGCCGGTGGGGCCCAGGGCCAGCAGGTCGGTGCGCTTCTGGCGCTGGTTGTAGCGCAGGCCGCGCTCGAGGGCCAGCAGGCCGCGCGGGTAGCCCAGGTGGCCGGCCAGGTAGTGCACCACGTGCTGGCGCACCCACTCCTCGGGCGTCAGCACCACGTGCTTGCGCCGCAGGCCGTCCCAAATAAGCGGCTGGTTTGTGGCCGATTGCGTAAGTTTGGCCTCGAAAGGCGGCAGGTCCAACACTTGCATCACCTCCAAAGTTACGGGGGCCCTTTCAATGCAGGAATGAGTGAATGGGTGAATGAGGAAGGGCCCCGGGCCGTTTTCCTCGGCACCTGTTCACTCATTCTTTCATTCACCCATTTACTTATTGCCCCCATGAAGACCAAGGAAGAAATCGTAAACAACTGGTTGCCACGCTACACGGGTGTACCAATTGACGAATTTGGGCAGTACATCCTGCTCACCAACTTCAGCAACTACGTGCACATGTTTGCCGAGCAGTTCGGCGTGAAAGTGCGTGGCCTCGACAAGCCGATGCAGTCGGCCACGGCGGACGGCATCACCATCATCAACTTTGGCATGGGCTCGCCGATGGCGGCCACGGTGATGGACCTGCTCTCGGCCGTGAAGCCCAAGGCAGCGCTGTTTTTGGGCAAGTGCGGGGGCCTCAAAAAGACCAAGCTCGGCGACCTGGTGCTGCCCATCGCGGCCATCCGCGGCGATGGTACTTCCGACGATTACCTGCCCAAGGAGATTCCAGCGCTGCCCTCCTTCCGGCTGCAACGCGCGGTTTCTTCCATGATTAAGAAGCACGAGCTGGACTACTACACCGGCACCGTGTACACCACCAACCGCCGGGTGTGGGAGCACGATCAGGAATTTAAGGACTACCTGCTCCGGGTGCGGGCCCTGGCCGTGGACATGGAAACGGCCACCATTTTCGTGTGTGGCTTCATGAACGACATCCCCCACGGGGCCCTGCTGCTGGTGAGCGACAACCCGATGACGCCCGAGGGCGTGAAAACGTCGGAGTCGGACTCGAAAGTGACCACCAGCTTCGTGCAGCAGCACCTCACAATTGGCATCGAGTCGCTGCTGGAGCTGAAAAACTCGGGCGAGTCGGTGAAGCACATGCGGTTCGATTAGATCACTGATTTTCAATGATTAACCGTGATTTCGCTGATTAGTTTAAATCTTTGCAAATGACGTCTTTTACTAAGTTTTGGGGCCCCGGGCTGGGCGCGGCGCTGCTGGCTCTGGGGGCCCTGAACGGCTGCCAACCGCGCCGCGAGGCCGTCGATTTGCTGGTGACCAACGCCACGGTGTACACCGTTGATTCGGCGTTCAGCAAGGCGCAGGCGTTTGCGGTGCGCGGCGGCAAGTTTGTAGCCGTGGGCACGGCGGCCGATTTGCAGGGCCGCTACCAAGCCACCCAAACGGTGGACGCCGGCGGGCAATTCATCTACCCTGGGTTCTACGATGCGCACTGCCACTTCTACCGCTACGCACTGGGGCTGCAAGCGGCTGATTTGGTGGGGGCTACGTCGTGGGCCGAAACGGTGGGCCGCCTGGTGCGGCACCGCCAGCAGCAGCCCGCGGCGGCCTGGCTCACGGGCCGCGGCTGGGACCAGAACGACTGGGCCGGCCAGCGCTTCCCCACCAAAGACACGCTGGACCAGCTGTTTCCGAACGTGCCCGTGCTCATTGCCCGCGTGGACGGGCACGCCGCCGTGGCCAACCAAAAGGCGTTGGACCTGGCCGGCGTCACGGCGGCCACGCCCATCAGCGGCGGCGTGATTGGGCGCGACGCCCGCGGCCGCCTCACCGGCCTGCTCGTGGACAATGCCGTGAAGCTGGTGGCCGCCAAAATCCCCGAGCCGAGCCCGGCCGAGGCGGCGCGCTTGCTGCTGCAAGGCCAGCAAAACTGCCTCGCCGTGGGCCTCACCAGCCTCGCCGACGCGGGCCTCGACAAGGAGGACATCGACCAGATGGCGGCGCTGCAACAAGCAGGCAAATTGCACTTGCGCCTCTACGCCATGCTGAACCCGACGCCGGAGAACAAGGCGTACTACCTGCCGCGGGGGCCCTATTTCAGCGATGCCCTAACCATCAGCTCCTTCAAAGTGTACGCCGACGGGGCCCTGGGCTCGCGTGGGGCGGCGCTGCTGGCCCCCTACACCGACCGGCCCAAGGAAACCGGCTTCCTGCTTCAAAACCCCGCCTACTACCGCAACCTGGCCAAAGAGCTGGCGGCCACCAAGTTCCAGATGAACACCCACGCCATCGGCGACTCTAGCAACCGGCTGCTGCTGGACATTTACGGGGCCGCGCTGAAGGGCCAGCCCGACCGGCGCTGGCGCATCGAGCACGCCCAGGTGGTGAGCCCGCAGGACGTGGCCAAGTTCGGGCAGTACCACATCGTGCCGTCGGTGCAGCCCACCCACGCCACCTCCGATATGTACTGGGCCGGCGAGCGGCTGGGGGCCCCGCGCCTGAAAACCGCCTACGCCTACGAGGTGCTGCGCAAGCAGTACGGCCAGGTGGCGCTGGGCTCCGACTTTCCGGTGGAGGACATCAACCCACTCTACGGCTTCCACGCCGCCGTGGCGCGGCAGGATGCCAAGAACTTCCCCGCCGGCGGCTTCCAGATGGAAAACGCCCTGAGCCGCCCCGACGCCCTGCGCGGCATGACCACCTGGGCCGCCCACGCCGGCTTCGAGGAGCGGCGCAAAGGCCAAATTAAGCCCGGCATGCTGGCCGATTTCGTGCTGCTGAAAACCGACCTCCTGACGGTCCCCAACGAGCAGTTGCACGGCGCGAAGGTGCAGCAGACGTGGATTGGCGGGAAACAAGTGTATTCGGTTAAAAACTGAGGAATAACAAGCAGCAAGGGGCCGTTCTATAATTCCTGCGTGGATTATGGAACGGCCCTTTTTTGCTTTCAACCCTTGCTTCTGTTTTAAGTGCAATGCCGTGACGCGGCGCATTGTTTGCCACGACGGTAATTGAAAGCTGTCAGCGCAAAATTGCTCCGTTGTAGCCGCTGCAAACCCGGCGAATAAGGCCGACAACCTGCTGCTTCGCTTATGCAGCTCTTTAAACTGGAGTATTACCCGCGTACAATCAATATGGCCTATACAGCCTGCCAGCGCAGGTATTTCAAGCAAAATTGCTAATTATTAAATTAATTACAAGCTCCAACGAATTAATTATACTGCAAAAAAAGCCGGTCCGGATGGACCGGCTTTTTTACGTTATACAAACCTATTGAATAATGCATCGTCCGTTGCCGGCCGCCGCTTGCCGAGGAAATGCTGCTGTTAGCCGAAACGGCTGACCACGGCCGGGGCCCTAGCCACAATTTTACAATCAGATAGCAACGGAGAGTTAATGCAACTGACCTCAACCGGCTTCTAAAACCCCTCACCCGAAGCCACCCTTGGTTTGAATTAGGCCGGTTTTATCAAAGTACAATTTCTGCTCTTTCACACCTTATCGTTATGAATAAATTCTACTCTAAGCTCCTCCCGGCCGTGGCACTGGTTCTGGGCAAAATGGCTACTCCGGCGTTGGCTCAGGTTCCGCTTACCAGTTTTGCTCCTTACACGCAAAACTTCAATACCCTCTCGGCCTCCACGACCGAGGTGGATTTTGTGAACAACACGACCTTGAAAGGGGTGTACGCCCAGGCCGTGCTCAACGGCTACGGCGCTTACCCGCAGGGCGGCGCGGCCGTGCCGTGCTACGGCAACGACGGGGTGCAGCACTCAGATGCGAACTACTACAGCTTTGGCACGAACGGCAGCACCGACCGCGCGTTCGGCGGCATCGCCACCACGTTCTATTCGAACGGCTACCCACTGACCGGCAACGGCTACGTGGCCATGCGCTTCGTGAACAACACGGACCGCATCATTGCCAACCTGGAAGTGGGCTACGCCATGGAGCAGTGGTACAACTCGGGCAAGATGGACAAAGCCCAGTTAGTGTTTGACTACCAGGTGCCGGCGACGACGTTTACGGGTATGATGGAATCCGGCGCCTGGACGAACGTGCCTACCCTGGGTATCGATGCCCCCTCGACGGCCACCGTCGTTTCGAGCAAGAATGGCAACTCGGCCGCCAACCGCCGGGTGCTGAGCACTACCATCAAAAACCTGAACTTGCCAGCGGGCCGGGAAGTGGTGCTGCGCTGGAAATACGTGATGAACCAGAACACCAACGGCAACGGTCTGTCCATCGACGACGTGACTGTGACGCCGGAAGCCGGCGATGTGGTGACAGGCACGGGCACGGGCACCGCCAACATTTTCTACTACGCAGGTTCAGGCGCGTTTGACGATAAAAAGAGCTGGGTATCGAAAACGGGTAACATCAACCCCACTTCCTTTTCCCTTGATAACCAAATTTTCTACGCTATTTCCAATACCACCCAAAAGCCGCTGCAACTAAGTGGCAACATCATCAGCGGCGCAAACTCAAAGCTGGTGCTGGGCGACGGCACCGTTGCTGGGGCCGTGTCGGTAATAATGAACACGGACAACCATTTAGCAACTACCATCGACGTCACCGATAACAGCACGCTGGAAATCAACGGTAAAGACGGCACCCTACCTGCGCTGGGCAAGCTGAGCCCTAAAAGCACGGTTTACTACAACACTGAACGCGCCGACGTTGCCATTACCTGCCCCGTGTTTGGCAACCTCAAGCTCAACGGCAGCAGCGTAAAAATACTGGCCCGCAACATATCGGTGTACGGTACCCTGGGCCTGACCGGCAGCAGCATCCTGCAATTGAACATCTACGACCTAACGGTGCTAAAGGGCGGGTCCGTAACCACCGACGGCACTGCGTATGTCCGCACCAACACCGGGGGTGCGCTGCGCCAAACAGTTTCTGCCAACAACACGCCCGTTCTGTTTCCGGTTGGCCAAACGACCTATAACCCAGCCTGGCTTAGCCAAACTACCACGGCCAAGGAGGATGTATTCGGTATTGCGTTGAGCGACAGCGTATTTACTGCCTACATCGCTATACCTGTATCTTCCGGCAACAGCGACGATAATAAAGGCAAGGGCAATGACATGAAAGGCAAAGGCGCGCCGCTGACGACTTCGACCACTTACGTAACCCACACTTGGTACGTGAGCGAAGCCGACCTGGGCGGCGCCAACGTGACAATGACCCTGCAAAGCGAGCTACCCGCCACCATGTTGCCGGCCCAGGTGATGGTAGGCCACTACCACAACGACAAGTGGGACGACGACAACAAACAGAAAGGCACCGCCGCACTGATTGCCAGCCAGGTCTACAAATTTACCCGCACCGGCATCACCGACTTCTCGCCTTTCAGCCTGAACACCGCCCCCGCCGCCCCCCTGCCCGTAGAGCTGATTGCTTTCACAGCCAACCGCACCGGCAGCGCCGTTACCTGCAACTGGGCCACGGCAACAGAACTGCGCAACGACCACTTCACGGTGGAGCGCAGCCTGGACGGACATCACTTCTACGCCCTGGGCCAAGTGGCCGGCGCCGGCACCAGCTCTTCGCGCCACGACTACCGCTTGGTAGATGCCAAGCCGGCCAGCACGGTGGCGTACTACCGCCTAAGCCAAGTTGATACGGACAGCATCACCTCCTATTCGCCCGTAGTGGTTGTGCAGGGTACCCCAACCGCCGTGGCCGTAACCGCCTCGCCTAACCCCAGCACCGGCCCGGTTGTGCTGACGCTCAACACCGCCAACGCCACCACCATCACCGGCACGGTTGTGAACATGGTTGGCGCCCAGGTGCTGCGCTTCGAGCAGCCCGTAATGGCCGGCAACCAGGCCATCACGGTAGACCTGAGCGCCCAGCCAGCCGGCGTATACCTGCTCCGCGTCGAAACACCCCAGGGCCCCCAGGCCCTGCGCATCGCCAAGCAATAACCGGCAAACGCAGCCGCCCAACGCTGACTTAGCGCCCCGGGTAGTTAACAAAAAGGTCCGCTTGGCAATGCGCCAATCGGACCTTTTTGTTAACTACCCGGGGCGCTGGGGCTTTTCGTGCGGCGGTTGATAAAGCACACCGGCGGTAGCGCCGTACCCAACCCTGTTTCAATCAGAAGCTGCCCGTCTCGTCGGCGCTGGGGCCGTACACGCCGGGCACCGAAATGTCGAGCAGGCGCAGGTACACCGTGAGCTGGCCGCGGTGGTGAATGCTGTGGTTCAGCCCCATGATGCGCAGGGCGGCACCCTTGGGGCGGTTCATGAGCACTTGCTCGCCACGGCGCAGCTGAAAGGAATGGGTCAGCTTCTCGTCGTCCGATGCTTGCAGGGCCTGCCGGAGGCTGGCGCTGTACTGGTCGAAACGGGCCAGCAGCTCGGCGCTGGTGGTGGGCGAGGGGCCCGGCTTGGGGGCGTTGGGGTCCAGGAAGTCGCGCTCGTCCTTATCCACAAACAGCTGCTTGAAGGCCAAGAGGTTAACGATGTGCGAAGCCAGCTGCCCCAGCTTCATCGACTTGGGGTGGGGCTGATACTGGAACTGGTCCTCGGGCACGCGCTCGAGCACTTTGCGGGTGACGGCCAGCTCGTGGTCGAGCTCGGCGAGGATGTTTTGCTGGAGAGAGGAAGTGTGCATGGGTGGATGGGAATGGAAAATTGGGGCGAGGCGTCGGCCCGCGCTCCGCTGGGTTAGGACGGAGCTAGCTGCCGTTTACTTCAGCGTGCTGGGGGTGCTGGCGGCGGACGAAGCGGCCGGGGGCCCCGGAAACGTGGCGGGGTTGGTGGCCGGCGTGTCGCGTAGCGTCTTGCCGCGCAGCGTCAGCAGGAAGCCCAGGCCGAAGATGAAGAACACGATGAGCGACAAGATGCTGTTGCGCATCGAGCCCGTAATCTGGCCAATCAGGCCGAAGGAGAGCGTGCCGATGACGATGCCCAGCTTCTCCACCACGTCGAAAAAGCTGAAATAAGCGGCCGCGTTGGGCGTGTTCTCGGGGATGATTTTGGAGTACGTGCTGCGCGAGAGGCTCTGCACCGCGCCCATGGTGAGGCCGATGACCCCCGCCAGGGCGTAGAAGCTCCAGCCCGCCTGCACGTAGTAGCCCGCAATGCAGATGAGCATCCAGATGAACACGGCCCAACTCAGCGCCCGCGTATTGCCGATGCGCTCCGAGATTTTGGCAAACAGCCAGGCCCCTAAAATACCCACCACCTGAAGCAGCAAAATGGTGGTAATGAGCGATGTACTGTCGAGGTGCAATACCTTGTCGCCAAAAATAGTAGCCACGTACATCACCGTTTGCACGCCCATGTTGTAGGTGAAGTAGGCCAGCAGGAAGCGCTTGAGGTTGGGCTGCTGCTTGAGTTGCTCCCACACCTTGCCCAGCTCGCGGAAGCCGTTGAGCAGCCAGCCGTCTTCGCTGACGGGGGCATCGGCCGCACGGCCAGTGTCGGGCGGCAGCGTGAAAAACGGAATCTGGGCGAAGGCTATCCACCACACGCCCGTCAGCAAAAAGCTCAGCCGCGTGGCCTGCCCCGTGCTCATCCCAAACAAGGCCACGCCTTCCGGACCGCCCGCCAGGTGGGGCCCCATGATGATGCCCAGGCAGATGACCAGCAGCAGCACCGAGCCGATGTAGCCCATCGAAAAGCCCCGCGCCGAGAGCGAGTCGAACTTCTCCTCGGAGCTGATTTCGGGCAGGTACGAGTTGTAGAACACGATGCTGCCGCTGAAGCCCACCGTGGCCGCAATGAAAATGAACGTGCTCAGCGTGAGGTTGTCCTTGGTGAAAAAGTACAGCCCGGCGCAGCTCAGGGCCCCCAGGTAGCAGAAGATTTGCAGGAACAGCTTCTTGCGGCCCGAGTAGTCGGCCAGCGACGTGAGGAACGGGCTGACCAGCGCAATGAGCAGGAACGCGAACGAAATGGCGTAAGTCAGCAGCGACGAGCCGGGCACGTGGAAGCCCAGGAAATCAACCTCGTCGGTGGGGTTGATGGCCTTGGTGATACTGCCCCAGTAGATGGGGAAAATCGAGCTGGTGATGACGAGCGGATACACCGAGTTGGCCCAGTCGTAGAACGTCCAGCCGGTGGTGATGCGCTTGTTGTCTTTTTCGACGGCCGGCGCGGGGGCGGTGGGAGCCATGTGCTACTGTAAGTGAGTGAGCGGCCAAGATACTAAGTTTTGGGGGTGGCCGCCCGCCGCATAACATAGCGGTAACGGCGCCGCGCCGGGGCCCCTAGCCTGCCCAGGCCGGGCTCAGCTCGTCGTACAGGCACTGCACCTCCCGGCGCTCGTAGTCGGTGCTGAGGCTGGCCTGGGCGCAGGCCATGAGCAGCGTAGCCTGCTCGCGCAGCACGGGCCGGCGGGCCGGGTCGCGCACCTGGCTGGCCACCAGCGCTAAGGCCCGCAGCTGGCGGCGCAGCACGGCGGGGTTGCCGCGGGCGTTTTCGCGCACCAAATCAAAAGCCAGCCGCACGTAGTCCTCGAACGAATACGCCCGCACCAGCACCCGCAGGTGCTGCCCGTCGCCGCGCAGGGCCCCCGGAAACTCGCGCCGGGCCAGGCGGCCCACCAGCTCGCCCAGGTAATCGAGGGCCATGATGGCGGTGGTGGTGTCGTTCACGGCCGGCGAGAGGGCCTTGAGGGCAATGTCCACCAGCTGCTGCACGCCGAACGCCGCGTCCTGCTCGGGGTTGCGGTGGGGCCCCAGGCCCACGTAGCAGAGCAGGTCGGCGGGCCAGTCGGCGCGGTCGGGGGCGGGGCGGTCCATACCCGCCCGCACGCTGAACAGCCGCTGGCCCGTGCCCACGAAGTCGCCGATGTGCACCTCCAGGCGCAGCACCGTGCGGTGGCGGACGGTCCAGGCCAGCAGGCCCGGCTTATCAAGGTACTGGAGGTAGCCGGCCCCGGTGGCCAGCACCGGCTGCCAGCCCGCGGGCGCGGCCACGAAGGTTTCGGCGGCGGCGCGGGCCTCGGGGTGCAGCTCCTGCCCGAAGTGCAGCGGGAAAAGCCGGTCGATTTCGGTCTGCGTTTCGGCCGTGATGCGGCGCACCAGCGTGCCCGTTTGCAGGGATTCGGCCACGTGGTGGATGAAGAAAATGAGGGCCCCCACCCCACCCAGCGCCAGCAGCAGCCCCACCAACACCGCCGTGGTGGGCACAAACTTGTCGGCCCGCCCGCTTCGGATGGTGCCCTGCACCAGCAGCCCGAACGTGAACACGCTCACGAAGTAGCCCATCGTGAACTGGTTCACGCCGTCGCGCATGAAGTTGCGCAGCGCCCGGGGCGAGTACTGGTTGCTGACCTGCGAAATAGCCGCCAGCAGCAGCGAAAACGTGAGCGCCGCCACCGTCAGCATCGAGCCGGAAATGGCGTTCAGCATCCCGCCCGCCCCGCCCGCGTCGATGCCGAACAGCAGCGGCAACTGCCGGGTGCCGCTGGCGCTGCTGGCCTGGTCGTATTCCACCAGCCCATAGGCCAGCCCCAGCGCGGCCAGCACCATCAGCAGCGGCACAAACCACAGCGACTCGCGGAGCGGCTGCCACAACTGGCGCAGGCGAAAATTCATGGTGTAGGGCTTTTACTGGGTAGGCAAATGCGGGAAGTTGGCGCGCAACGGGCCAGCGGGTTCGGCTTTGTGGAAGGCAATTTGGTACCGTTTACCATCAGCTACCCACTCCCGGCCAAACGTCGATAAAAGACCCAGCGCCCGGGCCCCAAAAATATCGCATCGGCTGGGCCCCTAAAAGTCGCCGGGGCCGGCCGGGGCGGGGGCGGCGCCCAGGGTCATGGCCGTTTGCAGGGTGGCGAGCAGGTGGCGCACGTCGCGGGTGGCGGCAGTTTTCAGCTCGTCCCAGGAGGCGCGGCTGCCGAGGCCCGCGTAGCCAAAGAGGCTGGCTTTTTCCTGCTCCAGGGCCCCGCCCGAGCGCAGATTGGGCGTGCCGGTGGCGTCGTGCACCAGGTCAGTGAGCACGTATTTGTAGGCCCCATCTTTCACGTACAGCGTGAGCGTGTGCCGCACCACGCCGGCGTAGCTGCCGCGCGCCACCCCGGCGTAGGCGGTGCGGAAGGTGGCAATCTGGGTGCCTTTTACCACCAGCTGCCCGGCGGCGGGGCCCGGCGTTACCACGGCGTTGGCCAGCGGGTAGGCCTGCGCCACCCAGGCGGTGGCCCGGGCGAGAAGGTCGGCCTGGCTGGCCCCCGCCACGCGCACCACGCCTTCGTAGGCGATGCGGTGGGTGCGGGGGTCGACGGGCAGCGCGTCGGCGTCGGCGGGGTCGTAGTCGGTCAGCTTGTCGGCCGGGGCGAGGTAGCGGAAGCCGCCGAGCTCGACCACTACCCACCGGGGCGAAAAGCGGCCCACCACCACGGCGGCCGCCTGGCTGGGCAGGTACTTGGCGGGCCGGCCGGCGGTATCGGCGGCGCTGCGGTACAGGGGGGCCCGGCCCAGCCCGATGTAGTACGTCACGGGCGGGTCGTTGGCCGGCAGCTTTTGGGCGGCGGCGGCCAGCGGCAGCCCCAGCAAACAGAACAGAAAGGCAGTTTTCATCAAGGGGAGCAACGCAGGGGAAGGAGGGAGCGGGCAGCTAAGCGGATTTTCCGCCCGCGGCCCATGCAGCCGGGGCCATCCCCCCGGGGCCCCAAAAGTAGCAGCGCCGCCAGGTTACGGCCCGGCGCGCGCCATCCCCGCCAGCGGGGAAGTGCCCTTACGCGCGGGGCCACCGGCGGGGGCCCTACGCGCCCTGGTGCCCTTGCAGCCAGGCAATGGCGTCGCCTTCGTTGCCAAAAAAATCGAGCGCGTACACCTGGACCGCGTAGGCTTCGGGCGGGGCATAATCGGGAGCTTCCACAATTTGACGGTGCATGGATGAGCTGAAGAGTAGGCCACGAACAGGCGCTGGCCCAGGCGGCGCGCCACCTGCGGGTAATACTCTTCCAGCAACCAGCTCTTGGTTTCGGCGGCGGGCGCGGCGCGGCGGCGCAGGTCTTGCAGCCAGAAGCGGCAGTTGGCCGACGCGGCCAGGTCGGCCAGCTGCTCGTAGCAGGGCCGCAGCGCGGCCGGGTCGTCGGGCTAGTAGTGCCAGCGGCCCAGCAGCACGTCCAGGTCGGGGCGCAGGGGCAGCTTCAGCAGCGGCGGGTCAGAAAAAGAAATCGACATGCGGTGGCAGGCATGGGGAGTGGAAAGGGTAATTCCAAGGCATAGATTCTGGCTGACTCGCGCAATTCGACCCCATACCGGCCCCCGCACCTGAAGGTCGGCGCCTATCTGGAAGTCCTAGCACAGCCACAGAACGTTAGGTTATTCCGGGGCCGGCTGCTTATTCTTTTCGGTAACGGCCCGCCCG
>NZ_MDZA01000421.1 GCF_001816125.1 Hymenobacter coccineus | reverse complement strand
GCTCCGGCCCGGCGGGGCCCTCGGGGCGGGGCGGGGCCAGGGCCTGCACGTCGGCCAGCGTCAGGGCGTCTTCCACGCGGTAAGCGCCGATGCGGGTGCGCCGCAGCGCCGTGAGGTGGGCCCCGGTGCCCAGGGCCGTGCCCAAGTCGCGGGCCAGGCTGCGGATGTAGGTGCCCTTGGAGCACACCACCCGGAAATCGACCTCGGGCAGCGCAATGCGCGTGAGCTCAAACGCTTTGATGGTGACGGTTTTGGCCTTGATTTCGGCCTCCTGGCCTTTGCGGGCCAGCTCGTAGGCGCGCTGGCCGTCAATCTTTACGGCTGAGTACAGCGGCGGCGTCTGCTGGATTTCGCCCACAAACTGCGCGGCGGCGGCTTGGATGTCCGCGTCGGTGAGGTGGGCGTAGGGGCCCTCGGCGTCCACGGCGGTTTCGCGGTCGAAGCTGGGCGTGGTTTGGCCGAGGCGGAAGGTGCCGGTGTACTCCTTTTCCTGGGCCTGAATCTGGTCGATTTCCTTGGTTTTCTTGCCCGTGCAGAGGATGAGCAGGCCGGTAGCCAGCGGGTCGAGGGTGCCGGCGTGGCCGACTTTGCGGATGCGCAGCGCGTTTTTCAGCTTGCGCACGCCGTCGAACGACGACCAGGTAAGGGGCTTGTCGAAGAGCAGGATTTCGCCCGCGTCGAAGTCAAAGTCAGCCAAATCTTTCACAATTACACCAGTTGCAAGTTCACGCCGAGGCCAATGAGCAGCAGCAGCAGCCCGCCCACGATGATGCGGTAGATGCCAAAGGCGCGGAAGCCGTACTTCGCCACAAAGCCCACGAACAGCCGAATGGCCAGCAGCGCCACCACGAAAGCCACCACGTTGCCCAGCACCAACAGCTTGATTTCCTGACCCGAAAAGAGGTTACCAATGCTGATGCCGTGGGTTTTGGCTTCATTGTAGAAATCGTACAAATCTTTGGCCGCCGCCGCCGCCATCGTGGGCATGGCCAGGAAAAACGCAAACTCGGCCGCCGCCCGGCGCGTCAGCTTCTGGGTGAGGCCCCCGATGATGGTGGCCGCTGAGCGGCTCACACCCGGCACCACGGCCAGGCACTGAAACAGGCCAATGACGAAGGCTTCCTTCCAGCTCGGGTTGGTGACCGGGTGGCCGCCCTTTTTGGAGTCTTCCTGCGGAAACCACTTATCCACGAACAGCAGCACCACGCCGCCGACCAGCAACATGGCCCCCACGGTGGTTACAGATTCGAGCAGCGCATCAATGTGTTTTTTCAGCAGCAGCCCCACTACCACGATGGGCAGAAAGGCCACCAACAGCTTGAGGTAGAAATCGAAACTCTGGAAAAACCGCTTCCAGTACACCACTAGCACCGAGAGGATGGCCCCCAGCTGAATAACTACCAGGTAGAGCTTGGCAAACGGCGTCATCTGGATGCCCAGCAGGGCGGAGGCGATGATCATGTGCCCGGTGCTCGATACAGGCAAAAACTCGGTGATGCCCTCCACAATGGCGAGGAGCAGGGCGTGCCAGTAAGTCATTATTTAGTCAACAATTATCAGTGGGCAATTAACAGTTATCAGTGAACAGTAGGCCCGGGTCGCTGATGACCGTGGTTAACTGCTCACCGATAACTGCTAACTGATTTAGAGGCGCTTGTAAGTGGGTTTGGCGGCCGGTGCGGGGCTGGGCGCGGGAGCCACTGGGGCCCCCACCGGAGCGGTGGGGCTCAGGGTGAAGGCCGTGGGCGCGGGGGGGGCGTCGCCGCGGCTCACCACGGCCGAGTCGTCGCGCACCAGAATGGCCGCAAACTCCACCAGGAAGCCGGCGATAAGCAGCAGGGGCCCCAGGGTGATGCCCAGGAAGTCCTCGCCGTATTTTTCCTTGTCGCCAAACATCATCGTGACGAAGCCCACGGCGAGGATGGCCAAGCCGATGCCCATGAGGCGGTAGTTGCGGGGACCAAAAGCAAATCGTTGCATAAGAGCGGTTTAGTATAAGTCGTCGAGCGACCCTTTTAGGTATTTATTAACGGCCCAGTAGGCGCTGAAAAAGCCGATGACCACCCCCAGCGCCACTACGGCCAGCAGCAGGGCCCCGATGAGCACGTCGTCGCGCAGTTGGCGCAGCGGCACCACTTCGAGGTAAGCGTATTGCAGCAGCGCCACCAGCGCCAGGGCCGCCAGCCCGCCGCTGGCAAAGCCCTGCCAAGTGGCGCGCCGCAGGAAGGGGCCCCGGATAAAGAACCGCGTGGCGCCCACCAGTTGCATGGACCGGATGAGAAAGCGCTGCGAGAAAATGGCCAGCTTGATGGTGTTGTTGATCAGTACCACCACGGCCCCCACCAGCACCGCCGCGAAGCCCAGCAGCACGAGGCTGATGCGCGTGAGGTTGGCGTTGATGCTGGCGAACAAGTCGCGCGGGTACTGCACCTCAAACACGCCGCGCTGGCCCCGCAGGCCGCGCTGAAGCTGCCCCAGGTGCAGCGTATCGGTGTACTCGGGCCGGATTTTGAGGGCGTAAGCGTCGCGCAGCGGGTTGTCGTCCAAGAACTGGCGGAAGTCTTCGCCGGTGCTTTGCAGCAGCTGCCGGGCCCCGTCTTCCTTGCTGATGAAGCGGATGGCGGGGCGGCCGCCCTGCTCGGCCACGCCGGGCTGGCGGCCCAGGTCCTGCTGCAAGCGCAGCAGCTCGGTTTCGGGCAGGTTGCGCTCCAGGTACACCTGCACCTCCAGGTTTTCGCGCACAGCCTCGCTCAGCTTGTGGGCGTGCAGCAGCAGCAGGCCAAACAGGCCCACCACCACCAGGGCCAGCGTGATGCTGAACACCACCAGAAACGTGGGGTAGGAGCCGAGTTTTTTCTTCTGAACAGAGGGCATGGGCCGCAAAGGTAGCCTTTTGGTCAGTTATCAGTTGGCAGTGAACAGTTATCAATGAGCATGACGGCCTAGTACCATCCAATGGCCCGTTTGAACAGTTGTTCACTGCTAACTGTAACTGATAACTGACCTTACAGCGTGGTGCGGGGGTCGTTTTCCACGCTCAGCACCTGCTTGCTTTCGCGGGCCCGCTGAGTGTTGCGCTCACTGGCCTTCGGGTTTTTGCGGCTGAACAGCTCCCCAAACGAGTCAAATTGCTCGGTGTGGAGCAGCGAGAGGCCGGCGCGGGGCTGGTTGATGGTTTCCAGGTCGCGGGGCGTGGTTTCGTAGCGCAGCTTGGCCCGGAACTTCCCGTCGGGCCGCAGGTAGTATTCCAAGCTCAGGTCGCCGAGCAGCGAGGCCTGGCCCGAGGAGTTGGCCAGCACGGTGCCGCTGCTGCTGCCGGGCGCGGCCAGGCCGGCGTTGCTTGTGAAGCCGCCCTCGCGCGTCACGCGCAGGCGGCCCCCCAGCAGCGAGTAGCTCAGGCGCACTTGCAGGGCCTGGAGCTGGTCGGCGGTGAGGCCGTTGATGTTGAAGTCAATTTCCAGGTTCTGGTCAATCTGCGAGGTCAGCAGCCCGAGCTGAGTGCTTAAAATCTGGCCCAGCGAGTTCTGCACCGTGTTGTCCTGCCCCCGGATGGATAGCTGCGTGAACGCGCCGATGGGGGCCAGCTGCTTGAATACCAACAGGCTGAACACCTGTCGGTTCAGCTCTTGCTCGTCGTTGCGCAGCGAGGTGGTGAAGGCCGTCAAATCGCCCTGCAAGGTGCCCGGCGCGTCGTTGAACTCCAGCCCCAGCTTGATGGCCGGCAGCAGCAGGGGCCCCGTCAGGTTCATCACGGCCGTGACCGGCACCACGGCGGCGCCATTGGAGGCCCCGCCCAGCACCGGGGCCAGCGATGTGCGCTGGGTGTAGATGGCCGTCACGTTCATTTCGCCGGCCAGCGGGTCGCCGTTCCAGGAAATGACGCCGCCCGGCCGCACCACGAACTCCTTGTTTACCAGGCCCTGCAAGGTGAAATTGTAGGCCCCCCGCACAATCTCCACCTGGCCGTACATGTTGAAGTCGCCGCGCGTGTCGATGTTCAGGCGCAGCTGCCCGGTCGCCGTGCCGCGGATCACGTCGCCGGTGCTCTCGTCCAGCAAAATTTCCAGGTAGGCGTCCGGTGTCACGGTCAGGTTGAAGTCGAGCTTGAGGCCCGACAGGTCCACCTTGTCGGAGGCCGCAATTGGTATCTTTTTGGTCCGCGCCGTGTCGGCCACGTTGTGGTTCACGAACTTGATGTAGCTGGCTTTCTCCGCCTTGGCCGCGTTGTCAAGCGGCAGCGAGAGGCGCGTACCCGCTTCGCTCGTGGCCCGCACCGCCACCGTGAGGTCGTCAGCGGGCCCCGTTACGCGGGCCGTACCAGTGGCGTAGGCCGTGCCGAAGTACAGGTCGTTGTCCTTACGGATGGTGTTGAGCACCTGCATCTTGCGGAAGTTAGCCGCAATGTTCAGGCGCATGTCCTGGAACTGGTGGTGAGTAATCACGCCGTCCACCACGCCCTGGTTGCCCAGCGGGTCGCGCAGCTTGATGTCGCGGAATGAGATGTCGTTCAGCGTGAAGCTGATGCGGTCGGCAAAGGTGTAGGTGGTGCCCAGGTAGCCGAAAGTGAAGCGGCCGTCGCGCACGTCCACCGCGCCCACCAAGTTGGGGGCCGCAAACTTGCCCGTGACCCAAAGCGTGCCGCGCCCGGTGCCGCCCAGGTCGCGCATTAGCGTGCCCAGAAACGGTTGGGCCAGCACCACCGGCGCATCGTTCAGGGTGCCCGTCAGGTTGAGCTGCTGCTCGGCGCTGCCCGGGGCCAGGTAGCCGCCCACGGTCAGCACCGACTGCCCAGCGCGGGCCACGTCCAGGTCCACGCCCAGGCGGCCGAGGCGGTCGTCCCAGGCCCCCGTGCCCTTCACTTGCCCAATCAGCGTGCCCTGGTAAGTGAGGGTGTCCACGGCCAGGGTAGTGCTCAGGGCCAGGGGCCCGTACACGCCGCGCACCGTGCCCGTGGCGTTCAGGCGGCCCCCCAGTTGCTGGGAAGAAAGGCCGTTGAGGGTGGCCAGCTGGAAGTCGCGGATGGTGAGCTGCAAGGGCGGCTTGCTGGCATCGGGCGAGATGAAGCCCTGGGCCCCAATAAATTGCGCGCCGTTGCTCAGCGTCAGGTTCTGCACGTCGAAGGCCCGGCCGTAGTCCGAAATCCGCACCGAGTTATCGGCCGCAATGGTCCATTCCTTGTCCAGGATGTGCACACCCGACTGCCGGAATACCACTTCCACCGCCCGCGGCAAAAAGGCCAGCGAGCCGTTGATGGCCGCCCGGTTCGTGGTGCCGGTCTGGGCCAGTGAGGTCGAGAAATTAATTTTTTGCTGGTCCCACACGCCTTCCAGTACGAAGCCCTCGGTGGCCCCCAGCGTGGGCAGCACCTGCCGGGCCGATGTAATGCTGGCCTGGGCCAGCACTTCGGGCCGATACGGCAGCTTGGAAGTGGTGAAATCCAAGTTGTTGTCTACCGTGAATACCGGGCCGTAGCGCAAGCTGTCGAGGTGGCCACCGAACTGGAAAATCGACGTTTCGCCGCTGCGGAACGAGCCGTCGAACCGGCTGCCATCGGCCACCGCCAGCTCCGGCATGAACAGCTGAATTACCGGATTGGCCCGCTTCAGCTTTACTAGGAAATCGACCTCGTAGGTGGCCAGCGGGCGCTGGCGCTTGCGTTGGTAGTAGGCTGCGGTGGCCGCCTCGTTGCTCTCAAAGTTGAGGCGGTACTCAGCCACCAGCGTTTGGATGTCCTGCACCACAGCCGCGGTGCTGAAGGTGCCGGAAGCGCTGGCGTTCAGGGCCTCCGAGCGGATGCTCACCTGCCGCTCGTTGCGGCGGGTGCGGGTGCTCACCACGTCCAGCGTGTCCAGGGCCAGGCGGCGGCCGTTGAGGCTGAAGCGGGAATTTCGCAGGTAAGCGTGGCCCAGCAGCGAGTCGAGCTGCACGCCCCGCATCTGCACGTCGGCGGTGGTGGCCACCACCAGCGGCACGCCCAGCAGGCCCAGGGCCCCCAGGTTGGCCCGCGCAATTTTGGCCCGCACGCTGATGTCCTGGTGAGCACGGTCGAGGTCGATGCGGCCGTTGGCCGTCAGGCGCAGGTTGGGGTCGTTGGCGGTGAAGCGGCCGGCGAAAGCCCGCTCGTGGAAGTCGCCGTTCAGTACTAGGTTGCGGTAGCGGTAGCCGTTGAGCCACACGCGGGCCACCTCCACCTGGGCGTGGCCCCGGGCAATGGGCGGCGCAAAGCCCACGCCGCTCACCTGCCCGTCCACGGTCACGTCCCGAATCACATCCTGGTTGCCGATGAACTTGCCCAACTGGAAATCCGTCGAGCGCACATGGCCCGAGTAGGCGGCGTGCGAAAAATCGCTTTTCGTTTTGAGGTTCAGGTCGGTGGCTACCCGGCCCAAGGCCGTATTAAAGGTGGCATCGGCCAC
Source organism: Hymenobacter coccineus (assembly GCF_001816125.1). Classification (GTDB taxonomy): domain Bacteria; phylum Bacteroidota; class Bacteroidia; order Cytophagales; family Hymenobacteraceae; genus Hymenobacter; species Hymenobacter coccineus. Next base: position 19,487 of record NZ_MDZA01000421.1, on the reverse strand, counting down.
GAAGTCATTGTAAAAGCCCAGAAACTGCCCGTTGAGCTGCACCCGGCCCAGGCGCTGCACGAGGGTGTTGGCGTCTTTGGGCAGCCACTTGGCCAGGTCGCTGGTGAGCACCACCGAAGGCAGCAGGCGCAAATCGAGGAAGCTTTCCTTGTAGCGGGGCAGATTGGTGGCGGCAGCGCGGCGGGCCACCAGGTGGGTGCCGCGGCCGTAGCGCACGTCGAGGTTGGCAATTTTGAAGTCGCGCACGTAGCCCGTGGCGTCGCCCGACATGATGATGGACTCGTTGAGCGTGGCCAGGGCGGGGGCAAACTTGGCGATGTCGCTCGAAAAAACCTGGGCCCCGTGCAGCCGCGTGGTCACCTTCATCGAGTCGTTGAAGTCTGCAAAATTCCCAAACACCCGGTAATCAAACCGTAGGTAATCCGATAATTGGCTGCGGCCCAGGGCCAAGCGCAGGCCGTTGAATTCCCAGAAGTGGGGCCCGTAGCGCATCAGCGCGGTTAGCTCGCGCAGGTGGGTTTGCGACGGTGTTTCCACGGCCCGCAGGCCCTGGATTTGCATGGCCAGCGTATCGCCCAGCCGCACCTGCGAAATATCGGCGTAGATGCTGTCGACCTGCATGTGGGCGTAGTCCACGCTGCGGCCGTAGTCGGGCTGGCGCGGCGCATCAGCTTTGTCCAGGATGAACTGGCCGTTGCGCAGGCCAACGGCGGCAATCTGAAAATCAAACGGAGCCGACTTGGTGCTGTCGCTGGGCCCCGTGAGCCGGCGGATGGCGGACAGGAACTGGCTGAGCGTGGTAGTGTCGGGTTGGCCGGGCAGGTTGCGCAGCGCAAAGCGCGGCTCGTTGAGCACCAGCTGGCCCACGTGCAGGTGGCGCGGGTTGAAGACCGAAAACAGGGCAATGTCGGCGTCGGCCTCGCCCACGCTGAACAATTCCGAGCCACGGCGGTCCAGCACCCGCACGCCCTCCAGCACCACGCGCGAAAACGGCCGGATATCCACCCGCCCGATTTCTACCCGCTGGCCCAGCTTCTCGCTGAGCAGGGCCGTAACCCGCTGCGCCACCCGCGTTTGCACCGAGGGCACGCGCAGCGCCAGCAGGGCCCCCAGCAGCAGCAGCAAGGCCAGGCCCACGAGGCCCAGCAGCAGCTTCAACACAAGGGAAAGGACGCGACGCACCGGCAGCTAAATGAAAAAGCGGGAGAATAACAAAGGGCGAAGTTGCGGCTTTTTAGTGGCTTGCCGCGGGGCCCTGGCCCGGCAAACGGCCGGCCGGGGCCCCGGGTTCGGCCGCCGGGCCCGAACTTTGCGGCGGCGACGCACCGGTGCCAAACAAAAACCGTGCTGCCTGCCCGCGCCGCCGCTTACTCATGTCCGAATTTCCCCGCATCCTGGCCCTCGAATCTTCCTGCGACGACACCGGCGCGGCCGTGCTGGCCGGCGGCCGCCTGTTCAGCAACGTGGTGGCCACCCAAAAAGTACACGAGCAGTACGGCGGCGTGGTGCCCGAGCTAGCCTCGCGCGCCCACCAGCAGCACCTGCTGCCCGTCGTCACGGCCGCCCTGCGCGACGCGGGCCTCACCAAAAACGACCTCGACGCCGTAGCCGTGACGCAGGGCCCCGGGCTGCTGGGCTCGCTGCTGGTGGGCGGCATGTTTGCCAAAACCCTGGCCCTGGCCCTGGGCAAGCCGCTCATCATGGTAAACCACATGCGGGCCCACATCCTGGCGCATTTCCTCGGCAACCCCGTGCCCACGTTCCCGTTCCTGTGCCTCACCGTGAGCGGCGGGCACACGCAGCTGGTGGTGGTGCGCTCGGCGCTCGACATGGAAGTCATCGGCCAAACCATCGACGATGCGGCGGGGGAGGCCTTCGACAAAACCGCCAAATTGCTCGGCCTGCCGTACCCCGGGGGCCCCCACCTCGACCGCCTGGCCCAGCAGGGCGACCCGCTGCGCTTCGCCTTCCCGGTGGGCGCCATGGCTGGCTACGACTTCAGCTTCAGCGGCTTGAAAACCGCCGTGCTGTACTTCCTGAAAAAAGAAACGGCTAAGAACCCCGACTTCGTGGCCCAAAACCTGGCCGACCTTTGCGCCGGCATCCAGCACACGGTGGTGGCCACGCTGCTGCGCCAGCTGCGCCGCGCCGCGGCCGACACCGGCCTCACGCAAGTGGCCCTGGCCGGCGGCGTGGCCGCCAACTCGGGCCTGCGCGCGGCCGTGCACGCCGAGGCGGTGGCCCAGGGCTGGCAAGTGTTCATTCCAGCGCTGGCCTTCTGCACCGACAACGCGGCCATGGTGGCCCAGGCGGCGCACTTCCAGTTCCTAGCTGGCGACTTTGCTACCCAGCTCGCCAGCCCCGACCCACGCCTGAAATTGCGCTAACCCGCCGCGGGCCGGGCCTTGGGGCCCCCGACCGCGTATACTGCCCGTGACGAGCCGGGGCCCCCGGCTCCCTGTTATATATGAAAGACAAAACGCCCGCCCCTGTCAACATCAAAAACCGCCGCGCCAGCCACGAATACTCCTTCCTGGCCAAGTACGACGCGGGCGTGATGCTGCAAGGCACCGAAATCAAGAGCATCCGCGAGGGCAACGTGAACTTGCAGGACGGCTACTGCCTGTTCCACACCGACGGCAGCCTCTGGATTCACTCGCTGCGCATCGCGCCCTACGCCCTCGGCACTTACAACAACCACGAGCCCCTGCGCGAGCGCAAACTGCTGCTCAACAAGCGCGAGCTGAAGCAGTTGGCCGGCAAAAGCCAGGACCAGGGCCTCACCATCATCCCCCTGCGCCTGTTCGTGACGGACCGCGGCTTCGCCAAAATCGAAATTGCCCTCGCCCAGGGCAAGAAGCTCTACGACAAGCGCCACGACCTCAAAGAGAAGGCCCAGAAGCGCGACATGGAACGGCTGTAGGGCCCCAGGGGTGTGAATCCAGCAACAACCCTCTTGTCATCCTGAACGAAATGAAGGATCTGAGGACCTAAGAACGATTAGCAGTAACCCAGTAATTACTGCAAGCTGTTTTTGGGTCCTCAGATCCTTCACTTCGTTCAGGATGACAGTAATTTTACTTTCATTCACAAACTCACTCATTCGCCCATTCACCCCGTGACCCCCGGCATTTGCGCGCTCAGCGCCGTTCCCGTCCGCGCCGAGCCCACCGACAAGGCCGAGCAAACCACCCAGCTCCTGTTCGGCGAGTGCTACACCGTGCGGCAGAGCCAGGGCAAATGGCACCAAATTGAAGTGGCCGCCGACGGCTACGTGGGCTGGATTGACCACCTCCAGCACACGCCCGTGACGCCCGCCTACTTCGCTGCCTGGCGGGCCCAGGACCACCCCCGGGTGCTCGACCTGGTGCAAACCGTGAGCGACGAGTCCACCCGCATCCCGGTGCTGCTGGGCAGCCGCCTGCCGTTTTTCGATGGCATGACGTTGCAGCTGGGCGATAAGTCGCTGTTTTTCAACGGTACGGCCACCAATCCTGAGGCCCCTGCCGATATCGTCCGCCAGGTGCAGCTGCTGCGCAAAATGGGCCAGCTCTACCTAAAGGCGCCCTACCTGTGGGGCGGCAAAAGCGTGTTTGGCGTCGATTGCTCGGGGCTAATGCAGCAGCTCTACGGCTTGGTGGGGGTGCAGCTGCGGCGCGATGCCTGCCAGCAAATTGAGCACGGCCACACCGTCGATTTTGTGACCCAGGCCCAGCCCGGCGACCTCGCCTTTTTCGACAACGCCGAGGGCCGCATCGTGCACGTGGGCATGGTCCTCGACGAGGGCCTCATCCTGCACGCCTCGGGCGAAGTGCGCCTCGACCCGCTCGACCACAACGGCATCTACAGCCGCCGCCGACAGGTGTACTCGCACAAGCTGCGCCTTATCAAGCGCCTGCTGGGCACCTGAAATTGACCCCCGGGGGCCCTGAACTTACCCGCTAGCCGCCTTGTTTATCCGCGCAGAAACTCTTAGCTTTCGGCGGGTTATCGGAGCCCATTAGCGTGTATGGATCAAAAAGTATTAGTGCTGAATGGCGACTATACCGCCATCACCCTGTGTAGCGTGCAGAAGGCTTTTGTGCTGCTCTTCCTCGACAAGGCCGAGATGATTGCGAAGTCCGACGGGACGCTGCGCACCATCTCCCAGGCCTACCCCAAGCCCAGCATCATCCGCCTGCAACGCTATGTGCGCGTGCCCTACAAAGGCATTGCCCTGAGCCGCCACAACCTCTTCAAGCGCGACCATTTCGAGTGCCAGTACTGCGGCTCGACCAAAACGCTGACGCTGGACCACGTAATTCCCCGCTCGCGCGGCGGCGATTCGAGCTGGACCAACCTGCTCACCGCCTGCGCCCGCTGCAACCACGCCAAGGGCCACCGCACCCCCGCCGAGGCTGGCCTCACCATTCGCCAGCAGCCCAAAAAGCCCACCCTCGCGGGCTTCCTCAAGCTCTCAGCCGGCACCATCGACCAAACCTGGCATGCCTACCTGAACTGACGCCGGGGCCCCCAGCCCCGCTTTGTATCTTATCTAGGCACGAGTTGATTTACAAAGTAGGGGGCAAGCCCCGCACCCCACGGCGTGACGCATACAAAACCGACCGGCCGCCGGGCCCCGCCGCAAAGTGGGGCCCCGGCGGCCGTTTCTTTGGGCCCATGAAACGATTCTGCCGGCTACTTCTGGCCCCCGCGGCGCTCGGTGCGTTGCTGGCCGCCTGCCATTCCGATTCCAAGCCCACCGCAATAGCTGCCCCGCCGGCCGCTCCCGGGGCCCCCGCCACTGCGCCGTTGGCCAGCGCCGGCGGCTCGCCCGACGCGGCATACCAAATCTTCCGCGGCCAGCTGCCCGGGGCCCCCGACAGCCTCACGTTGCACCTGCTCACCACCAAGCCGCTGGATGCCGACGCGCAGAGCGTTTTTGCCACCTACGCCGGCGCCGACGGCCACCCGTACCAGCTCGTGGGCCACCGGATGGCCGACCCCGACAGCCTCGTGCTGGAAGACATCAGCCCCGAGAAGCAGGCCGCCGGCAGCAACCAGGGCCCCCGGTGGCGCCTGCGCCGGCAGGGCACCGCGCTGGTGGGCACCTACCAGGGCCAGCCGCTGCGCCTGCGCGAAGCCCGCCCCACTGGGGCCCTGGCGCTGTTCGTGCAAACCTTCGCTGATTCCGTCGAGGCATTCCCCGGCAAGAAGAAGTCACCCTGGGGCCAAATCGAGTTCCAGGCCGCGGTGCCCACTGGCGGCCCCAAGGCCCTTACCGACAATGTACTGCGCCAGCTAAACGACGACAGCCTGCCCGGTAGCCCCGTGCGGCCGCTCATCCAAATCTGGGCCCGGCAGCGCCAGCAGTTCGCCGCCAGCTACCGCGAGGCCGCCGCCGACAGCCGCTCCGACGCGCCCGCCGACACGGCCGCTCCCTACGGCTACGGCCTGCGCTACCAGCAGCAAGTGGCCACCTACGTGCTCTGGAACCAGGCCCCGCTGCTCAGCCTGGGTTACTTCACCTACAGCTTCAGCGGCGGGGCCCACGGCAACTACGCCACCCACACCGTCAGCTACGACACGCGCACTGGCCAGCCGCTCACGTTCGCCGCCGTGTTTCGGCCCGATGCCCGGCCCCGGCTGGGGCCCCTGCTCGAGGCTGCCGTGCGCCGCACGCTGCGCATCCCCACCGGCCAGCCGCTCGACGGGCCCCTGCTAGTCAAGAAAATCCCCGTCACCACCAACTTCTACCTTACCAGCGGTGGGGCCGTGTTCACCTACGGCCCCTACGAAATTGCATCCTACGCCCAGGGCGAAGTCAGCGTATTCATCCCAATGGCGGATTTGCAGCCGCTGCTGCTCCGCCCCAACCTGGCTAGCTAAGGCCCTTGGACCAATAAAAAAAGGGGCCCCGGCCGGAAATATTCCGCCGCCCCTTTTTCAATTTAGCAGCAACTCGTGCCTAGCTCGCCACGCCGATGAACTTCAGTAAGTCGGCGTTGAAGCGGTCGGGGGCGGTGGAGATGAGGCCGTGGGGCTCGCCGTCGTAGGTGAGGAGTTCGGCCCCGGGCACCAGTTTCACGGCGCGCTCTGCGCTATTCTCCAGAGGCACGGTTTTGTCCGCGTCGCCGTGGATGAAGAGCGTCGGCACCTGAATAGTGGGCAAATCCTGGCGGAAGTCGGTGGCGCTGAAGGCCTTTACGCACTCGGTGGTGGCGCGCGGCGTACCTTGCAGGGCAATGCTCACGTTCCAGTCCAGGGTGGGCTGGCTCACGGGATGGCTTAGGGCCCCCACGCCAAAAAATGGCTTCACAAAGTCGGCCAAGAAGCCCGGGCGGTCTTTGCCCAGGCCCTCAATCATGCCGTCAAACGTTGATTTACTTACCCCGTCGGGGTTGTCGTCGGTCTTCAGCAGGTACGGCGTCACGGCGCTCACAAACACCACTTTGCCCACGCGGGCGCCGCCGTGGCGGCTCATGTAACGGGCCACTTCGCCGCCGCCCATCGAGAAGCCCACCAGCGTCACGTTCTGCAAATCGAGCTGGTCGAGCACGGCCTTCAGGTCGTCGGCCAGCGTGTCGTAGTTGTAGCCGTCCCACGGCTTGCTGCTTTTGCCGAAGCCGCGGCGGTCGTAGGCCACCACGCGCACGCCGTGCAGGGGCAGTTCGGCCAGCTGGTACTCCCACGACTGCAAATCGAGGGGCCAGCCGTGAATCAGCACCACGGGGTTGCCCTGGCCATAATCCACGTAGTTAAGTTCGACCGGCTTGCCGGTAGCGTCAGTGCCTGCTTTAATAAATTCCATAAGTAGGAAGAGTTGAATGGGAAATTGAACTGTTCCGCTTACGGAGTTTGCCTCTTGAAGGGCATCACGCCAGCGTTAAGATTGTGGCTAGGGCCCCGGGCCCCCAGGGGCCGCGCTGCCTCTAAGCCGCTGGCAACCCACTGCAAATCGTGCGTTTATATGGAATATTTGCCAGCAAAATTCCGTACCTTTGCGCCCCCGCCAGGGTGGCGGGCCTTGTGTGCTGACGGTAATCGTCACGGCAAGTGCATCAAACACAACGCGTAACGGCCCGGGCCCCGGCTGGTGCGTGTAGCTTAGGGGCCCACACCATTTAGTATGGCAGAAGTAATCGACGATTTCGATTGGGACAACGTTGGAGCCACGGGCTTCGGCGGCAACTACTCGGCCGACCAGCGCGCCGAGATGGAGAAGATGTACGGCGACACGCTGACGACCGTCCAGGAAGAAGAAGTAGTAAAGGGCACCGTGGTAGGCATCACTGACCGCGATGTGATTCTGAACATTGGCTTTAAATCGGACGGCCTCGTGTCGCTCACCGAATTCCGCGACCTGCCCGACTTGAAAATCGGCGACGAGGTGGAAGTCTTCATCGAAGACCAGGAAGACACGAACGGTCAGCTCATCCTGAGCCGCAAAAAAGCCAAAATCAAGCAAGCCTGGAAGGCTATCTACGATGCCCTCGAGCTAGATACCATCCTCGAAGGTGTGGTGAAGCGCCGCACCAAAGGCGGCCTCATCATGGAACTCGACGGCGTGGAAGCATTCCTGCCCGGCTCGCAAATCGATGTGAAGCCCATTCGCGACTTCGACATCTACGTCGGCCGCCGCATGGAAGTGAAGGTCGTGAAAATCAACTCTGCGTTCGACAACGTGGTGGTGTCACACAAGGTGCTCATCGAGAAAGACCTCGAGAAGCAGCGCGAAGCCATCCTGAACAACCTGGAGAAAGGCCAGATCCTGGAAGGCAACATCAAGAACATGACCAACTTCGGCGTGTTCATCGACCTGGGCGGCGTCGACGGCCTGCTGCACATCACCGACATCTCGTGGGGCCGCATTGCTCACCCGAGCGAAGTGTTGCAGTTGGACCAGAAGCTGAACATCGTGGTGTTGGACTTCGACGAAGCCAAGAAGCGTATTTCGTTGGGCTTGAAGCAGCTGACGCCCCACCCGTGGGATTCGCTGCCGGCCGACTTGCAGCCCGGCTCGAAAGTGAAGGGCCGCATCGTGAACGTAGCCGACTACGGCGCGTTCATGGAAGTGGTGCCCGGCGTGGAAGGCCTCATCCACGTATCGGAAATGAGCTGGAGCCAGCACCTGCGCAACCCGCAGGACTTCATCAAGCAGGGCGACGTGGTGGAAGCGCAGATTTTGACGCTCGACCGCGAAGACCGCAAGATGAGCCTTGGCATCAAGCAACTGACCGAAGACCCGTGGACCCGCGGCGATTTCGGTGGCAAGTACGCCGTTGGTACCAAGCACAACGGCTTGGTGCGTAACCTCACCAACTTCGGCCTCTTCGTGGAGCTGGAAGAAGGCGTGGACGGCCTCGTGCACGTGTCGGACCTGTCGTGGACCAAGAAAATCAAGCACCCTTCGGAGTTCGTGAAGGTGGGTGACCGCCTCGACGTAGTGGTGTTGGAGCTGGACCTGGGCGCTCGTCGCCTGGCCCTGGGCCACAAGCAGCTGGAGGAAAACCCCTGGGATACGTTCCAGACGGTGTTCACCCCTGGCTCGGTGCACCGCGCCACCATCACCGAGAAATCGGAGCGTGGGGCCGTACTCGAATTGCCCTACGGCATCGAGGGCTTCGCTTACCCGAAAGGCTTGGTGAAGGAAGACGCTAGCAACGCCGAGAACGGCGAAGCCCTAGACTTCCGCGTGACCGAGTTCTCGAAGGACGACCGCCGCATTGTACTCTCGCACACCGCGGTGTACAACCAGGCCGTAGCCGCCGAGGACGACAGCCGCAACGCCAAGTTCAAGAAGAAGCCCGGCACCAACGCCAAGGGCGAAGCCCAAGGCGAAGGCAAAATGAGCGACCTGAAGAAGCCGGCCGACGAGAAATCGACCCTCGGCGACCTCGACGCCCTGAGCGCCCTGCGCGACCAGATGGCGGGTGCTGAGCGCAAAGCCGGCGAGCAAAAGCTGGCCGCTGCCAACACCAAGCGCGCCACCGAGCCCGCCGTGGCCGACGAGACTTCGGTGGCCGCCAAGGAGGCCCTCGAAGCCCCCCAGGCTGGCCCCGACAATGCCCAGGCGATGGAGGACTCGGCCGCTGCTGAGTAGCGTGTTTCGTGCCTGATTCGTCGGGCGTGCAGTTGAGAAAAGCCCCGGTACACTTTGTATCGGGGCTTTTTTTGCGACAGCCCTTGCCCAGCCCAGCCCAACTGCGTACCTTTGCGCTCCCGAAAGCCCTCCTGGTGACGTGACCGAGCGGCTAGGTAGAGGTCTGCAAAACCTCCTACGGCGGTTCGAATCCGCCCGTCACCTCTTATTTTTTGCGTGAAAAAGCCCCGCTTGCCTTCTGGCTAGTGGGGCTTTTTTGTGCCTGCTGGGGCCCCAAATATGGTTTTAGGCCGGCTTGTGCCTACATTTCGTGGCGGGGCTTAAGCGGCGCAGCCCCGGCATCTCCCTCCGTCGTTAATTCATCCCGTTGATATGAAGATTGTTGACCTGCGCACGATGCGCGGCCCGAGTTACTGGTCGGTGAAGCACTACAAGCTCATCGTGGCCAAAGTTGATTTGAAAGAGTTTGCCGGGAAATGGTCGAGCGCAGTGGACGGTTTGCCCGAGCGGCTGCTGGCCCTGCTGCCCAACATTGGGCAGGCCCAGCAGCCGGCGGGCCTGAGCGGGGCCGGTAGCCGCCACACCTCCAAGCACCCCCCCCTCACGTTGGAGCGCCTCACCGACGGCGAGCCGCTAGGCCACGTCATCCAGCACGTGGCGCTGGAATTGCAGCGCCTGGCGGCCATGCCCGTGTTCTGGGGCAAGTCGTACCCGGCCCGCGAAGACGGCGTGGAGTACGTGGTGTTTGCTTATCAGGAAGAGCGCGCCGGCCGCGCCGCCGCCCAAGCCGCCGTGGACGTGGTGGGGGCCCTGTGCCGCGGCGAAGAGGTGGACCTGAACCCCATCATTGCCGAACTGCACGAGATTCGGGAGGAGGAATTCTTCGGGCCCAGCACCTATAGCATTGTGGCCGAGGCGGCTTCGCGCAACATTCCGTACATTCAGCTCAAGAACACCTCTATTATTCAGCTCGGCTACGGCGTGAACCAGCGCCGCATCTGGGCCACCACCACCAGCCTCACCTCGCACGCCGGGGTGGAGGTGGCGGGCAATAAGAACCGCACCAAGGCCATGCTCGAAGATTCGGGCGTGCCCGTGCCGCGCGGCACCACCGTGTACTCGGAAGCCGGGCTGCGCGACGCCATTGAGGAGCTGGGCTTTCCCATCGTGACCAAGCCGCTCGACGGCAACCACGGCAAGGGCGCCACCATCCACATCATGAACTGGGAGGACGCCGCTGAGGGCCTCAAGGCCGCGCAGGCGTACTCGCGGGCCGTGATTGTGGAGCAGTTCATCGAGGGCTTCGACTTCCGCCTGCTGGTGGTGAACGGCCGGCTCATTGCCGCCGCCAAGCGCACCCCGGCCGCCGTGAAGGGCGACGGCACCAGCACCATTCAGCAATTGATTGACAAGGTGAACGAGGACCCGCGCCGCGGCGTGGGCCACGAGAAAACCCTCACCAGCATCAAGGCCGATGCCCACACGCTGGCCCTGCTGGCCAAGCAGGGGAGGGCCCTGGACACGGTGCTGCCCGCCGGCGAAGTGCAGTTCCTAAAGAGCACAGCCAACATCAGCACCGGCGGCACGGCTTCCGATGTGACGGACCAGATCCACCCCTACAACCTGCTGCTGGCCGAGCGCGTGGCCGGCATCGTCGGGCTCGATATCTGCGGCATCGATTTGATGACCAACGACATTGCGGTGCCGCTCAACGAGAGCCGCGGGGCCGTGATTGAAGTGAACGCCGCCCCGGGCTTTCGCATGCACATCGACCCCACCGAGGGCCTGCCGCGCAACGTGGCGGCCCCCGTGGTGGACATGCTCTTCCCGCCCGGCAGCACGGCCCGCATTCCCATCATCGCCATTGCGGGCACGAATGGTAAGACCACTACTACGCGCCTCATTGCGCACTTGGTGGCCAGCATTGGCTACAAGGTGGGCTTCACGACTACTGACGGAATTTACATCCAGGGGGTGCAGCTGCAAAAAGGCGACTGCACCGGGGCCCAAAGCGCCGAGTTTGTACTGCGCGATCCAACCGTAAACTACGCGGTGCTCGAAACGGCCCGCGGCGGCATGCTGCGCTCGGGCCTGGGCTTCCACACCTGCGACATTGCCGTGGTGACCAACGTGGCCGCCGACCACCTAGGCCTGCGCGATATTTACACAGTGGAGGAAATGGCGGCCGTGAAGGGCGTAGTGCCCCGCACGGTGCGCAAAAACGGCTGGGCCGTGCTCAACGCCGACGACGACTTGGTGTACGGCATGGCCCGCACCTTGGAGTGCCAAGTGGCCCTGTTCAGCATGAACGAGCACAACCCCCGCATTCGGGAGCACGTGGAGGCCGGCGGCGTGGCGGCGGTGTACGAGGAGGGCTACATCACCATTTACCGCAACAGCTACAAGCTGCGCATCGACCGGGCCGCCGAGTTCCCAGTGACGTTTGGGGGCCGGGCGGGCTTTAATATTGAGAATAGCCTGGCCGCTGCCCTGGCCGCCCACTTGGCCGGCTTCAGCCAGGATACCATTAAGACGGCGCTGCGCACCTTCATCCCCTCGGCTACCAAGACGCCGGGGCGCATGAACGTCTACAAATTCCCCAAATTTGAGGCCATCGTGGACTACGCCCACAACACGGCCGGCATCATCAAATTTGCCGAATTCATGGAGGCCACCACGGCCACCCGCAAAATCGGCGTGGTATCGGGCCTCGGCGACCGCCGCGACGAGGACACGCTGGGCTTCGCGCGCATCGCGGGCCGCATTTTTGACGAGGTGATTCTGCGCCAGGACAGCGACCTGCGCGGCAAGTCGGCCGAGTACCTGCGCGAAATCATGACCCGGGGCCTGCGCCTTGACAAGCCCGACCTGCCCATCACCTACATCGAGAACGAGCTGGAAGCCATCGACCACGCGCTGGCCAACGCGCCGGAAGGCTCCGTGGTCACGATGTTCACCGAAAACATCACGGCCACCATCGCCAAGCTGGACGCTTACGAGAAGACTGTCTGAACCGCAGATTAGGTGGATTTAACGGATAAGAACGGGTTGTAATTGCCGCTTATCTGCTACCGAAAGGGCCACTCGATGAGTGGTCCTTTTTCGTTGGCTAGTGGATGGGGGCTTGGGGCAGGGCTGATAATCCTGGGGCCCCGGAGCGGGCTGCCGACTTTTCGCCGGCTGCCCGCTAATCGTTGCGGCGGCGTAGGGCCCCTGGGAGCCGGTTGAACGCCGCAGCGTTCTAACGATTCAATGATTACCGGGGCAGCCAGCGAAAGCCGGCAGCCCGGGCCAGCCCACCTGAAACTCAACAAAAAAGGGCCACTCGTCGAGTGGCCCTTTTAATGTCAGATAAGGAGCAATTACAATCCGTTCTTATCCGTTAAATCCACTTAATCTGCGGTCCTACTTAAGCGTGAAGGTGGTTTTGCCCATCAGGGCCCCACCTTCGTACAGCTCCACGGTGTGCACGCCTTTTTTGTATTCGGCGCCCTTGGCGTAGGTGAATACTACGGGCTGGCGGGTGTTGTCGTACACCACGTCCTGCTTCTGGGTGTAGAACGACTCCTGGCCGTCCACGGTGAAGGTGCCACCGCCGGTGCTCAGGTTGTAGAGGGCAGCGCCATCAGGCTCCAGGATGCGCATGTACACGGCCTTGCTCTCCTTGGGCGACACGTCGTTGCGGCCCAGGTTGAAGGTCACCTTCACCTTCTCCACGCGCTTGGCCTTGAACTCCTCCTTGTCGTCCATCTTCTCCTTGTTCTTGCTCGTAATGATGGCCACCTTGATGTTGTCGGCCTGCAAGCGCGAAGCCACCGTCACCTTGTCCGACAGGTCGCGGTTGGTTTTGGCGATGGTGCTGATGGTATCCGTCAGCTTGTTCTGGCGCTCCTTCAGCGTCGTGGTTTCGGTGTAGAGCGTTTCGTTGTCCTGCTTAAGCTGGGCAATTTCTTCGTCGCGCTTCTTCAGCTGGCCTTCCAGGTTCATGGCGCGCTGCTTGTACTGCTTCTGCATAGCCAGCGAGAAGCTGCCCGCTTTGAAGGAGCGCAGGCGCAGCAGGTCGGCGTTCACGCCGGCAATGCGCGATTGCAGCGAATCGTTGCTCAGGCCCAGCTTCTGCAATTCCTGGCTCTGGCGCTCAAAATCAGCCTTAATCGTCTCGTACTCTTTGATTTGTTCCGCCAACTTGGTGTCCTTCGCCTGCACATCGGTCGTGAGCTGCTCGTTTTTGGTCTGCTCCTGGCTGCGTAGGTACAGCAGCACGCCGTTGATGCCCAGCAGCACCAACACGAGGGCTACCCAGAGGTAAACGCGGCTGTTGTTTTTGCGGGGTTCGAGGTTGTCGTTCGGGTTCATACGGGTGGGGGTTAAGCGAAAAAAAGGTGAGCGAATGCGCGCCAACTCGAAAGGTGGCTGGCGTAAAAGTAGGCGCTGGAAGCTTTCGCAAAATCCAGGGGCCTTGGGTAGTATACTTTTGTTGGGTGAAATCGGTTACTCCACCCTTAGATGCGTCCTATTGGCAGCAGCGCTACGCCACCGGCCGCGACGGCTGGGACGCCGGGGCCCCCACGCCGCCTCTGCGCGCTTACTTCGATCAAATACGTACCATTGCCCAGCCTCGGATTCTTATCCCCGGGGCCGGGCGGGCCTACGAGGCCGAGTACCTGCACCGGGCCGGTTTCGAGCAGGTGTTCGTGGCCGATTTTGCGCCCGAGGCCCTGGGGGCCCTGGCCGCACGGGTGCCCGATTTTCCGGCTGGCCACCTATTGCAAGCCGACTTTTTTGGCCTGTCCAACGAGCCGCCCTACGATTTAATTGTGGAGCAAACGTTTTTTTGTGCCCTGGCCCCCGCCCTGCGGCCCGCCTACGCCCAGCAATGCGCCCGGCTATTGCGCCCCGGCGGCACCCTGGTGGGCTTACTCTTCGACGCCCCGTTTGCCGGGGCCACCGAGCCGCCCTTCGGCGGCACGCCCGCCGAGTACCGCGCCTATTTTGCACCGTACTTCGCGTTCCGATATTTTGAAACTGCTACTAATTCGCTCGGGCCCCGGCAGGGGCGCGAGCTGTTTATCTGCCTCAAAAAGAACTAATTACTACCCATGCTCACCGCCCTCGCCAACACGCTTCCGCATTTCCGCCACACCCAGTCGGGCCAGTTTTTCTTGATGGCGGGGCCCTGCGTCATCGAAGGCGAAGACATGGCCCTGCGCATCGCCGAGCGCATCAAGCACCTCACCGATAAGCTCCAGATTCCGTACATCTTCAAGGGTTCGTACCGCAAGGCCAACCGCTCGCGCATTGATTCCTTCACCGGCATCGGCGACGAAAAAGCGCTGCGCATCCTACAAAAAGTGGGGCGTGAAATTGGCGTGCCTACCGTCACGGACATCCACGAATCGGCGGAGGCGGCAATGGCAGCGGAGTACGTGGACGTGCTGCAAATCCCGGCGTTCCTGTGCCGGCAAACCGATTTGCTCATCGCCGCGGCCAAAACCGGTAAGGTGGTCAACATCAAAAAAGGCCAGTTTTTGAGCGGTGAGGCCATGAAATTTGCCGTCGATAAAGTGCAGGAATCGGGCAATATGAACGTCATCCTCACCGAGCGGGGGAACTCGTTTGGCTACTCCGATTTGGTGGTCGATTACCGCAATCTGCCCGCCATGCAGCGCTTCGGCGTGCCCGTGGTGATGGACGTGACCCACGCCCTACAAAAGCCCAACCAGGCCAGCGGCGTGACGGGCGGCCAGCCCGCGCTGATCGAAATCATCGCCAAAGCGGCCATTGCGGTGGGTGCCGACGGCCTGTTTATCGAAACCCACCCCACGCCCGAAACTGCGCTGTCCGACGGGGCCAATATGCTGCCCCTCGACCAGTTGGAGGGCCTGCTCCAGCGCCTCACGCGCCTGCGCGATGCCGTGCGCCCCACAGGCGAGGTGAGCGCGCAAGGGCTGAATGCCTAATTTGGATCGCCGCCCAGCCCGCCGGGGCCCCACGCGCAACTTGCTGCTCTGCTTATGAATGCGCTTTGGCTCCAGGCCCGGCGGCACCCGTTGGCCATTTTCTATTTCGTGCTCTACGCGGGGGCCTGGGTGGGCGGGCTAAGCTGGTGGGCGGCTTTGCCCTCGATGGCGGCCTGCCGGACTGGCCGGTGGTGCTGGGGGCCCTGGCTTCGCTGCTGTACGCATTCCGGCTGCTGGTACTGGCCGTGCTCGACGATGGGGCCCGGCAGATTTTCACCGCGCTGCTGGTACTGGTGGTGCTCAAGCCCCTCGTGGTAGTGGCCACGGTTTCGTAGCGTCAGGGGCGCCGGGGGCGCAGCCAGAAATCCTGGCGAGGCTGTTTTTTGCGGAAAAAAACCAGGCCGATGCGGAACAGGTCGACGGTGACCGTGACGGCCGGGTGGGCCCGGATGGCGTCCCAGGCCTGCTCCATTTCTTCCGACCAGTGGATGTCATCGAATACGAACACGCTGTCTTCGTGGGCTTTGGCCAGGCACTGCTCGAAGTAGCGCAGTGTGGGCGCTCGGCGGTGGTTGCCGTCGAAAAACACAAAATCAACCGGGTCCCCCAGAGCGGCCAGAGCGGGGCCCAGGGTCTCGTCAAGGTTGCCCTCCACCAGCTCCACGTTAGCCAGGTGCAGGGCGGCGAAGGTTGCGCGGGCCACGGCGGCCACGTTGGGGCAGCCCTCGAACGTGACGACGCGGTGGCGCGAGTCGGCGGCGGCCAGGTAGGCGGTGGTAAGGCCCAGCGAGGTGCCCAGCTCCAGCACGGTGGCGGGCTGGAAGTGGTTCACGAGCCGGAATAGCAATTGCGCCAGGTGCGGCGGCTTGGCGGCGGTGCGGGCAATGGCGGCCACCCGGCGCACCTGCCCGGCCCCGGTGTGCGAGCCGGCCCCCAAATCGGTAACGGTGATGCGGTCTGGGCTGCGCAGCAACGCCCGCCGCCGCGCCTCGATGGGGGCGAAGGCCGCAAACGGGCCGTCGTGGCAAATAACCGTGGTGTAGAGGCCGTACACGAATGGCGAATGCAGCCCGTGGGCGGTGCCGGCGCGCAGATGGTACTTCAGGTAAGCAAGGAGTTCGAACAAATGGGGCCCCGGCGGCCACTGGCAATCGTGCAGGCCAACCGGAGTCCGCAAAGCTAAAAGCCATTCGCCAACGGTCCCGGCTTAGTTCAGGCGGAAGGGCACCATGAGGGTGAACTCGGGGATTTCGACGCTGAACTCCTGGCCGTTGGCTACGCGCTCCATCAGGTAGGTGCCGCGCATTTTGCCCACGCCCGACTTCAGGTTGCAACCGCTCATGTAGTGGTGCGACTGGCCCGGCTCGAGCACGGGCTGGCGGCCCACCACGCCTTCGCCCTCCACCTCGCGCACGGGGCTGTTGGCGTCGTGGATGTGCCAGTGGCGACGTAACAGTTTCACCGTGAACTCGCTATCGTTGCGAATGGTGATTTTATAGGCGAATACGAAGTGCTCCTGCGTGGGGCTGGAATAATCGGGCAGGTAATTCGTCGTAACCGAAACGGTAACGCCCTGCGTAGTGGTGGTAGGCATAAAAGGATCGGTCAATAAAGCTGAAAATCTAACAGCGGCCCGCGCCGATTGGTTTTACGCCGAAGG
This sequence comes from Hymenobacter coccineus, assembly GCF_001816125.1. GTDB lineage: Bacteria > Bacteroidota > Bacteroidia > Cytophagales > Hymenobacteraceae > Hymenobacter > Hymenobacter coccineus. The sequence continues at coordinate 2,785 of NZ_MDZA01000421.1, read as the reverse complement.
TGCTTTCCAAGGTCGGAAACATTTCGTAATTTCTTCTATCCCATGGTAAAAATAGCCGCGAGCTGGCAGCCCGTGCTGGCCGACGAGTTTGCCAAGCCCTACTTTCAGCACCTCATTGCTTTTGTAAAAGGCGAGTACGCCACCGCCACGGTGTACCCGCCGGGGCCCCAAATCTTCCACGCCTTCGACGCTTGCGCCTTTGATCAGGTGAAGGTCGTCATCCTGGGCCAGGACCCGTACCACGGGCGCGGGCAGGCCCACGGCCTTTCGTTCTCGGTGGCCGATGGGCAGCGCACGCCGCCTTCGCTGCACAATATTTTCAAGGAGCTGCAGAGCGACCTGCCCGCTACGCCGGTGGCCCCCAACGGCAACCTCGACCGCTGGGCCCAGCAGGGCGTGTTGCTGCTCAACGCCACCCTCACGGTGCGCGCCGCCGAGCCGGGCTCGCACCAAAAGAAGGGCTGGGAAGACTTCACCGACGCCGCTATTCGCAAGGTATCGGAGGGCCGCGAGCACGTAGTGTTCATCCTCTGGGGGGCCTACGCGGGTAAAAAGGCGGAGCTGATTGACGCCAGCAAGCACTTGGTGCTAAAGTCGGTGCACCCCTCGCCCTACGCCGCCGACAAGGGCTTTTTCGGCAGCAAGCCGTTCAGCAAAACCAACGCCTGGCTCGAAAGCAAAGGCCTGGAGCCCATCAACTGGTAGCTTATTAGCGGAAAGCCACGCAACAAAAAAGCGCCCCGTTTGGGGCGGCTTTTTTGTTGCTGGGGCCTCTGGGGGCCCTAGTTGATGGTATGGAACAGGCGGCTCCAACGCACTTTGTGGAGGAAGTCGGCGTAGGGATCTACGGAGAGCCAGATGAGGACGGCTTTGCCCACCACGTGGTCTTCGGGCACGAAGCCCCAGAAGCGCGAGTCGAGCGAATCGTGGCGGTTGTCGCCCATCATGAAGTAGTAATTCTGCTTGAACGTGTAGGTTTTCAGCGGCTTGCCGTTTTGCAAAATCACGCCGCCCTGCATCGTGATGCCTTCGTTGTGCTCGTAGCGGAGGATGATTTTGTAGTAGAGCGGCACGTTGTCGGCCGTCAGCTCCACGGTTTCGCCCTTTTTGGGAAGCGAGATGGGGCCGTAGTTGTCCTTGTTCCAGTGGTGCAGGCCGGGGGCCCCGGGGAAGTTGAGGGTCGTCGGGTAGTCGGGGTTGTCGGGGAACACCGCCTGGTTGATTTCGGGCTGGCCGGCCGGGATGGTTTCGGCGATGACCTCCTTCACGTAGGGCTGCTTCTTGAAATAAGCCGCTACTGCGGGCGTGCAGTCCACTTCGTAGCCGAGGCCGTAGCCGGGCACCTCGGTCAGCACTGGGTCGCCGTTGGGCTGCTGGTAATCCACCACGCGCTGGGCGCGGAAGGCGGCTATTACCTCGTCGTTGGCCTCGGGAATGCGGATGAAGTACTTGCTCTGCAGGCCGGCGGGGTTGGGGGCCGGCTGGCCGTTGATGTAGAGCTGGTGGTCCTTGATTTCGAGCTTGTCGCCGGCAATGGCTACGCAGCGCTTGATGTAGTTGGTGCGCAGGTCGGCGGGAAACTCCAGCTCGAACGGGACGTGGAACACCACCACGTCGTTGCGCTTGATTTCCGAGAAGCCCGGGAAGCGAAACGTGGGCAGCTGGATGAGGTCGGAGTAGCTTTTCAGGTGGAAAATGGGGTCCGTCTGGTGCGTGAGCGGGATTTGCAGCGGCGTTTGCGGCGTGATGGTGCCGTAGTGCAACTTGCTCACGAACAGGTAGTCGCCCACCAGCAGCGTGTCCTCCATGCTGGGCGTGGGGATGGTGTAGGCCTCGAAGGTGGCCCAGCGAATGAGAGTGGCCGCCACGATGGCAAACACCAGCGAATCGGTCCACTCGCGGGTTTTGCTCTTGGGTTTGGGGGGGGCGCTGTTGGCGCCGTAACGCTTGATTTTGAAAAGGGCCATAGAGCAAGGCGCGGGCCGCAGCCGGCGCTCGGGGGGGCAGAAATAGATTAAAACAATCGGAAAGCAGCCGCAAGCTAACGACGCCCGCGCCAGCTTTCGTGCCCGGGGCCCTACAGGCCCAGCAGCTCCTTCATGCCGAATACGCCCGGGCGGCCCGGCAGCCACTCAGCCGCGAGCAGGGCCCCCTGGGCAAAACCGGCCCGCGAGTGCGCCTCGTGCGAGAGCACCAGCGTGTCCACGTCGGAGGTGTAGGTCACCACGTGGGTGCCCACCACATCGGCCGTGCGCTCGCTGATGATGGCCAGCTCGGCGGGGCCTTCGGCGGGGGCGTTGCGCCAGCTGGTTTTGGCCGGGAAGTGGGCCAGAATGCCCTCGGCGGCCGTGACGGCGGTGCCGCTGGGCGCGTCGAGCTTCTGGGTGTGGTGGATTTCGCGCACCGCCACGTCGTAGCCCCCGAACTGGTGCATTTTGGTGGCGATGTACTCGTTGAAGTGGAAAAACAGGTTCACGCCCACGCTGTAGTTGGAAGCGTAGAACAGGCTGCCACCCAGTTCTTCCGTCAGGGCCCCGGCCTCGTCCCAGCGCTCCAGCCAGCCCGTCGAGCCGCAGACCACCGGGATGCCCTGGCGCAGGCAGGCCGCCACATTGGCAAAGGCCGCGTCGGGCCGCGTGAATTCGATGGCCGCGTCGGCGGTGGCGGCCGTGAAGTCGGCGATGGCGGGGCGTCGGGCTGGCTGGGGTCCACGATGCCCGCGATGCGGTGGCCGCGGGCGGTGGCCAGGGCTTCCAGCGTGCGGCCCATTTTGCCGTAGCCGATG
>NZ_MDZA01000420.1 GCF_001816125.1 Hymenobacter coccineus | reverse complement strand
CCGCTCACGCCGGCCCCCGTGTGGGCAATGGGCTGGATGGTGCCGTCGGGGTTGTAATACAGGTACTCGGCGCACACGCTGCGCGGCCCAGGGCCCCGCTTTCGCCGTTGGGCAGCGTGAGCGTGGCGTTGTGGTAAAACAGGTACCACTGCTTCCGAAACTCGACGATGCCGGGGTGAATGGTGTAGCTGTTTTTGGCCTGCTCCGTGAGGATGCCCTGGTAGGTCCAGGGGCCGGTTATTTTAGAGGCCGTGGCGTAGCAGAGCTTTTCCCACATACCCTGGTGGGCAAACGCGGCGTAGGTGAGGTAGTAGGTGCTGCCGCGCTTGTGCAGCCAGGGCCCCTCGGTGTAGTTGGGCACCTCGATGCGCTGGATGGGGCCGTCGAGTTCGGTCATGTTGGGCTTGAGCTTGGCCAGGTAGCAGTTGGGGTTGCCCCAGGCCAGCCAGGCCGTGCCGTCGTCGTCCACCAACACGGTGGGGTCGATGTCGTCCCAGCCGTTGGGGCCGGGCGTGGTCTGGTCGCTGACGAGGGCCGTCCCGCGGGCGTCCACGAAGGGGCCGGTTGGGCTACCCGACACGGCCACCCCAATGGCCTTGCCCGTGGCCGGGGGCCCCTGCTGCACGGCGGCATAGAAGTAAAACTTGCCGTTGCGGGCCACCACCTGCGAGGCCCAGGCATCCTGCACGGCCCACTTAAAATCGCGCACCTTCATTATGGAGCCGTGGGCGGTCCAGTGCTTCATGTCGGTAGAGGAGTAGCAGCGCCAGTCGTTCATGTTGAACATCTGGCCGGCCTTGGCCTTGTCGTGCCCCACGTACAGGTACACCTTGTCTTTGTAAACCAGCGGGGCCGGGTCGGCCGTGAACACGTCGCGGATAAGCGGGTTGGTGCCCGGCTGCGTGCCCGCCTGGCCGTGGCTGCGGGTGGCGGCCAGCGGCCCCAGCGCCAGCAGCAGCGCCGCCAGGAAGAGAGGCTTGTTCATGAATAAGCTGAAAAACGAGCGAGGAAATATGCCCCAAGTGTGGCGCGGCTGGGGGCCCTTCCACGCTGGCAAGGGGGAGTAGGGCCCCAGCCGCGCCGCCAAAACTTACCGGCGCTGCCGCTGGGGCCGCTGGTCGTTGGCAATGACGCCCTCCAGCGTGTGCATGGGCGGCTCCACGCTGGCCGGGATGGGCAAGCGGCTGAACTGCTGGAAGTAGAGCAGGCAGGCATCCTTCCAGAGCACGGCATTGCCACTCTGGGCGCGCAGCTTGTTTTGCACAGTGGCAAACCGCTCGGCGTCCACGTAGGGCCGGGCCGCGTCCCAGGTTTGCTGGAACTGCCGCACCTGGTGCACGCCCAGGTCGTAGTGCAGGGCCAGCTCGTCCCAGAGGGTACGGCCGCTTTTCATTTTGAAGTCCCAAGGGAGGTGGTGAAACCAGAGCAGGTACTCGTCGGGGCAAGTGGCGGGGTCGTTGAACTGAGCGGCCAGGGGCTCGTGGTACTGGCTCACGGCGTTGCTGCCGGCGGTGGTGCGGTCGAATCCTACGCCGTTGGCGGCGGCCTGGTGGTAGTAGGGGGGCGTCCAGTCGGCGCGCATCTTGTCCGGGGCCCACCAGGGGCCGGGGCCGTAGTGGTCGTAGGTGGCCGACATGATGTGGTGCAAGCCCAGGGGCATGGAGTAGTTCACGGCGGCCTCGCGGCTGGCCAGCAGCAGCTGCGTCATGGGGGCCAGGAAATGAGCGTTCCAGTCGGCGGCGGCCGGAGCTGGCTGGCCGGCCGCAGTAGTGGCCGATTCGGCAAACGTAAGGCGAAGCCACTCGTCGGCTATCTGACTGCTCTTCATGGTGTTATTCCAGGCCAGGCGGCCGAAGGCGTACCAGTTGGCCTGGCCAAAATCCTGGCCGGTCCAGTTGGTAGCTAGGCCCACGTTGGCCACGCCGGCCATGGCCGAGTGGCGCTGCGGGTACACGCTGCCGTCGGTGCAGCGGGCCACGGTGCTGCCGGGGCCGGCCTGGTAGGTGTCGCTGCCCAGGCACTCCTCCCACATGGGGGCCAGGAAAACCAGGTCGGTGGACTGGCCCAGGTACTCCTGGGTAATCTGAAACTCGGGCATCACGGCGGTCTTTTTCAGGGCCCCAAAAAGGGGGCTGAACGGCTCGCGGGGCTGAAAGTCAATGGGCCCGTTTTTCACCTGAATAATCACGTTGTCGCGGAATTTGCCGTCGAGGGGCACGAATTCGTTGTAGGCCTGCTTGGCGCGGTCCTTATCGGCGGGGCTGTACACGAAGGCGCGCCACATCACCAGGCCGCCGAAGGGGCGCACGGCGTCGGCGAGCAGGTTGGCCCCGTCGGCGTGGGTGCGGCCGTAGTCCTGGGGCCCCGGCTGGCCCTCGCTGCTGGCCTTCACCACAAAGCCGCCGAAGTCAGGAATCAGCGCGTACACTTCCTTAGTCTTATTTTTCCACCAGCTGATAACGGCCGGGTCGAGCGGGTCGGAGGTTTTGAGGCCGCCGAGCAGGGCCGGCGAAGAGAACTTCACGGATAAGAACACCTTCACGCCGAAGGGCCGCAGCTCGTCGGCAATGGCCTTGGTGCGGGCCAGGTAGGGGCCCGAGAGCATCTGGGGCGAAGAATTGACGTTGTTAATCACGGCCCCGTTGATGCCCACCGAGGCATCGGCGCGGGCGTAGGCCTGCCACAGCGCCTTGTCGCGGGCAGTCACGGCGAAGGCGCTGTCCTTGCGCCAGAAGATGGACTGGCCGGCGTAGCCCCGCTCCACCGAGCCGTCGAGGTTGTCCCAGTGGTTGAGCACGCGCAGCTCGTAGGAAGGGTTGGACACGCCCGCCGCCAGCGGCTGGCCGGTTTGCTGGCGGCGCAGCAGCTCAAACACCCCGTAGAGCAGCCCCGCCTCGGTGGCGGCCTCCACGCTGGTGGCACTCAGGCGAAAACCGTCGTTCCGAAGGGCTTTGTCCTTTTTAATGGTCAGCCGCACGTTGGCTCCGGCCGCGCCCTGCCAGCCGCGTTGCAGTTCCTGCTTGGCCGTGGCGAGCAGGAGCGAGTTTTTGGCAGCGGAAACTACCGTGACCGGCGCGGCCGGGTGCGGGCGCAGCCAGAGCTGGTGGCCGTCCTCGGCCTTGAGCGTCAAGGCCCCGCACAGAAGCAGAAGGCTGAAAAAGAGTTGTTTCATGTGGTGGGAATTCTAGAAAGGCTGATTTTGGAACGGAGAGTAGCTAGGGGCCCGGCGCTGGTGCCAGTCGCCCCAGCGCCGGGCCCCTACCCCCCCCTACCGCACCGCCTTCACGCCCTCCGTAGTCTGCACGATGGGCTGAATAGTGCCGTCCTTGTTGTAGTGCAAATAATCGACGCAGATGGAGCGGCGGTAGCTGCCGCCGGTGGGCAAGGAGCCGTTGTGATAGAAGAAGTAGCTCTTGCCCTTGTAGTCAACGATGCCGGGGTGGGTCGTAAAGCTGTTGGGCACATTTTCCTGAATGATGCCGCGGTAGGTCCAGGGCCCGGTGGCGCTGGGAGCCGTGCAATACTCAATCATTTCGGGCTTAGTGCCGGCGCTGGCGTACACTAAGTAATACAGCTTCTTGCGCTTGTACACCCAGGGCCCCTCGATGTAGTTTTTGGGCTTGAGCACGGTGATGGGGCTGGCCAGCTCGGTCATGTTGTCCTTCAGCTTCACCCAGCGGCAGCTGCCGTTGCCCCAGTACATATACACCTGCTTGTCGTCGTCAACGAATATGGTGGGGTCAATGTCGTCCCAAGATTGAGGCTGGTCCTTGGTCATCTCGTTCACGATGAGCGCCTTGCCAATAGCGTCCTTGAAGGGCCCAGTCGGCCGGTCCGACACGGCCACGCCGATGGCCGAGCCGCCCTGGCTGTTGTCGTCCTTCTTGTGGAAGGTGGCCACAAACCAGTAGAACTTGCCGTTGTGGTACACGCACTGCGCCGCGTAGGCATCGCCGGTGGCCCAGGCAAACGTCTTGACCGAGAGGCGCGTGCCGTACGATTTCCAGTTCACCATGTCGGTGGTGGAGTAGATGCGCCAGTCGGGCATCTTATAGTTGGTTTCCTGCACCGAGGCCGTGTCGTGGCCGGTGTATAGAAACAGCGTGTCGCGGTACACCAGCGGCGCCGGGTCGGCCGTGAACACGTCCTTGATAATGGGGTTTTGGGCCCGCAGGGCCCCAGCGGACAGCAGCAGGAGCAGGAGCAGGAAGGCTAACAGGGTGTTTTTCATGGGGTAGGGAATATTTCAGGAAAGGAATTCGGGTTAATTACTGCGCCCGCAACTGGTAGGTTTGGCCGGCTTCAGTGGGAAAATCATACACCCACGACGGAGCCAGGGTGGGCCGCCGGGCGGTGGTTTTGCTCGATACCAGCGGGGCCTTTACGGGCAGAGTGTAGTAAAATGAATTGGGGTTTTCGCCCTCGGCGGGGCGCAGCTGAGGGCCGCCTTTCGCCACTACCTGGCGGTGCACCCGCACCCGGCAGGGGCCCCCGAGGCGCGAGACGATGCGCGCCCGTGTGAGCTGGCCGTTGGCCCAGGCCACATCCACCACGTAGCCGCCGCGGGCCACCAGGCCGGTGACTTCGCCGGTGGGCCAGGCGTCGGGCAGGGTGGGTAGCAGGTCGAGGGTGCCGTCGTGGCTCTGCACGAATAGCTCGGCCAGGCCGGCGGTGCAGCCGAAGTTGCCGTCAATTTGGAACGGGGGATGGGCGTCGAGCAGGTTGGGGTAGGTTCCTCCCCCCTCGCTCACGCCGCCGGGCTGGCTGGCGCGGGGCCGCAGCTGCTCGGTGAGCAGCTTGTAGGCGTGGTTGCCGTCCTGCATCCGGGCCCAGAAATTTACCTTCCAGCCCATCGACCAGCCCGTGCTCACGTCGCCGCGCTGGGTGAGGGTAATGCGGGCGGCCTCGAAAAGTTCGGGCGTACGGTAGGGCGAAATCTGGCCGCTCGGGTACAGCCCGTAGAGGTGCGAGATGTGGCGGTGCTGGTCGCGGGGGTTGTCCTGGTCTTGCAGCCACTCCTGCACCTGCCCGTACTGGCCAATCTGCATGGGCGGCAGCTGCTGGCGCAGGGCCCGCAGGGTGTCGGCAAACGCCTGGTCCTGGCCCAGCAGCTCGGCGGCCCGGATGGTTTTCGAGAACAGGTCGAATACCAGCTGGTTGTCCATGGTGGTACCGGCAACCAAAGCAATATCCTTACCCTCAATTTTATAGCTGTTTTCAGGCGACACCGACGGGGCTACCACCCGCCACTGGTGGGTGGGCTCGGTCTGGAGGGCATCGACGAAGTAAGTGGCCGCGCCGCGCAGCACGGGGTAGTAATCGCGCAAAAACTGCTGGTCGCCGGTGAACTGGTAGTGGTCCCACAAATGCTGGCTCAGCCAGGCCCCGCCCATCGGCCAGAGGCCGTACTGCGGCGGGTCGACCTGCCCCGTGATGCGCCAGATGTCGGTGTTGTGGTGCAGCATCCAGCCGCGGGCGCCGTACATCTGGCGGGCGCTCTGCTGCCCGGTCACGCTCAAGTCTTTTAGCATGCCGAACAGGGGCTCGTGTAGCTCCGTCAGGTTGGTGACCTCAGCCGGCCAGTAGTTCATTTCGGTGTTGATGTTCACCGTGTACTTGCTGTCCCAGGGGCCCTTGAGCTGGTCGTTCCAGATTCCCTGCAGGTTGGCCGGCTGCCCGCCCGGCTGCGAGCAGCTGATGAGCAGGTAGCGGCCGTACTGAAAATAGAGTGCCGCCAGCGCCGGGTCGTGGCCTTGGGCGAAACCCGCCAGGCGCTGGGGGGTAGGCAGCTGCGCGGCGGGCGTGGTGCCCAGGTTCAGCGTCACGCGGTTGAAGTAGCGCTGGTAGGCGGCCACGTGGTCGGCCAGCGCCTGCTTATAAGGCTTCTCAACCGCTTTTGCCAGGTAGGCTGTGGCCCGCGCCGCCGCGTCGCCGCTCACGTCGTGGTAGTTCACGAAGTTGGTGCCGATGGAAATGTACACCGTGGCGCTGGTGGCCCCCGCAATGCGCAGGCCCGCCGCGGTGGCTTGCACGGTACCGCCCTCGGCCACCGCCTGCACCCGCGTCTGGAACCGGATTTTGCCCTCCTGCCCCTCGTGCGCGCTGCCCGTGCCATCGAGCACCAGCTGCGCGCCTTCGGGGTGCAGGGTGTGCTGCATGGGAGTTTCTTCGCTGAGCAGGCAGCTGATGCGGCCCGGCTGGCTGGCCGTGAGGCGCACGATAATCACCTGGTCGGTGAGGGAGCTGAACACCTCGCGCCGGTACTTCACGCCGTCGAGCTGGTAGCTGACCGAGGCCACGGCCCGGCCAATATCCAGGTCGCGCTGGTAGGCGGTGGCGCGCTCGTGACCGGGGAAATCGAGGTACACATTGGCGGCCAGCTGGTAGGGCATCCCGCTGTTGCCGAAGGGCTGCATCTGCGCCTGGGCCAGCGCCTGGGCCTCCACCTGCTGCCCGGCCAGCAGCTGCGCCCGCAACTGCCGCACCGCCGGCAGCGCGTCGGGTTTCACGTTGTTGTTAGGGCCCCCACCCCAGATGGTTTCCTCGTTCAGTTGCAACCGCTCGCGCGCCGGCCCGCCAAAGACCATCGCGCCCAGCCGCCCGTTGCCGAGGGGTAGGGCCTCGTTCCAGTTGGCGGCCGGCTGGTCGTACCACAGGCGCAGGGGGGTAGGCGCGGTCTTACCTAGGGCCGTAGTGGCGGCCCAGAGGAAGAGCAGGAAGAAGGCGATGGTGTTTCTCATAGGTGAGGCAGAGGACGGAAAGGATTTTATGCGTAGCATCAGCGGTTAAACTGCCACCAGTCGAACCGGAGCGCGTTGTTGCTGGCCGCCTTGAAGACGAAGTAAACGTCGTGGATTCCTCCTTGCCGACCTACTTTGCAGGACTGAACCACCCAGTTTTCCAGGCTTTCGGTGCTCTTCACTTTCAACGTTCCCAACAACGTCCCGGTAGGGCTGTCCAGGTGTAGTTCAATGACCGGATTACCCGCATTACTCGCCACCGACGCCAGAAATTCCTTCGCGCCCTTTTCAAAATTAACACCCCTGACCTTGATGTAATCACCACTGTCTATGTTCGTTACGTACATCTCATTGGGGCCTTTGTCGGTTTTAAGTCCCTGGCTAGAGGCAATGGTTTCGGCCTCGGTGCGCTTGTAGGGGTTTAAGGTCGCCACGCGGTCTACGCCGGCGTCTGACCAGAACGGCAGCTTCTGAATAGTGCCGTCGCCGTTATACGTCAGCTTATCAACGCACACCGAGCGCCGCTCGGTGTGCGTCGGCGACAGGGCTTTGGAAATGGCATAATTAAAGCCGAATAAGTAAGAGTTTCCCTTGTAATCAATAATGCCCGGGTGGTTGCCGTTGGACCTGGGGTCGCTGTCCATGAGCATGCCGGTGTAGTTCCAGGGGCCCGTGGGGCTGGTGCTCATGCTGTAGCCGATGCCCTCCGGGCAGCAGGTGGAGGCATAGGCCACGTAGTACTTGTCTTTTCGCTTGTAAAACCACGGCCCTTCCTGGTAATTGGCCGGCTTGGTGGGAGACTTAACAATGTCGCCCGCATAAGAAATCATATCCTCGTTTAGCTTGACGTAATACAGGCTCGGATTGCCCCAGTACAAGTACGCCTGGCCATCGTCGTCGATGTGGACGGTGGGGTCAATATCGTCGATGCTATTCTGAATCAGCGGTTTACCTAACGGGTCGGTGAAGGGGCCGTAGGGACTATCCGACACCAGCACGCCGATTCCCTTGACGTGAATGGGGCAATAGAGGTAGAATTTGCCATTGCGCTCGATGCACTGCGGCGCCCACGCCCCATTTTGCGGCGCCCAGCTAAAGCTCTTGGTAGACGCGACCTTGCCGTGGTCGGTCCAGTTCACCATATCCGTGGAGGTGTACAGCAGCCAGTTGAACATCTTAAACCCTTTGGCATCGTCCTCATCGTGGCTGGTATATAGAAACACCGTATCCCGATAAACCAGCGGCGCCGGGTCGGCCGTGAACTTGGTTTGGATGATTGGATTTTGGGCGTTGCCGCGAAAGGCTGCCGCTACAAGCAGGCAGAGAAAGAGGATACCAGGGGCTATTTTCATATTTTTAAGCTGCATGACGTTCTTTCCTGGTTGCTGAAGCCGCTAAAAATGAGGCATTGTGCTTTCTAAAGCAGTTTTCCTACTTAAAAAAGCTTCTGCGCAAACAGGTACAAATCGTGCCGCCACACGGGCCAGGTGTGGCCGCCAGGGTACTCGCTGTAGGCGTACTTGAGGCCCATTTCGTCCATTTTGGCGCGCATCACCTTGTTGTTGGCGTAGGCGATGTCGGTGGGGCCGCCCATCGAGAGCCAGAGCTGCTTGAGGTTGGTGTTGATGGTGCTGGTATTGGCCTTCATGAAGGCAAACTGCGGGTCGGAAAGCTGGGCGTTGTTGGCCAAATAGCCCGAGCTGAACACGCCCAGGTACTCAAACATATCGGTGTTGTGCAGGCCGGCGTAGAGCGTTTGGATACCGCCCAGCGAGAGGCCCGCCAGGGCCCGGTTCTGGGGCCCTGGGGCCACCCGGTAGGTGCTTTCCACCAGCGGCAGCACGGTTTGCTTGAGCTCGTCCTCAAATTTTTTCAGCGTGGCTTCGCCAAAGCCGGCCAGGCCGCCGGAGCCGCCCATGTTGCCATCCAGCATCACGATGAGCATGGGTTTGGCCTTTTTGTCGGCGAGGAGATTATCGAGAATCAGGTCGGCTTTGCCTTGCTTGGCCCAGCCGGTTTCGTCCTCGCCGCCGCCGTGCAGCAGGTACAGCACCGGGTACTTGGTGGGGGCGCTAGCGTCGTAGCCGGGGGGCGTGTACACGAATAGTTGGCGCCACGAATTGGTGACTTTGGAGTAGTAACGCTGCTGGCGCACGGCCCCGCGGGGCACGTCGCGCGGGGCGTAGTAAGCGCCGTTGCGCGAGGGCACCTCGATGCCGCTGGCCATGCGCCCCATGCCGTAGAAGGTGTCGCTGGCGGGGTCGGCCACGGGCAGGCCGTCGAGCAGCAGCGAGTAGTAGTGCAAGCCCTCGCTGAGGGTGTCGGTGGTAGCGGTCCAGTAGCCTTCCGCGTCTTTGGTGAGGTCGTATTTCCGCACCAAATCTATCTGCACGCGCTGGGCGTCAGGAGCTTTCAGGCGAAATACGGCGCGGTTGTCAGGCAGCAGCTGGGGGTATTTGGCGTTGCGCACGTTGGTGGCGGCCACCGCCCCTAGCACGGTGTAGGTGGGCAGCGCGGCCACATCGACGGGCTTAAACAGGAACTGCGAGAACATATACAACCCGTTTTTCCAGACCTTGAACTCGTGCCCGCCCGGCTCGATGTAGTACACGTGCGGCACACCGTGCTGGTAGAGGTAGTCGTGGAGGCGTTGGCTGATGCCGAGCAGGCCATCCTGGTCGCCGCACGAAATCCAGAGCAGCTTGAGCAGCTTTCTGGCGCGGGCCGGGTCGGGCACCAGCACCTCAGGCATCTTGGTGTTGGGGGCCGAGGAAAAGCCGCCGACCCAAGCAAATTTATCGAGGTTACCCAGCCCAAAATCCAACGACTGGCCGCCGCCCATCGAGAGGCCCGCAATGGCGCGGTTCTCGCGGGTGGTCAGGGGCTTGTAGGTTTTTTCGATGTAGGGAATCAGGTCGGTGAGTAAATCCTGCTCGAAGTTGGCAAAACCGGCCACTTTCTCGGGGCTGTAGATATTACCCACCGCCCGGTCGTCCTTCAGGGCGCGGCCATTGGGCATCACCACTAGCATAGGTTTCAGCTTGCCCTGGGCGTACAGGTTGTCCAGAATCACCTCCGGGTGGCCGCCCTTCAGCCATTCCTTCTCATCGCCCCCGATGCCGTGCAGCAGGTACAGCACCGGGTATTTCTTCTTCTTAACGTAGCCCGGCGGCGTGTACACCAGCGCCTTGCGCACCGTCCCCACCGTTTTGGAGGGGTAGGCGATGCTGTCAATCCGGCCCTTGGCGATGCCCGCCGTGGGTTGGTCGAACCCCCTGGGGGCCTCTTTGGCAATCTGCTGGGCCAGTGCCGGGCCAGCCGTCAGCCCTATTAGAGAGAGGAGGAAAAGGAGTTTTTTCATGGCTTGTGGGGAAGGGAATTGGGGGGAATAGGGAGGGAATTAGGATTTCGATAGAACGGTCATACTGAGCTTGTCGAAGCATCTCTACCGCTTCGCCTGAGCCGTTGCAACGAAGCGGTAGAGATGCTTCAACTCCGCTCCGCTGCGCTCAGCATGACGACCCAGCGGCCCAACGGCGATGGCCTGACCGTCTGACGCGGAGGGCATCAATCTCACTCAAACCGCACCCAGTCAATGGCCACCGGCGCATCGGTTTTGGGCGCTACGTACAGCCCGTGCGTGCCGGCCCGGAAGGCAGACAACGGCGCTTTCACCTCCTGCCACTGGCCACTTTTGGGCACCTTGACCAAAGCCAGCACCGGGCCCTGGGGCCCGTCGGCACGCAGCTGCACCGTGGCCCCGGCGGGGGCCTGCACGCGTAGCATCACCGTTTTGAGGGCCTGTTTGCCGAAGGCTACGCCGTTGTACTTCACCCAGCCCTGGTTGTTGGCAAACTCGGTTTTCCAGCCCTGGAAGGTGTTCGCCGTATCCAGGAAGGCGATAGACGCACCCGCACTGCTCAGGCGGCTGTAGCGGTCGAGCTGGATTTTCTGCCGGGCATCGGTCAGGCCCGCGCCGCGCAGAGTGGGCACTACTTTGCGGATGTTCCCGTTGGCCTCAAAAAACAGGCTATCCAGGCGAATGGAGCGGGCTTTGTCGAAGTCGGGTGACAGGTCGTTGTGGTGGTAGAATAGGTACCATTGGTTCTTGAAATCGATAATGGAGTGATGGTTGGTCCAGCAGCCCGTAAACTCGTCCATAATCACGCCCTGCACCTTAAACGGCCCTAGGGGGCTAGTGCCAGTGGCGTATTCGAGGCGCTCGATTTTGTTCTCCACGTGCGGGTAGGTGAGGTAGTAGGTGCCGTTGCGCTCAAACAAATACGGCCCTTCCTTCAATCCCTTGGTGGGTAGCTCGCCTAGCGTAACGGGCTCGGAGGCCAGCTCCAGCATATTCTCCTTCAGCTTAGCTCCGTAGATGTTGCCCTGCGACCAGTACAGGTAGGCCTGCCCGTCCTTGTCGATGAACACGTTGGGGTCGATGCCGCGCACGCCCTTGATGGGCAGCGGCTGCGGCACGAAGGGCCCAGTAGGCTTATCGGCCACGGCTACCCCCACCGTAAAGCCCTTACTGATAGTGGTATCCCGAGGGCTAGTGGGAAAGTAGAAGAAGTACTTGCCGTTGCGGAAGATGCAGTCGGGGGCCCACATGCTGTAGCTGTCGGGCTTGGCCCAGGGCACCTTATTCTGGGTTACGATGACGCCGTGGTCGGTCCAGTCGGTGAGGTTGGCGGAGGAAAACACGTGGTAGTCCTCCATGCAAAACCAGCCGAGGCGCCCGCGCTCCTTGGTGGCCAGAATATCGTGCGAAGGGTACACGTAGACCCGGCCATTGAACACCCGCGCCGACGGGTCGGCCGAGAATTGGTTGGTGATTAACGGGTTTTGGGCTGCTGCTGGAGCCGCCCAAAAGCTGGCCAGCACACTCAGCAAAACAACTAGGTTGCGTAAGGTCATGGTGTTGTTTTTTAGTCGAAAAATGCTACTAAATGGTCGTAATGGAAGTAATCGAAGCATCTGATTAGGTCGTCATGCTGAGCTTGTCGAAGTACCTCTACCGCTTCGTTGCAACGGCTCGGGTGAGGCGGCAGAGATGCTTCACTGCGTGGCCGCCAGATGAGCATGACCGTTCTACCCGAATCTCTACTCCCTTACTTCCCGCCCACTATCGTATCGGCGATGTGGAAATAATCAAAGTCAGCGTAGCCGCCCGGCGTTTTGGTGGCGTAGTTGAACAGGCCGAACCGGTAGCCGATGAAGTGCGGCAGGGTGTAGGCCATTTTGAGGGGCCCGCCGATGGGTTTCCAGAACTTCCCGTCGAGGCTGTAGAAGAACATGGCCCGGTCCTGGCGGTCGATGAAATCGCAGGTGGCCTTGAAATACACCGTGTTCTGGGTAAGCGGGATGCGCGCCATTTCCACGGGCTTTTCCGATTCGGCGCTTATCATCACAATGGATTTTACGCCGTTGCGATTTTCTACGCCCACCTGGCCGTAGCGCTTTTGCAGCAGGGCGAGGCCAGCAAAATCACCGTCTTTGAGGTGCGACACATCCAGGGACGTGCTGCCGGCGCACACGGGGCCGATGGTGCGCTGCGTGAGCGTGTTGCGGGCCAGCAGAAAAGTGGTGTCTACGCGGCCGGTTTTTAGGCGTAGGAAGCCCTTGCGCTCCTGCACCGACCAGAGGCTGTTGGCGGGATTGTGGTTCCACTGCCACACCAGCGGCAGGGCGGCCTCGCCCTTGCGCCGGGCAAACTCGTCGGAGGCCACGATGCCGGGTATCAGGCGCTTATTGGGGGGTAGGGCGAGGGTTTCGGGCACCTTGCCGGCCGGGTCGCCCAGCACAGGCCAGCCGTCGGCCCAGGTCACGGGCACGAGGTAGGGAATGCGGCCCACGGACCCGTTGTCGCGGAACAAGTAGGCAAACCACCGGCCGTCGGGCGTGTCGATGAGGCCGCCCTGGGCCACGCCTTTGTCTTGCAGCGCCAGGCGGCCTTCGTAGGGGCCCGTGAGCTTATCGGCCCGGTGCACCACCACGGTGCGCATGCCGTTTTTGGGCCACACGATGTTGAAGAGGTAGTACTTGCCTTTGATTTTGAACAGCTGCGAGCCCTCGGCTTGCAGGTTGATGTCGGGGCCGGCGGGCGCGCTGGCGTTCTCAATCAGCACCTGCTCGGTGGTGCCGGGCTTGATGCCCGCAGCGTCGGCCGTGAGCTCTACCAGGCGCAGCTTGCCCGTGCCGTACACCATATACACGCGGCCGTCGTCGTCAAAAAACAGCGAGTGGTCGTGGTAGCTGGGCGCAAACGACACCTCTTTCCAGGGGCCCTTTTCGATGTCCTTGGTCGAGTAGATGTAGGTTTTGCCGGTGGTTTGGGCGAAGGTGCTCACGTAATACGTACCGTTGTGCAGGCGCAGGCTGCTCGCCCACGAGCCGCGGCCATAGGTGCTTTTGCCGTTGGTGAGCGTCATGGCATCGGGGCTGCCTAGGGTCTGGTAGGCGTAGCTCACCAGCTGCCAGTTCACGAGGTCGGTCGATTTCATGATGGGCACGCCGGGGCTCATGTGCATCGTGGTGCTACTCATGTAGTAGGTGTTGCCCACCCGAATCATCGACATATCCGGCACGTCGGCGTAGATGAGCGGGTTGTGGGCCGGCTCTGGGGCCAGCGGGGCCTGCGCCCGCAGCGGTGCGCCCGCCGCCGCCGCCAGCCACAGGCTCAGCATCAAGGCGCTTTTGCGCATACCGTCCGGTAATTGGCTACTTATCATGGGCCTTTTGTTTAATGAGTTACGGGCTTGATGGCCTGATATTTACCGCTCAGGTGTAGCAAGCTGAACAGGTAGAGAATCCCGTCGTAGTAGGGGTCAAAATAGCCGTCAGCGTAAGGCGCCAGCTTGGCATCCCAGAGGGCGTGTACAAACGCCAGCTGCTGGTCTTGTTGCATCAGCGAGGCCGCCGCGCTGGTGGATACCAAGCCCAGCGAGTGCCGCAGCTTCTTCACGTCGCCAGCGGGCAAAATAAAGTCAGGCCGTGTGCCGTCCACGTTGAACTGGTCCTCAAAAGTATTCAGCCCCTTGCCCCGCAAAAAGCCCTGAAACCGCCGGGCGTACTGCTGCTGCCAGGCCTTGTCCTTGCCAAACCACACGTAGTCCATGGCAATGTTCATGGGCACCCGCCACGAGTCGTAGCGGAAGGCCGGCGGCATCCACTTGGTGGCGTGGGGCGTGCCGCTAAACTCGGTATAGTCGTAGTTGAGGCCGGTTTTTGGGTCGCAGGCCCGGTGCAGAAACGCCCGCGACGTATCGGCGCAGGCTCGGTAAAACGCCTCGTGCCCGTCCTTGGCGTAGGTGGCCCACACCTCCAGAAAAGCCGGCAGGTGGTACGACGGGTCGGTCCAGTTATAGCCGTCGCCCACCGGCACGAAGGTTATCTGCTTGTGCTCGGTATTAATGAGGTTGCGCACGCCGCCGGTACCGTCTTTTTTCCACGAAGCATCCAAGATGCGGCGGGCCTGCTGGTAGTAGTTGATGCCGGTGTCGTTGCCCCAGCGGTTGGCCGCAAACAGCAGGCTCGTCACGAAATACAGCTCCCCATCCGAAGCGGGGCCCTCCGAATTGAGCTTCATCGTGGTAGTGCTGAAACTCCAGGCGAAGTAGCCCGCCAGCGGCCCGTCCTGGTGCTGCAAGTTCTTTTTCGACCAGCGCCACAGCCGGTCAAATACCTCCTTTTTATCGAGCTGCACGGCTAGCATCATCCCGTAGGACAGCCCCTCAGTGCGGGCGTCGTGGTTTTTGATATCCGACACGTAGGCCAGCGAGTCGCCCACCTCGAAGTAGATTTTCTGGGGCCCCTCAAACAGCGCCTGGTACGTCTGGGCTATTTTCTGGTCGATGGCGGCCTGGCTGTACCCGGCCTCGCGCAGCAGATTGGGGTATTTGCCGGTGTAGAAAGCGCCCGTTTTGGGGCCCTGGGCCGCCGCCCTACCCCCCGCCAGGCCCAGCAGCCCAATCAGGACCAGCAACTGGCATGCTTTAGTGAAAGAAGTGATGCGAGAATTCATGCAAGAGGAAAAGGAGATAGAATTAACAACTGTTTGTCAAGGGCTTAAAGCCACCCTACCCTACGGCTGCACCACGAAGCCACCCCGCGCCGGCAACGTCACACTCACTGTGGTACCGGTAATTGCCTTGGTGCTGAAGCTGCGGTTGGTGTCCCCGTCGGTAATGAGGGTGCCGCTCGTGATGTCCAGCTTGCCGAGGTCAACCTGGATGGTTTGCGGCGCGTCGGAGCCGTTGATGCCGGCCACGTACCACGCGCCGCCGGGGGCCTGGCGGGCCAGCACGGCGTACTGGCCGGGGTAGCCGGCCACGTACTTCACGTCGGCCCAGCGCGGGGGCAGCTTTTTCACGAAATCCTGCACGTAGGCGGGCTGCGCGGCCATGCCCTCGGGCACCTCGGCATAGTGCTGAATGCCCGACTGAAACACTACTGACAAGGCCAGCTCGAAGGCGTTGGAGGTGCGGCGCTGCTTGCCTCGTATCTCCGAAAACGCCATTGGCGTGAAGTCCATGGGCCCCACGGCGTTGCGGGTGAAGGGCAGCGTGGCGCAGTGGGTGGGCTCCTGGTCGGTGTTTTTCTGGTCGAAGGTCAGGAACTCGAAGCCGCGCACGGCCTCCATGCTCATCAGATTGGGGTAGGTGCGGTTCCAGCCCCTGGGAATGGTGGTACCGTGGAAATTGGCCAGTAGGCCTGCTTTAGTAGCATCGACCAGGATGTCCTGGTAGTAGTTCATAAACGACTGCCCGTCGCCGCCAAAAAAGTCGATTTTCACCCCCGCCACGCCCATCTGCTTGAGGCGAGCAAACTCCTTGCGCCGGCTTTCGGCCTCAAACAGTACGTTGGTGGGCGTTTGCGGGGACTCGTTCCAGTGGCCGTTCGAGTTGTACCAGACCAGTAGGCCCACGTTTTTACTGCGGGCGTACTGGGCTAGCTCCTGGGTTTTGTCGTAGCCTATCTGCTTGTCCCAGAGCGCATCGACCAGGCAGTAGCGCCAGCCCATAGTGGCGGCGTAGTCGATGAAGCGGCGCTGCACGTCGTAAGTGGTGTTCTGGTCGCCGAGCAGCACCCACGACCATGAGGACTTGCCCGGCGCGTCGGGCAGCAGGGCCGTTTGAGCGGGCGCGCTCAGGTCGGTCGTCAGCGTCGATTCGACGATAGGCGCCAGCGAATTGCCCACCACCAGCACGCGCCAGGGCGTGCGCCACGGCAGGCGGCTTTCGGGCAACAGGGCCGCGTCGGGCGTGGTTTTTTCGGGGGTCTGCGGGAAGGCCACCGCGTACTCGGCATCGGGCGACTGGTGGGCCAAATGGCTGCCGCAGTAGCTGCGGCCCATGCCGGCCTCGGTCAGCAGCACCCAGTTTTTCCCTACCTCAAACAGCGCCGGAAACGACCACCCCTGCCCCAGCGGCGAGGTCGTGCCGGCCGCCACGCCTTTCTCATAATACTCCTCATACGAGGGCTGCGTATTGGCAAAGCCCGTCTGGGCCACGGCGTGCGGGTGCAGCCAGCCCTTGGCCCCGGCCGGCAAATGGAACGTGGTGCTCTCGGCCGTAATGCGCTGTACCTCGGTACTTTTGCCTTCAACAAGATACTGAAACGCTACCCCGTCATCCGACACCTGAAACACCACGCTCAGCGTAGGGGCCCCGGCCGCCCCCGCAAAGTGCAGCACGCGCCGGTTGGCCCGGTAGCGGCAGTTGGCGCGCTTGTCGGTGGCCAGCTGGTAGTTGTCGGCCACGGCGGTTTGTGGGTCAGCTTTGGTGAGGCGCAGGCCCTGCGTGAGGTCGGCGCTGGCCAGCCGCAGCCCCAGGCGCGAGGGGCGCAGCAGCTCCGTCTGGCGGTAGCGCACGGCGTAGGTCGGCTGGCCTTGGGCGGTCACGGCCACCATCACCGTCACGGCCCCGTCGGGACTGCTTACCAGTATGGGGCCGGCCGCCCGGGCCGCCGCGAGCGGCAGCGCCAATAAGCAAAGCATGGAGAACAAGCGCATGAAAATAGGGTAGTGGAGTAATTAAAAAACGGGGGGTAGGCAAAGCCCAAAACCTCGATAAAGGGCCGG
The DNA here is from genome assembly GCF_001816125.1 of Hymenobacter coccineus. GTDB lineage: Bacteria > Bacteroidota > Bacteroidia > Cytophagales > Hymenobacteraceae > Hymenobacter > Hymenobacter coccineus. The sequence continues at coordinate 9,173 of NZ_MDZA01000420.1, read as the reverse complement.
GCGGGCTACCGTTTTCCGCGCACGCGCAGCACCGTCAGCGAGTAGGGCGCGGCGCTGTAAGTGAAGCGTTTGCTGATTTTGTAGGCGGTGGTTTTGGGCAGCACTGTGCGCGGACTGGCGAAGGTGTTTTGGGCATTGCGGGCCCCCGTGAAGGTCGTTTGGGTGGCCATCGTTTTCAGGCCTTCAAAGCGCGTCAGGTCGATGGCGAAGGGCTGCGGCTGGGCCCCTAGGTTCACCAGTTTCACAATCACGTCGCCGGTGCGGGCATCGCGCACGCAGGAGGCGGCGGCCGTGGTATCGGCGCTGGGGCCGGCGGGCGGCGTTACCACCCCGGCGTGGTAGGTGTCGCCCTGGTTTTGGCCAAAAAGCTGCTGCACGTAGTAGTTCACGGAGGGCACTACGGCCGTGTTGTTGAAGTAGATAAGGTCGGGTTTCCACTGCGTGTGGCCCTCCTTGGCCAGCAGGGGGGCGTAGGAGGCCAGCTGCACCACGTCGCCGTTGCGCTCTAGGGCCGTCATGTACAAGGCCTCGGCCAGGGCGTTGTGCAGGGCATTGCCCCACGAGGCATACTCGCCCAGGTACACCTTGGCCTTCGAGCGGTCGTAGGTGTCGTAGCGGCGCTGGTTGGCCAAAAACCACTTGGGCTGCTCGTAGTAATGCTCGTCCACCACGGGCACGCTCAGCTGGTTGGCAAAGGCCCAGCCCTGGTCGTAGTCCTCGCCCTTGGGGCTGGGCCCCACCGTGCCGATGACCGTGACCGTGGGGTACTGCCGGCGCACGGCGTCGTAGAGCAGCTTAAACCGCTCCCGGAACCCCGGCGTTTGCTTGTCCTCGTTGCCAATGCCAATGTACTGGAGGTCAAACGGTTTGGGGTGTCCGGCCGCGGCCCGCTTAGCGCCCCAAATAGAAGTAGCCGGGCCGTTGGCGTATTCTATCAGGTCGAGCACGTCCTGGGTGTAGGCGGCCATGTCGGCCAGCGGCAGGCACTGCTGGCCGGTGCTGCCTATTTTCCAGCTGCCGCCCGAATTCTGGCAGCTCACGCCAGCCGCCACCACCGGAATGGGCTTGGCCCCAATGTCTTCGCAAAACTGGAAGTACTCGAAATAGCCCAGCCCCGTGGTTTGGTGGTAGCCCCAGATGTTGCGCTGCGCGGTGCGCTGCGCCACCGGGCCAATGGTTTTTTTCCAGTCGTAGAGGTTGTCGAGGCCATCGCCGTGGGTCAGGCAGCCCCCCGGGAAGCGCATAAATTTGGGCTTCAGGTTGGCAATACTCTGGGCTAAGTCGGCCCGCAGGCCATTGGCGCGGCCCCGAAACGTGCGCTTCGGAAACAGCGACACCATGTCGAAGTCCAGAATGCCCTTGCCGGTGGCCAGCACCACGAGGCTGGCCCCGGCGTCGGTGGCCGTGGGCGTGAGGGTGGCCCGGTACTGCTGCCAATCGGCGGCCTGCGCCGAGAGGGTAGCCTCGGCCAGTACCTTGCCCTGGGCGTCTTGCAGCTGCACCAGCAGCGGCACGGCCGCCCCCGATTTCACCCGCGCCCACAGCGAAAAGTCGTACTGCTCGCCCGCCGTCAGCGCGATGCCGTCGAAGCCGTGATTTCTCAGCCCCAGCCCTTTCTGAAAGGGATTTTCGATTTTCAGCTGCACGTAGTGCGGGTTGTTGGCGTGCAGCGGGGCCGCACTTTCCACCGACAGGCTGCCCATCGCGAAGCCTTCATGCAGGTAGTCCCAGCTGGTGAGCGGGTGCCAGCCCTCGTGGTCGCTGGGCGCGTACTCGAAGGAGCGGTTTTGCACCAGCTCGGCGTAGAGTCCGCCATCGGCCGCGTAGTTGAGGTCTTCGAAGAAGATACCGAACAAATCGGCACTGATGGGCTTGCCGGCGGCGACGCGCTGCGCCCCGGCGGGCGCAGCTACCGCCACGGCTATTCCCAAGGCAAGCAAGATGGAGGCTATCTTCATGACTAAAACCAGATAAGTGCAAGCGCTTGTAAATCAGAATATTCTGCTACAGCCAACGCTTGCACCGGGAAGCTACGGCTTCTCTTATTTTTTGTACATCGGGTCGTCCCCTTCGTATTTCAACGACTTGAAAGAGGCCGTATTGGTGGTCGGTTGCCCGGCCGAGGTGCCGTACATACCATACAGGCAGCCAATGAAGCCGCCCGCCGTCTGGGTGCTCAGGAAGCGCGCATCTACCTTGTCTTTAAGCACCGTATAATTTTTACCATCCTCCGAATAGCGGAAGCTGTAGGTGTCGCCGTCGGCATTAATGCGCAGCATGACCTTGCCGGCCGCTGCTTTCAGCGGCGCTTTGGCCAGCATCTCGGGACTCTTGGCATCAGCCGTGCTCTTGAAAAGCTGCACCACGGGCTTGCCGTTCTCCACCGATTTGCAGAGGTAGTAAAAGTGCTTTTCGTCCTGAAACGCCACCAGGCCGGCTGTTTCATTCGCCGCTTTGGCCGCGAACATCAGCTCGGTTTCGGCGCTGCCGTACATGTGCTGCTGCCGCTTGCCGATGAAGGCCGGGTTGCCCGTTTCAGCGCAGGTTTCGGGCTTCAGCTTGAGGGTGAGGCCCTTGGCCTTGCTCAAGGAGAAATTGGTACTATCCACCGTGCGCAAAAACAGCAGCGCGGGGTCCAGCTGCTTCTCGAAGGTGAGGGTGTAGCCAAAATTGCCGTTTTGCGGCAGGGCCCCCGGCTGCTTCACTTCGGGGAATTTTGCCTGGTAGCTGTACTGCACGCCGTTGGGTCCGGTATTCATCACGGGCCAGTCGTTTTTCCACTCCACGGGCGTAATAAACGTCTCGCGGCCAGTATTATAGAAGTTGTCTTCGTAGGGCCGCACCGCCAGGAAAATGGCGTAGGTCTTGCCATCCGGCCCTTCCACAAACTGCGCGTGGCCCGCCGACGTGATGGGGTTTTTGCGGTCTTTGGGCAGCTCGCGCTGCGAGAGAATCGGGTTGTTCTCGTAGGGCACGAAGGGCCCCAGCGCCGACTTGCTGCGAAACACCACCTCCGTGTGGTTCACCGACGTGCCGCCCTCGGCCGCGTACAGGTAGTACCAGTCGCGGGCCTTCATAAGGTGCGGCCCCTCAATCCAGACGGGCTTTTTGCTGATATCTACCCCACCATTTACCAGGATTTTGGCCTCGCCCACCGTTGTTAACGTGGTTGGGTTCAGCTCGATAATCTTGATGGAGCGGTGGCCCGAATACAGGGGCGTGCCGGGCGGGTCGCTATTGTAAATGACGTAGGCCTTGTCGCCCTCAAAAAACAGCGAGGGGTCGATGCCCCGCACCTCGGGCAAGAAAGTGGGGTCGCTCCAGGGCCCAGCGGGATTTTTGGCCGTCACCACGAAGTTGCCCTTGTGGTCGATGAGGGTGCAGGTGACGTAGTACGTGCCGTTGTGGTAGTCGATGGCCGGCGCAAATAGCCCGCGCGTCATGCGGTCGCCCAGGAAGTTCATCTGCGACGGCCGGCTGATGACGTTGCCCACCTGCTTCCAGTTTTTCAAGTCCCGGCTATGCATCACCGGAATGCCGGGAAAGTAAGCGAAAGTGGAATTGACCAGGTAGTAATCCGGCCCCACCTTCACGATGCTAGGGTCTGGGTAAAAACCAGTTAGGATAGGATTTACCAACTCAATCGATTGTGCGAATGCGGCAAAAGGCAGGAGCAGCAGGGCCAGCAAAGCCGGTAGCCGCCGGGGTAGGGTTGCGTGTTTCATGTGGTACTAGTAAGAAGTTTAAAGGAGCGACGGACGGGGGCGGCCGGGCCGCCCCCGTCGTCGTTAGTCGATAACTACCCGGGCGCCGGTCAGCGCCACGCTGGCCCGCAGCACCCGGCCGGCGGCCACGGCGGGCGCCAGCGGCTGGCCACCGCCGATGAACACTTGCACCGTGCCAGCCTGCTCCACCCGCTTGGCCTGCGCATCGAGGCGCGAGAGTTGGCGCGGGGTGAGCGTGAACTGCACCGTCTGCCGGGCGCCGGGCGCCAGGTTGAGGCGGCGGAAGCCTTCGAGCGCGTGCCGGGCCACGCGGCCCGTGGCACCGGCGTGCCGCACGTAGAGCTGCACTACCTCGTCGCCGGCGCGGGCGCCGGTGTTTTGCACGTCCACGCTCACCCGCACGGGCTGGCCGGTTACGGGCTTCGACAGCACTTTCAAGTTGCTGTATTTAAAGGTGGTGTAGCTCAGGCCGTGGCCGAAGGGAAACAGCGGCTCGCCGGTGAAGTAGCGGTAGGTGCGGCCGACCATGCTGTAGTCGTCGAAGGCCGGCAGCTGGGTTTCCGACTTGTAGAACGTGACCGGCAGGCGGCCAGCGGGGTTGTAGTCGCCAAAAAGCACGTCGGCCAGCGCCGTGCCGGCGGCCTGCCCGCCATACCAGCTATTGAGGATAGCCGGCAGATGCTCAGCTTCCCAGGGGGTAGCAAGGGCGCTGCCCGTCATGAGGGCCAGCACCACAGGCTTGCCGCTGCTGTGCAGCACTTTCAGCAGGTCGGTTTGCACCTGCGGCAGGCCGATGGTGGTGCGGTCGCCGCCGCTGAAGCCGGGCACTTTCACGTTCATTTCCTCGCCCTCCAGCTTGGGCGAAATGCCGCCGATGAACACGATGGCGTCCGCATCCTTCACCTTCGCTAAGATATTGGCGGCGTTCATGGTCACCACTTTAGCCCCGGTAAATTTGAGGATGGTGCGGCGGTCCATTTGCAGGTATTCGAGCCGCAGGTTCAGCTTTTGGCCGGCGTCACGGTCAGCACGTGCTGGTTGGTGGAGAAGCCGCGGCCCTGCCAGGCGTCAATCACCAGCTTGTCGTCCACGAAGAGCCGGTAGCCGTCGTCGCCGGAAATTTGCAGGGCTAATTCTTCCGTCTTTTCAGGCGTGAAGGTGGCCTGATAGCGGGCCGAAAAATTCTCGGCGGGCAGGCCGGGGGCCACTTCCATTTTCACGTTGGCCAGGTAGCGGTCGAGGCCGGCTTCCTGGCGCGTGGCCACGGCGGGGCCCTCCAGGTTGGTACCCTTGAAGTACTCGGCCCGAAAGCCCGGCTGGCCCTGGTACGCCAGGTTTTTATTGATGTCAAGCGGCTCGTACACGGTGTTGCTGGCGTAGTCCACGCCTTGCATATACACCACTTCCGTTTCCTTGCCCACCTTGGCCCGGATGCCTTCGAGCGGCGTCACGATATCGGTCGGGAAGCCATTGTAGTTGCCCAGCTGCACGCTTTCGTTGTCGGCGTTGGGGCCCATCACCACCAGCTTCTTCAAGCTTTTGCGGAGGGGTAGGGTGTTGTTTTCATTCTTGAGCAGCACCACCGACTCGCGCGCCATCTTCAGGGCGTGGGCCTGGTGCGGGGCGCTTTCCACCACGCTCAGCGGAATCCGGGCGTATTTCACGCGCTCCACGGGGTCGAACATGCCCAGCTGAAACCGGATTTTATACAGCCGCTTCACCGACGTGTCGAGCTGCTGCTCGCTGATGAGCTTCTTCTGCACCGATTCCAACAGCGAGTTGTACGTAAATAGCTTGCCCGTAGCGCACTCAATATCAGTGCCGTGCAGCACGGCGTTGGCAGCAGCTGTGGCCGCGTCGGAATCGGTTTTGTGGTTCTGCCAGAAGTCGTTGATACCGTCGCAGTCGGAGGTGACGTAGCCTTTGAAATCCCACTTCTTGTACAAGATGTTAGTCATCAGGATGTCGCTGCCGCAGCAGGGCTGGCCGGCGTAGGCGTTGTAGGCGCACATCACGCCCGCTACCTTGGCGTCCACAATCAGGTCGCGAAAGGCGGGTAAGTACGTGTCCCACAGGTCGTAATCGCTGATTTGGGCATTGTACACGTGGCGCGACGACTCGGGGCCGCTGTGCACGGCAAAGTGCTTGGCGCAGGCCGTGATTTTCAAGTACTTGGGGTCGTCGCCCTGGAAGCCCTTCACCAGCGCCGAGCCCAGCTGCCCGGTCAAGTAAGGGTCTTCGCCGTAGGTTTCCTGGCCCCTACCCCACCGCGGGTCGCGGAAGATATTGATGTTGGGCGTCCAGAAAGTAAGTCCCTGGTAAATACCCCGTTCGCCGCGCCGCACGTACTCCTGGTGCACCGCCCGCGCCTCGTCCGAGGTCATGGTGGCCATCGTCAGCATTGCGTCCTTGTCAAACGTGGCGGCCATGCCGATGGCCTGCGGGAAAACGGTGGTTTTCATGCTGGTGCGGGCCACGCCGTGCAGGGCCTCGTTCCACCAGTTGTAGGCCGGAATGCCCAGCCGGTCGATGGCCGGCGAAGCATTCAGCATCTGCGACACCTTTTCGGGCAGCGTGAGGCGGCCCACCAGGTCGTTCACTCGCTGGTCGAGGGCCAAATCGGGGTTTTGGAACGGAAACTGTTCGGCCGACTTAGGGGGGGTAGGGCGGCCGGCGGGTGGGCGCTGGGCGCCGGTAGCGGCCAGCAGCAGCAGCCCAAGTAGGGGTTTGACAAACTTCATACGGGTGGGAAGGAATGTAAAACGGAGTGGCACTCCGTTCAGCGTGAGGGAGCAGCGAGGGGGCAGGCGTTTGGTGGGCAGCGTGTGCAGGCGCGGAAACGGAGTGCCACTCCGTTTTACAGACCTTAGTGGCTACCCCTACAACATCAGGGGGTAGGGCGGAGCAGGCGCACGTCGTACACGCTGCCGGCCGTGGAGGGGGCTGTGGCTAAGAACTTCACCGTGAGGGCCGTGGGTGCGTCGGGCTTTTGGAAGGCGGCGGGCAGCGCGTAATCCACGTCGTAGAAGTCGCCTTGCGGGTTGCCTTCCAGGCGCACAGTTTGCAGCAGCACGCCATTCACTAAAATATTGAAATTTCGGTTTTTATCGCCGCCCGCATACGTTACGCGGAGCGTGCGGGCGGCCCGCTGGGGGTTGCGCAGCTGGTAGCTAAACCAGCCCGTGGCGCGCCGCCAGTGCCGGTTGCGAAAGGTGCCGGTTTCGGTTTGCTGCCCCTCAAAGCCGTGGTCCGATTCGGGCTGCTGCTCGCCGGGGGCCACGTAGTCCACGGTGCGGGCTTCGAGGGCGCGCTTTTCCTGGTCTTTGCGCCGCAGCTCGTCCTTGCGGGCCACCAGGCCGGCGGGGGTCGTCACGGGCCAGTACACCATGTAGCGGGCGTCCTGAATCTGAGCAAACGGCACCAGTTGCACGTTGCGGTAGCGCTCGCCATCAATGAGGCCGGCGGCCGTGAAGGTGAGCGGCTGGCCGGCCACCGGCCGGATGCCCGCGGCCACGTCGGGGCCCTCCGACACGAGTACCGGCGCTTCTTCGATGGGGTAAAGCGGGCCGTTGGGCACGTGCGCCATCCGGGCCCCGTTGGCCCGCAGGCCCGCCAAATCGGTAGTATCCGTGACGGCGGCCAGCACTACCGGGCCGTGCACAAACGACACCCAGGAAGTATGGTCGGGCAGGTATTCGGCGGTGGTGGTCATGGGCAGGGCCACGCTCACCACGTCGCCCGAGCGCCACTTGCGCGTGAGCGTGACGTAGCCCGGCGCGGCGGCGCTGGTGGCCACCGGCCGGCCATTCACCTGCACCAGCAGCTGGCCCGCCGGCACCCATTTGGGCTGCCGGATGCTGAGGGCGAAGGTGCGCGGCTTTTTTAGGGCCAGGCGCAATTGCGTGCGCTCCTCGCGGGGGAAAGTCGTTTCCTGGGTCAGGGTGAGGCCCTGCTCGGCCCAGGTGAGGGCAGAAGGGATAAACAGGTTCACCAGCAGCTCCTGCTGGCCGCGGTGCGCGTACACCAGCTCGCCGTACTTGCCGTGGTTTTCGAGGCCCGAGCCCACGCAGCACCAAAAGCCCTCCTGCGGCTGCGAATACACGCGGTAGTGCCGGGGCCGCATGGGCGTGAAGTACACAAAGCCGCCCTGGCCAGGGTGTTGCGACGACAAAATGTGGTTGTAGGTGGCCCGCTCGTAGTAGTCGAGGTACTTGGTGGCACCGCCGGCCAGGTACAGCTCCTTGCTGAGCTTGAGCATGTTATAGGTGTTGCACGTCTCGGGGCCCTCGGTGCTTTCCAGCATCGAGGCGAAGTTGTCGGCCGGGTTGAAGTGCTCGCTCACGCTGTTGCCCCCAATGGAAACCGTCCGGTTTTCAACCACCGTTTTCCAGAAGAACGCCGCCGCCCCCGCCCAGGCCGGGTCGCCGCCCACCTCGGCCACCCGCTCAAAGCCGATAACCTTGGGAATCTGGGTGTTGGCGTGCATTCCGTTCAGCACATCCTGGCCAGCCAGCAGGGGCCCCAGCACCGCTTGGTGCGAAAAGCGCTGGGCCAGCACCAGGTACTTGTGCTCGCCGGTGAGCTCGGCCACGTCGGCAAAAATCTCGTTCAGGCCACCGTGCTCACTGCGCATCATGTCCTGGAGCTGCGCGTCGGAGAGGTTGGCCGTGAGGTCTAAGAACCAGTCGGTCAGCTTGATGAGCATGGTGCGGGCCTTGGCGCTGCCGGCCACGGCGTAGGCGTCGCGCAGGCCGGCGAAGGTTTTGTGCAGGTTATAAAGAGGCACCCACTTGTCATTGAGCCCGAAGCTGTTGGCCTTGATGTTACCGGCCTTCACCTGCGCCCACATGGCCGGGCCGCCGGGCACGCCGCCCAGGTAGCCATCGCCGCTTTTTTGCTGGCAAAGTTCTAGCTGGTCAATGAAGTAGGTGAGGCGCTGCTGCACCTGCGCGTCGCCGGTGGCGGCGTACATGTAGGCCAGAGCCGAGAGGTAGTGCCCGCCCATGTGGCCGTCGAGGCCGGTGTTTTCCCAGTTGCCGTAGTTCTGGGCCGTGGGCGGCAGGCCGGCGGCGGCGCGGTAAGGCGCCAGCAGGCGGTCGGGGCTCAGGGCCAGCATATAGGCCAGGTCGGTTTGCTGGGCCTCCCGAAAAGGGCTGTCGAGGAGGCGCACCGCCGCCACGGGGAAGCTTTGCAGCTTCGCCGCCTGGCCCCACCCCAGCGCCGGGACCAGGCACAGGGCCCCAAGTAGCAGATTTTTCTTGTTAGTCAACATTCTTGAAATGAACTACTTGCTGGAAAATTGCGGAAAGCTACTTGCCCAAAAACAGCTAGCGGATACCCACACTACCCTTACTAGAGCCTGTTATGAACTTGTGCCGAAATTCGGGGTATGGCTTACCCCAGCGATGTAAAAGACGACGAATGGACCTTCGTGGCCCCGTACCTGTG
>NZ_MDZA01000419.1 GCF_001816125.1 Hymenobacter coccineus | reverse complement strand
CCACGCGGCCGAAGCTAGCCAGCGCGGCGGCCACCACCGCGGCGGGGCCCCGGGCGCGGCCAGGTCGGCGGGCACGGCCAGCACCGGCCCGCCGCTGGCGGCTTCGATGGCGGCAGCCGTGGCGCGCAATTCCGCCTCGCCCCGGGCGCAGATGACCAGCGAAGCGCCCTCGGCGGCCAACTCCTCGGCCACGGCGCGGCCTAGGCCCTTGCTGGCGGCGGCCACCAGCGCAACTTTCCCTTTTAAGCCTAAGTCCATTTTTAGTTGTCAGTTATTCGTTGTCAATTGTCAGTTGCTTGCTACCAGTTATTAGGTTGCCAATTATTGGTTTACCCACGCCCTAATAACTGGCAACGAGCAACTGACAACTGATTAATTAGCGGAGATAGGCGTCGGTTTTGTCGATCCAGTCCTGGCGGGGCGGGCTGAAAATGTCCACGTCGAGCGTGTCTTCCAGGGCCTCGGCCGAGTGGGGCACGTTGGACGGGATGTGGAGCACCTCGCCGGCCCGCACGATGATTTCTTGGGCCTGGTCGTCGCCGAGGTGGAAGCGCAGGGCCCCTTCGAGGATGTAGGTAATCTGCTCGTTTTCGTGGTGGTGCTTGGGCACCAGGGCCCCCTTTTTGAGGTACACGTGGGCGAGCATCGTTTTGTCGCCGGTGATGAAGCGGCGCGAAATCAAGTCCGTCATGCGCTCCTCGGGCATGTCGTCCCAGCGGTAAAAAGTAACTTGGTCGGTGGTGGTCATGGGCAGTGGGTGGGTGGGTGGATGGGCAACGAAGCGGCCCGCAACTCCCTACCGAATGGCAAGGGGCGACGGGCCGAAAGTAGGGCAAATATTCCGTTGCCCTCGGGCAGGAATGCCTGTTAAATGCTAAATGTTAAATGACTCACAGCGGCACGTTGAAACCGAAGGCGTAGATGGCCTGCGCCGAGGTGAAGACGTGCGTGACGTTGCCCATAAGGTCAGCCCCCACCTTGGTACTGGTGTAGTCGGCAAAGGCGCCCTGCACGTCGCCTTGCAAGAAAAAGTACTTGTAGATGTCAAGCTTCAGGCCGGCGCTGGTGCCCACCACCCAGCCGTGGTAGCGGAAGGGGCCTTCCTGGTGGCTGCCGAAAACGGTGGAGATGGTGTAAGAAATCATGGGGCCTCCACCAATTTTGCCGATGGCGCTGAGCTGCAAGTGCTTGCCCACGATCAGCTTCTGGCGCTTCACCAGGTTCACCATCAGGTAGTTGTTGCCGTTGGTGTGCTGGAGGTGCACGAAGTCGGGCGTTACCAGCGTGTCTTTGTCGATGTAGCGGCCGCGGATGTTGCCGCGCACGTGGATGATCTGGTCGTCGTCGACCACGTACTTCAAGTGGTTCCAGCTCACCTCGATGCCCAGGTCGTGCTTGTCGTTGAACAGGTAGCCCAGTGTGGCGTCGTACTGCGGAATGGTCAGGGACTTGAACTTCCAGAAGTCGCTCATGCTGGGGTGGTCGCTGGCGTGGGCGTTCACGAAGGTGAAGTCGTAGTTGTCCGTTTTCTGGTTCTGGAACCGGATGTCGGAGCGCGAATACCAGTCGCGGTTGTAGCCCCAGCTGAAGTAAAAGCTGCCGCGGTGCTTGGCGCTGGGCGGCAGAATGGTGGTGGGCGTGTTGGCCGTGGTGGCCGGGGCGGGGGTGGCCGGCACGTCGGTTTGGGCCCACACGGTTTGGGTGCCGCCCAACAACAAGGCGGCTAATAAGTAGCGGAATTTCATCAATAAAACAGGTAAGCGCCGCAACTCCTCAACTCGGCCCGGCGGTGGATAAATCGGCCGCAAAGATACGGGCCGGCGGCCGGAGCAACGGGCTTTTTTGAGCCCGAACGCAAACAGCCCGGCCGGCCTGAAGCCCATCAACTACGTCGTAAGCACTTAATAATCTGATATTATCTATTTGTTTTGTCGAAGCCGGAGCACCAGCATCTGGCAGCGCCCATGCCGCGGTGCTAGCCCGGGCAACTCCACCGGCACTCCGTATTATAAAGCGGCGATGAGGCCCTCAGTAGCGCAATGCACCAGAACCCGTGGGGCCCCATACCGCAGCGGCAAGGGCCCTGTTTCAACCCGCCATCCGGGTAGGGTTCGGGGTTGGTGCTGACGACCCAAAGGTCCCAGGCCAACGGGGAACCGGGCGTTGCCGGCCGTGGCGTGGGGGCTGGCCGGGCCCGCCAGGCCACGTAGCTTGCGGCTCCAGTTTCCCTGGCTACCCCGCATGAAAAACCTGCTTCTTGGAATTGTTGCCGCCACTCTGCTACTAGCCGGGGCCCCAGCGCGTGCCCAAACCGCCGTTCCGGCCGCCGCCTACGCAGGGCCTCGGTTTCCGGGCGGGCCCGATTCGCTGCGAGCCCTCGTGTACCGCGCCACCCGGCAGGCCGGAACCGCCCCCACGGGCCGGGTGGCTCTGGAGTTTAAGCTGGCCGCCCCCCAACAGGCCGAAAGCTTGCGGCTGGTGCAGCCGCCAAGGCCGGTCAGTAAAGAGTTGCTGGCCGCCGCTGCCGCTGCCCAAAGCTACCTGCGGGCCCACATGCCCAACTGGCAATCGGATGGGCCCAACCAAAGCTTCCGAGCGATGCTAACGCTGGATTTCACCACTGCCGCGGCAGCCCAGCCTTACAATTATGCTGACCAGGAACCGGTGTTTCCCAGTCTGATAGCTGCGCTGCATACCCAGCGCAACCCCGTTCTGGAACGGTCCATGCAAAGCCCAGCCGTGCAGGCGCGACTGGCTTCACCGCAGATGGGCCTGACCACTTATATCCAGATGCAAACCATCTACCCCGTCGACGCCATGCGGAGCCGACAGCAAGGCCAGGTGCTGGCTTACTTTGAGGTGGCCGAAAGCGGTGCCATCGAACACCTGAGTATTGTGGGCACCGCGGGTAGCGCCCTCGACGCCGAGGTGCTACGGGTGGCGCAAACGCTGCCGGCCGCCACTGCACCGGCGCTGCTGCGCGGCCAACCGGTGCGCGTGTACTACGTGCTGCCGGTTACCTTCAGAATGCAATAGGGCCCCGGCGCTACTCCTCGAACACGGCGGCGGCCAGGGCCAGCACGGCGCGGCGGGTTTCCTCGGGCTGCTCCAGGTAGGCCAGGTGGCCGCTGCCTTCCAAAAACAGGGCGGCGGCGGTGGCGGGCAGCGCGGCCTGGCGCACCGAGTCGTCGAAGGGCACGGCCACGTCGTGCTTGCCGGCCACCAGCAGCACTGGGAAGGCGGCGCGGGCCAGCACAGCGGTGCGGTCGGGCGGGCGGCCATGCCGCGCAGGGCCCCGGCGAAGGTGGTGGCCGGCGTGGCCTTGCCAATCTCTTCGAGCAGCTCGCGGGCTTCCACCAGCCGGTCGCGGTTGGCGGGCGCGAAGAGTGGGCGCACGAAGCTGTCCATGAACTTCTCCACGCCGTGGCGCTCCACGAAGCCGATGTTCTTCTCGCGGTTCTGGCGCTTCTCGTCGGTGTCGGGCAGGGCCGTGGAGTTGATGAGGGCGAGGCCGGCCACGCGGCTGGGGTAGCGCTCGGCCAGGGCCAGGGCCACGTAGCCGCCCATGCTGTGGGCCACGAGCAGCACGGGGTCGGCGGCGCCCTTGTCGGTGAGGTACTGGGCCACGTAGCGGGCCTGAGCTTCCATGCTGAAATCGGGCACGGGGGCCCTATTGGTGCCGTGGCCGGGCAGGTTGGGGGCCAGCAGCCGGTAGCCGGCCGGAAACGAGCGGGTGAAATCGGTCCACACTTCGCGGCTTTCGGCAAAGCCGTGCAGGAAAACGAGCGTGGGGGCAGTGGTAAGGGGTGCAGCCATGGCGGCAAATGTAACCGCCGGGCCCGGGCCGCCCTTTAGGACCGGTGACCAGTACTTGGGGGCCCTAAAAACGGCCCCGCGGGCGCGGGTTAGAAATAATACGTGCGCAAACGTTGCTGGGGCCCTGCCGGGCGTATTGGGGCCACCGGCGGCAGGCGGCGGCGCGTTGGCCGGTCCACCGGGGCCCGGGACCGGCTTTTTTGGCTCAAAACCATCCCTTACCTTCCGCGGTAGTACATCGTTCCATTTCTCCAAAACACCATGCCCAAAATCGTTTCGCCACAGGTTGAATTCAGCTTCCTGCTGCAACAAGTCAAGCAGCACGCGCCCGAAATCTTCGACCAGGACGGGCACTTTCTCAACTTGCTCGAAGGCCGCTGGCAGGAGCCCGGCCAGCCCCGCGCCTTTCACTCGGCCATCGACGGCTCAGAATTGGGCAGCCTGCCCATGCTCACGCACGACGTGGCCCTGCGCGCCGTGGTGGCCGCCAAGGCCGAAGCCGCCGCCTGGAGCGCCACCAGCCTGGCCGACCGCCAGCGCCGTGTGCAGGATTGCCTGGCCCAGCTGCGGCCCCTGGCCGACCTCATCGGCAAGCTGCTGATGTGGGAAATTGGCAAAACTTACGCCACGGGCTTCACCGACATCGACCGCTGCATCGACGGGGCCCAGTGGTACGTGGAGAACATCGAGCCCATGCTGCAAGGCCGCCAGCCGCTGGGCTTGGTAAGCAACATTGCCTCGTGGAACTACCCGTTCTCGGTGCTGTTTCACGCGGTGCTGGTGCAGGCCCTGGCCGGCAACGCCGTGATTGCCAAGACGCCCACCGACGGCGGCTTCATTTCCCTGAGCCTGGCCTTTGCCGTGGCCCGCCGCTGCGGCCTGCCCGTGACGCTGGTGAGCGGCCCCGGCGGCGAGCTGAGCGAGGTGCTGGTGCAGGACCCGCGCATCGACGCGCTGAGCTTCGTGGGCGGGCGCTACAACGGCCGCAACATCGCCGACGCCCTGGCCCAGCAGCACAAGCGCTACATGCTCGAAATGGAGGGCGTGAACACCTACGGCCTCTGGAATTTCTCGGACTGGGACGCCCTGGCGCAGCACTTGCGCAAGGGCTACGACTACGGCAAGCAGCGCTGCACGGCCTACGTGCGCTTCGTGGTGGAGCGCCGCCTGTTTCCGCAGTTCCTCGAAACCTACCTCGGCGTCATCAAGGGCTTGAAGGTGGGCAACCCTACCCTGGTGGACGGCCCCGACGACAAATTGCCCGAGCTGGCCTTCGGCCCGGTCATCAACGCCCGCCAGGCCGAAGACCTGGACCGCCTCTACACCAACGCGTTGCAGACCGGCGCCACGCCCCTCTACGATGGCAAGCTCGACGACAGCCTGTTCCTGCCCGGCCAGGACCGTAGCGCCTACCGCGCCCCCCGGGCCCTGGTGGGCCTGCCCCGCCAGAGCGAGCTGTACTACAAGGAGCCCTTCGGCCCCATCGACAGCGTGGTGCTGGTGGACCGCGTGGAGGAGTTGGTGGGCGAGATGAACATCTCGAACGGGGCCCTGGTGGCCGCCATTGTGTCGGACGACGCGGCCTGGGCCGCCCGCACGGCCAAGGAAATCCGCGCCTTTAAGGTGGGCGTGAACGGCCTGCGCTCGCGCGGCGACCGGGCCGAGGTGTTCGGCGGCCTGGGCGAATCGTGGAAAGGCGCCTTCGTGGGCGGGGCCCTACTGGTGGAGGCCGTCACGCAGGGCAAGGCCCCCGTGCTCGGCAACTACCCCGACGCCACGCTGCTGCCCGAGAAAATCTAGCGGCGCGCAAAACGGTTACCCACGCGGCGGCTCCGACAACGGGGCCGCCGCGTGCTATTTTTGGCCCTATCCTAATTCCTACCGGCGATGAACGAGCAACTGATTGTCAAAAACTTTGGGCCAATTGATAACGCTACCGTTGATTTCAAGCGGGTGACGGTTTTTATTGGGCCTACTGGTGGGGGGAAGAGCACGCTGGCAAAATTGGCGGCGGTGTTTCGTAACAGTTATTGGTCAAGTGGAATACGCAACGACAAAACCAAGGCATTTGAAGAGCTACTGAATAGCTTTCTTATCCTTGACTTTATAAAAGAGAATGGAAATGCAGAGTGGATATCGCAAAAAGGAAATGCTTCATATAGTAAGAATGGTTTAGAACACGATAATAGGAAGCAAAGTGAACTAGCTATAGCTAGGCATGATATTTACAATTATATTCAACAAAGACTTGGAGGATTAAAAATTGCTTTTGATTCAATACCTGCTTTTCAAGCACAACTTGCAATTTCGTCTCTTGTGGATGATAGCGTTATAGTTGAATATATTCCTGCCGATAGAAGTTTTGCAGCGTCTGTCGACAATAGCATTGCGGGATTAACAATTAAGGATATTGCACTTCCTGAGGCGCTTTTATTTTTTTTAAATGATTTTCAAATCGCAAAAAATAATCTTGCACACAATCCTCTTAAAATTCCTTTCTTAAATAATATAACTTACGAAATCATCGATGAACAAGCCCGTATTTCATTAGGCATTAATAATACATTTACATTAGGTAGTAGTGCTAGCGGAGTCCAAGCTGTTGTGCCAATGATGCTAGTCATAAATGATGCATCACGGTTACGAAGCAAAGTAAAACCTCATAGTTTTATTATTGAAGAGCCAGAATTAAATCTCTACCCAGCTGCGCAACAAGGCCTATTAAACTGGTTAATAGAGAAATGTACACAGAACGAAAACGAAAACGATCTAACGATAACTACACATAGCCCATACATTCTTTCCAGTTGTAACCTGTTGCTAGAAGCCTACAAAGTGGCTCAACTACGGCCCGATTTAGAAGACGAGATTGCAGCCATCGTGCCTAAAGCTTGTTGGCTAAATCCCGATGAGTTTGCCGCTTATTACGTAGCCGATGGCACGGTGAAACCGATTACCGACGACCGGACGCACCTTATTGGTGGCAACGAGCTAGATGCGGTTTCGGGAGATATTTCGGATAGTTTTCGTAAGCTGCTGCGGCTGAAGAAACAGGTGGCGTAATGCGGGAAGCGTTAGAAAAATATTTCGATCATTGCCGCCAAAAAGGGTGCATCACCGTCCACCCTGAATCTGTTTCTTACTTTGAAGACCCACCCGGTGAGGGCTTTGTGCGCCAAGTAGCAGAGGCAGTTTTTGACCCAGCAACACGCGCCGCGCCCGCACGCGGGTGCTCTGGCGGGCAGCAGTGTTGTAAGTAAGGACTTCGACGCCGGTAGCGGTTTCGCGCAGGTCGTAGGCCAGCGTGTTGGTTTGCAGCGGGGCAGGAGCCTGGCGGCGCAGGTGCTCGGCTAAGAAGTAGTTGCCCTCGGGCCAGGTCAGCACGTCGCACCGGTGGCGTTGTGGGCGCGGCCCTTGCGGCAGGCGAAGTAGTGCAGCCCGGCCCAGGCCGATACCTGCGCCGCCGGGGCCCCGTAGTCGTCGCGGCAGGCGTAGTTCAGGTACCAGCGCAGCGGCGCGGCCGAGTAGCCTTCTTGCGTGAGGTAGTCGGCGAAGGAAATCTGGTCGAGCTGCCGATAGGTTTCGTCGCCGACGACGCATCAAGCGGGATGCGGAAGGCGTCGCGCCCGTCGCTACCTACCGCCGTTTTTAGGCGCTCAATCAGCTGGAAAAACCGTGCCGTTTGGGCTTGCTCGTCGGCCGAAATGCCCACGGCTGGCACCAGCCCGTCCTGCCAGTGCCCGCGGATGCTGAGGCGCTCGTCGGGCGCGGCGCACAGGTGGTAGTCGTTGTAGATGGGCAAGCCGCTGGGCGCGTAGCCGGAGAGCGTGCCAGTTTCCTGCAAGAAATCGAGCAGTTCGCGGTTGCGCACGTCGGGCACGGGCAGGTAGTGGGCCCCCCAAGGGTAGGCCGAGGTGGGGTTGTGGCCCGCCGCGGCATTGCCGCCAGCGTGGCCGTCCAGCTCTACCAATAGCGTGTCCGTCAAGCCGTGGCGGTGCAGCCAGCGTCGCGCCGAGAGCCCCGCCACGCCCCCGCCGATGATGAGCACATCGGTATTGATGGTGCGAGTGGGCGCGGGAATCTTGCTGGGGTCGCGCAGCAGGTGGCCGGCGGCGGCGTTGGGCCCCAGCAGTTGGCCCTGGATGTGCGACAAATCGGCCGCGGCCGGTGCGCAGCTCGGCAGCAGGGGCCCCACCAGCGCGGCCCCTGACAGCGCCGCCCCGCTGCGCACCAGAAACGCGCGCCGGCTGAGGCCCGTCGGGGTAGAAAAAGGGCGCTTCACTGGGCGTAAGTCTTAATGATAGGTTGCCGCACTCGTTGGCAATCTGGGCCTGCAAACTAACAACGAGAGGCTCAAATAAGGCCAGCCGGCGCCCACAGCTAAGCCGCTCGAACCCGCCCCGTGGCTAGCGCAGCCACAAGTACAGGGCCGCTGCCAGCGCCGCGCCGGCCAGGGGCCCCAGCACCGGAATCCAGGCGTAGGACCACTCGCTGGAGCCCTTGCCGCGGATTGGCAGCAGGGCGTGCACCAGGCGCGGGGCCAGGTCGCGGGCGGGGTTGATGGCGTAGCCGGTGGTGCCGCCCAGCCCCAGCCCCACCACCCACACCAGCAGCGCCACCGGCAGCGCGCCCACCGAGCCCAGCCCGATGGCCGCGTGCGTGGCCGTGACCTCGGCCCCGGCGATGTGCAAAACGGTGAGGACCAGCACCAGCGTGCCCACCACTTCGCTGGCCAGGTTGCGCTGGTGGTTGCGGATGGCCGGGCCAGTGCAGAACACGGCCAGCTTGAGGCCCGGCGCCGGGGTGCGGTCGAAGTGGTCCTTGTAAAGCACCCACACCAGCGCCGCGCCCAGCGCGCTGCCCAGCATTTGCGCCAGCACGTAGGGCCCCACCAGGGCCCACGCAAACTTGCCCGCCAGGGCCAGCCCCAGCGTCACGGCCGGGTTGAGGTGGGCGCCGCTGACCGGCCCGGCGATGACCACCCCCACGTACACGGCCAAGGCCCAGGCCGTGGTAATCACCATCCAGCCGCTGTTGTGGCCTTTGGTATCGGCCAGCACCACGTTGGCCACCACGCCGTTGCCCAACAACATCAGCACCGCGGTGCCGACGAATTCCGCTGTAAAGGGGCTCATGCGGTGGCCGTTTTGTCGGTGGCAGCCACTGCCCGGGGGGCCTGGGCCCACACTTGCAGGGCGTGCACGGCGCGGTTCCACTCGGCAATGCCGGCATCGAGGCTAGCGCGGTCAGCCGTGGGCGCGTAGGTGCTGTCGGCCTGCGCTAAGGCTTTGATTTCGGCTGCGTTCTGCCAGTAGCCCACCGCCAGGCCGGCGAGGTAGGCCGCCCCGAGGGCCGTGGCTTCGGCCATTTTGGGGCGCACTACTTTGGCGTTCAGCACGTCGGCCTGGAACTGCATCAGCAGCTCGTTCACCGTGGCGCCGCCGTCCACGCGCAGCTCGGCGATGGTCAGGCCCGCGTCGGCTTCCATTGCCCGGAGCACGTCCATGGTTTGGTAGGCAATGGCTTCCAGGGCGGCGCGGGCAATGTGGGCCGCCTTCGTGGCCCGCGACACGCCGAAGAGGGTGCCCCGCGCGTACGGGTCCCAGTACGGGGCCCCCAGCCCGGCGAAGGCCGGCACGAAGTACACGCCGTCGGTACTGCTGACTTGCTGGGCCAGCTGCTCAATTTCGGCCGACGTTTTGACCAGGCCTAGGTTGTCGCGCAGCCACTGCACCACCGCGCCGGCAATGAAAATGCTGCCTTCCAGGGCGTAGCACACTTGGCCATCAATTTGCCAGGCAATGGTGGTCAGCAGGTTGTGCTGCGAAGCCCGGGGCGTGGCGCCGATGTTCATCAGCAGGAAGCAGCCGGTGCCGTAGGTGCTTTTCACCATGCCGGGCGCCGTGCACTGCTGCCCAAACAGGGCCGCCTGCTGGTCGCCGGCGATGCCGGCAATCGGAATTTTGCTGGCAAAAAGCGTGGTTTTGGTCGTGCCGTACACCTCGCTCGATTGCCGCACCGCGGGCAGCATAGCCCGTGGAATGTCGAACAGGGCCAGCAGCTCGTCGTCCCAGGCCAGCGTGTGGATGTTGAACAGCATCGTGCGCGAGGCGTTCGATACGTCCGTTACGTGCAGCTCGCCCTGCGTGAAGTTCCACACCAGCCAGCTGTCCACGGTGCCGAAGGCCAGCTCGCCGGCCTCGGCCTGCTGGCGGGCCCCCGCCACGTTATCCAAAATCCAGCGCACCTTGCTGGCCGAGAAGTAGGCGTCGAGCACCAGACCCGTTTTGCCGCGGATGAAGTCCTCGTGCCCCTCGGCGCGCAGTTGGTCGCAGTATTCGGCCGTGCGCCGGTCTTGCCACACGATGGCGTTGTAGACCGGCTTGCCCGTTTTGCGGTTCCACACCACCACGGTTTCGCGCTGGTTGGTGATGCCGATGGCCGCGATGCTCTTGCCATTTTGGCCAGCCTTCACCGTGGCTTCGGCCGCCACCCCCGCCTGCGTCGACCAGATTTCCAGCGGGTCGTGCTCCACCCAGCCCGGCTTTGGGAAAATTTGGGTAAACTCCTTCTGGGCCTGCGCCACGACGTGCCCCTTTTGGTCGAACAAGATGGCGCGGGAACTGGTCGTGCCCTGGTCGAGGGCAAGGATATACTGCTGCATGGGCGGCCGGGAGTGGGTGGGAATAGGAGAAGGAAACAAGGTTAGCAGCAGCAAATGAAGCACACGCCGCGCCCCGCGTCGCCGGGGCCCCCACGCGCGGCCCGTTTACGCCGGCGCGGCGAGCGGCGCAGGCTGCGCTTGCAGCAAATAATACTGGGCCACGGCGGCAAACGCCGCCACTTGCTGCCGCTGCCAGGCGGCGTCGTGGCCCAGCTCCTGGGCCAGTAGCGCGGCCACCGCGGGCGCCATGCGGAGGGCAGCGGCGGCGTCCAGGAACAGCACCCGCACCCGGCGGGCCAGCACGTCTTCCACGGTGCGGGCCATTTCGCAGCGCGCCGCCCACACCACCTCGGCCTTTACGAATTCCAGCGCGTCGTCCAGCTTTTCGCCCAGGGCCGGGTCCTGCGCAATCAGGGCGCGCAGGGCGGGTTGGTCGCTGCCGTACACGTAGAGGTGGCTGCTCCGGTCGGGGGTGGGCAGGGCCCCGTGAATGGCGAGGCGGGCGGTTTGGCTGGCCGCCGCTGGCAATTTGCCCAAGGCAATGGCCTTGTCTACTGTGTCCTGGCCCATGCGGCGGTAGGTCGTCCACTTGCCGCCCGTGATGGTAATCAGGCCCGCCGCCGACACCAGGATTTTGTGGCTGCGCGAGATTTCCTTGGTCTTCGCCGAGCCGTTTTGCGGCGCTGCTAATGGCCGCAGGCCCGCAAACACGCTCAGCGCGTCGCTGCGTTTGGGGGCCCGGGTGAGGTAGCGCGCGGCCGTGCGCAGGATGAAGTCAATCTCTTCTTCGAGCGCCTGGGGCTCGGCGCTGTACTCGTCCAGCGGCGTATCCGTGGTGCCCAGCACCACGCGCCCGTGCCAGGGCACGGCGAAGAGCACGCGCCCGTCGTCGGTTTTTGGAATCATCAGCGCGTCGTTGCCTGGCAAAAACGATTTGTCGAGCACGAGGTGCACGCCCTGGCTGGGCCGCACCAGCTTGGGGGCCCCGGGCGTGTCCATTTGCAGCACCTCGTCCACGAAAATGCCGGTGGCGTTCACCACTGCCCGGGCGTGCAGTTCATACGAGCGGCCGGTTTCCTGGTCGGTGGCGCGCACGCCCGCCAGGTTGCCGCTGTCGTCTTTCAGCAAGCCGTGCACGCCAAAGTGGTTGAGCAAGGTGCCGCCCAGCTCCACGGCCGTCTGGGCCAGGTTGATGGCCAGGCGGGCGTCGTCGAACTGCCCGTCGTGGTACAGCACGCCGCCCCGCAGCCCGGCGGCCCGCAGGTTGCCGAGCCGCTGTAGCGTTTCGGCCTTGCTCAGGTGCACCGAGGGCCCCAGGCTGAGTTTGCCGGCCAGCCAGTCGTACAGCGTCAGCCCAATCGTGTAGAACGCGCCGCCCCACCACTCGTAGTTCGGGATGATGAAATCCTGGTTCTTGACGAGGTGGGGCGCGTTTTTCAGGAGCAGCCCGCGCTCGTACAGCGCCTCCCGCACCAGGCCGATGTCGCCCTGGGCCAGGTAGCGCACGCCGCCGTGCACCAGCTTGGTGCTGCGGCTCGAAGTGCCCTTGGCGTAGTCGTCCTGCTCCAGCAACAAGGTTTTGTAGCCCCGGCTGAGGCCATCCAAGGCCACGCCCAGGCCCGTGGCCCCGCCGCCAATCACAATCAAATCCCAAACCGGCTGCGCGGCCAGCTGGGCCACGAGCGTTGCCCGCGCAAAGTCTGCTGCCTTCGTTTTGCTTTCCATGTGCTTGGCAACAAAATCTTCGGCCATTTCGACCATTTGGATGGCCGCTTAGTGCACGTAGGGCCCCCAGTCTTCCTCGAAGTAGCGCACTAACGCTTGGTTGTTCAGCTGGTTAACCTCCGTGGGCACTTCGGCCATATCGGGCGGGAAGCGCAGCATGTCGTGGATGGTGCCGGCCGTGACGTAGCGCAGGCCCGCCGGCAGGGGCCCCGCGTCGCCGCGCCACTGGGCGTCGGGGCCCGCCAGCACGTAGCCCCACTCGCCAAACGAGGGCACGTAGAGGTGGTACGGAACCACGTGCAGGCCAGCGGCTTGCAGCGTATGCGCCACGCACCAAAACGACTGCCGCGCCAAATACGGCGAGGTGCTCTGCACCACCAGCCGCCCGCCGGGGGCCAGCCGCTGGGTCAGGGCCGTGTAGAACGCGGCCGAGTACAGCTTGCCGATGGAGTAGTTCGAAGGGTCGGGGAAATCGACGATGACGGCGTCGTAGCGCGCGGTGTCGGCCCGCACCCACTGGTAAGCGTCGGCGCTGACGACCTGCACCTTGGGGTCGTTCAGGGCCCCCTTGTTCAGCGCCAGCAGCAGCGGGCTGTGGCGGAACAGGCGCGTCATGCCCGGGTCGAGGTCCACCAAGCGGATGCTGGTTAACTGCTTGTACTTCAGCAGCTCGCGCACGGCTAGGCCGTCGCCGCCGCCCAGCACCAGCACGCGGCGGGCGCGGGGCAGGGCCTGCATCAGCGGGTGCACCAGGGCCTCGTGGTAGCGATACTCGTCGAGCGAGCTGAACTGGAGGTTGCCGTTGAGGAACAGGCGCAGCTCGCGCGGGTTGCGGGTGAGGACGATGCGCTGGTAAGGCGTTGATTTCGAGTAAATCACCTGGTCCTGAAACGCCAGGGTTTCGGTGTGGGCCAGCAAGTCGTTGGCGAAATAAAACAGGGTGCCCAGCCCCGCCAGCGCCGCCGCGATGCCCCCCGCAAACTGCCGCCGGTAAGGCCGCGTTTCCGAAAAGCGGGCCAGCACCACGCCGGCCACCACCAGGTTAAGGGCCCCGAACAGGAGCGAGGTGCGGATGAGCCCCAGGTGCGGCACCAGCACCAGCGGGAAGATGAGCGAGGCCAGCAGGGCCCCCACGTAATCGAAGGTGAACACCCGCGCTACCAGGTCTTTAAACGGGAAGCGGTGCTCCAGAATGCGCATCAGCAGCGGGATTTCCAGCCCCACCAGCACGCCCGTGAGGCCCACCAGCGCATACAGCAGCAGCCGGAACGAGTTGACGTACTCGAAGAGCAAGAACAGCAACGGCGCCATGCACCCGCCCACGAGGCCGACCAGGATTTCGAGCCGAATAAACCACTTCAGCAGGGGCCCGTCGAGGAACTTCGACAGCCACGAGCCGATGCCCATCGCAAATAGGTAGGCCCCGATGATGGTCGAAAACTGCGTCACCGAATCGCCGAGCAGGTACGAGGCCAACGTGCCGGCAATCAGCTCATAAATCAGCCCGCAGGTAGCAATCACGGCCACCGCTACCAGCAGCAAGCCGGGCAGCCGGGCGTCGGCCGCCGGGGCCCCCGCAGCAGCTACTGGTGCGGGTTCGTCGAGCAACTCAGCCATGCACGGCGGCGCTGATGATGAGGGCCACCGACAGCATAAACGCGGCGCCCAGAATGGCCAGGGCCACGTTCTGGTCTTCCAGGATTTCCTTGCGCAGGGTGCCCGGCGTCAGCTTGTCGAACAGGAAGAAGCTGACCACCAAAATGGCGATGCCTACCACGGAGTAAATGACGGACGCCAGCAGCGGATGGTATTGGAGGAGGTTCATGGCCAATGCGTTATTTGTGGAAGTACAGGCCCCGGCCCGCCGAGCCGTGGCCGCCGCGGGTGCCCGGGGCCCCCAGGTTTTCGGTACTTTCGTTGTCGTCGCCGAGCAGGCGCGTGCCGGTGGCCGTGCCCCACACGTACCAGCCCAGCGGCAAGAGGAGCAGCAGCGCGTAGTAGCGCACGGGGCGCAAATCGGATAAAAAGTCGAACAAAACGAGGCGTTGAAAAGGCTTAAAGAGGATTTGTCGGGGGCGTTCAGCCGCTGGTGGGCCCATAGTCGCTTTCGCTCCAGCGGCGGGCTTCGTGGTCAGAGCTGCGCCACAACTGAAAAGCGGGAAACACGAGTATTGTGACCAATGCCAGCAGAAAATTCGACCACAGCGGCGGGTCGGCCGTCACCGTCACCGCAATGTCGGGGGCGGCGGGGCCCGCCTCGCTGAAGGGATAAAAGTTGAGGTGGTAGCGCCCGGCCGGCACCCGCGAGAGCACCGCGTCGGCGTCGCGGCCGCCTTCGCTCCAGCTTTCGCCGTCTTCCACGCCGTGGTAAAACTCGATGTTTTTGGTGAACTCAAAACCTTGGCCGGTTTGCTCGTTTATCAGGCTCACGGGCAGCTCCAGCCACTGGTTGCTGACGGTGGTGGTAAGGTCGATTTCCAGAGGCCCCTGCTGGCCGACGGTGAACGATGGCGACACGATGACCTTGCCGGTGCCCGGCGTGCCGCTCGCATCAGCCACCACGTGCAAGGTATCGGTGAATAGAACTTTGCTGGAGCGCTTGACGCCGAACTGCACAGCAAAAAGCAGTATCAGCGCCAGCAGGGTTACGTTACGCAGGCCCGACCACCTGGTGTCGATGGGGTCGGGCTGCACTGCGCCCACGCCTTGGCGGTGCGGTAGGCTGGTACGGCTCAAGCCAAAGGCTGCGGCCACGGCAGCCGGCTCGATGTGTTCGGCCCGGTACCACTTGTTCTGGTCTTTGTTACGCTCCTGCACCAGCATCACGGGCGGGCAAATGAACTCTACCAGCCGCAAGTGGTCGTCGCCCTCGATGTCCCAATCGAATTCGCCCTCGGCAAATAGCACGCGGCCCTGGTAACGGTTGTAGAGCCGGTACGTCGCGTCGGGTTGTTGCACAAAGGCGCGCCGGGTGTTGGGGGCCTGCACATCGTAGGTGCACTTAGCTGGCCGGATTACCGTCCAATGTCCATTGAACTGCGCTAATTGAGCATAATCGTTGGTGGTCGGCTGGTAGATTTGGTACTCCAGCCAGTGGTACTGGGTGCGGCCGTTACGACCCAGTTCGGCGCGTTCCACCACGCCCACCACCCGGCAGGCACGCCCGGCCAGGGTGCCCGGCGTGCCCACGGGCAGCAGGCCCAGGCCGGCGGGCACCTTTTGGTACTTGCCAAATATTTTTGGGGGCCCCTCGCCGCGGTACCGGAAGTAGCTGTGGCAGTGCGGGCAAGCGTAGTATTCGCTGCCTTCTACATCGTAGTACGTGATGCTTTGCTGGCAGTCGGGGCAGGTGAGCTGGGCCGACGGCGCGGCGGGTTGGGCGGGCTCGCTCATCGGCACACCTCGGTTTTGGCCTGCTCGGTACCCTCAAAAAAGGCCAGCGTGGCCGCGTAAATCCCCCGCACCGTAGCCGAGTTGTCGCGCCGAAAATTCGACAGAAACACGTCGAACGTGGCCAGGCCGTGCTCGGGCCAAGTGTGCAGGCTCAGGTGCGATTCGGTGAGGGCCAGCACCGCCGTGAAGCCACCGTCGGCCGGAAAGGCGTGGTAGGTTTCGCCCACCTTCTCCAGCCCAAAGCGCCGGATTTGCTCGTCGAAGAACGCGCGGCAGGCTGCCGCGTCGCGCAGGGCCGAGGCAGGGGCCCCAAAGGTGGCCAAGATGTGCAGGCCGGGCAGGTAGGCGGGCATGGCGAAGGAAAGCGGGGTTGCGGCCCGCAAGATAGGGGCAGCCGCGGGGCAGCAAGCAAGTACCATTTGGTAATGCGCCGCCGGAGCCCCTATCTTTAACCCATTCCACGTTTATATTACATTATTCCTCCCTGTATTATGGTTTCGTTAATGCTTGATCAAGAAATATTATCATTTGCTAACACCGCGGGCCAGCTCTATTACCATCCCGCTGGCCACGTGCGCCTGGCCTGGGGCCCCGGCCGCGTGTCGCTCGACGTGGTGCAGGCGTACTACGAAAAAGTGCTGGCGGTGCTGCTTACCACCGGGGCCCGCAAAATTCTGTCCGACCACGGACAGCGTGCTCCTTTACTGCCCGCGGCCCAGCAGTGGCTCGTCCAAAACTGGATTCCGCGGGCCATGGCCCAGGCCCGCACCCGCCACTGCGGCATCGTGGAAGGCGCCGACCCGGTGCACCGCCTCTCCACCGAATCGGTGGTGACGGCTGCTCCTAAGGAATTCGCGTTCAAGCGGTTTTCTAGCGTGGCAGCAGCCGAAACCTGGCTGGCAAGCGTGACGCCCTGAGAACCTCTACCCAGTGACGG
Source organism: Hymenobacter coccineus (assembly GCF_001816125.1). GTDB lineage: Bacteria > Bacteroidota > Bacteroidia > Cytophagales > Hymenobacteraceae > Hymenobacter > Hymenobacter coccineus. The sequence goes on along the minus strand of NZ_MDZA01000419.1, from coordinate 9,501 downwards.
CGGCTGGGCGCGTGGCACCGTTGCGCAGCAAGGGCCGCCGCCGCGGGGCAGCGCCGTCGGCGGTAAGCTTCTCGGTGGCTTCCTCGTCGCCGAGCAGCAGGCCCCAGGGGCGGAGCGACTCGATGCGGTCGAAAATAATCTTCAGGATGGCAATGACTGGCAGGGCCAGAAACATGCCCGCCACCCCGCCCACGGCGTTGCCCACCAGCACTCCCACAATGGCCACCAGGGCGTTGACCTTGATTTTGGAAGCCACGATGCGCGGGATAAGAAAGTGGTTGTCAATGAACTGGATGACCACGTACACCGCCACCACGCCCGCTGGGTAGCCCAGGCCGTCCTTCGTGACGAAGGCCATGAGCACCGGCAGTAAAATGGCCGCCAGCCCGCCCACGTACGGGATGAAGTTGAGCAGGGCCCCCAGCACGCCCAGCAGCAGCGCGTAGGGGATGCCCAGCGCGAACAGGGCCCCCACGTTGAGCACAGCCACAATGCTGCCCTCGATGAGCAGGCCAATCATGTAGCTCTGGATGGCGGCTTTGCTCTCGTGCAGCACCTCGGCCACGCCGGTGCCCGCGTTGCGCCCCGAAAACACCTGGGTGAGGAACGTTACCAGCCGCTTTTGGTACAGAAACAGTAAAAAGATGTACACCGGCAACAGCGTGGCCGCCACCAGTAGCGCCGACACGGCCGTGAGCGTGCCCCCAGCCAGGCCCGCCGCCCGGCCGCCCACCTCGTTGAGGTAGCCCATCAGCTTCTGGTTCGTGATGCCGAAGCGCGCGTTTAGCCACTGCTCCACCACCTGGGCCGTGTGGAAGAACTTGGCCTTGAAAAGGGGCAGCTGCCCCGATAGCTGCGTGGCCTCCAGGTAAATAAAGTAGAGCAGCGCCAGCAGTGCCGCCACGCCCAGCACCACCGTGAGGGCAATGGCCAGCAGCGGCGGCACCTTGCGCCGCAGCAGCCACTGCTCGACGGGGTGCAGCATGATGGCAAAAATGACCGCGAAGAAAATCGGGAAAATGAGCTCTGAGGCGATGTGCAGCGTGAGCACCACCAACGCCAGGCCCAGCAGCACCAGCGGCGCCTTCACGTAGAGCGGGAATTGCAGTTCTTTGGGATCGTCGGGCATAGCGCAGGGAAACCGGATGGTTGGTGCGCGTCTACGGCTGCCGGTGGAAAGCGGTTGAAAGTGATTTTTTATAAACCTGGTTGGCCCCTTCCCCGGGGAGGCCTGGGCCCCTGAGCGGTGCGTGCGCGGCGTCCTCCGGGAGCATCCGGTCGGGCCGGCGGGGGCCGCTTTTGCAGCGGCCAGTACTGCATTTTTTTGAGGCCATGGGCTAACCAGCCGGGCGGGGTTTTGGTCGTCCGGCGCGGCCGGGCAACCTAGTGGGTGCGGGCGCTTTTGCCCCTCGCAGTGCATAGGAGCTAAAAAAGATAAAAGAGCAAAAAATTGTGAAGCGGAAATTTTGTACGGGGAGAGGAAAAAAATATTTGGGAGGGACATAATTATTTATAAGTTTTTTAAGATGGGCAGTAGCAGCCCCGCCTACCAGGCCACGATAATGGCAGGGGCCTAGGTGTACCACTGGGCGCGGCTCGGCAAACAGGATAAGAATTTTATCAACTATCTCTCTATTAATAACTTACTTAAAAAAGTATTGTTATGCAGCCGCGGGGCCGTTTGCTGGTTCCCCAACGGTTTGAGTACTTTCCGGCAGGATGTGGTGGGGCCCGTACGGCGGGGCCAATGGTTTTGGGGCGCTGGGGCCCCCTGGGTGCCCAACCCAAGGGGCGTCGGGGGGTTACGTAATCGGGATGAAGTGCTGCATATTGCGGCGGGCGCCGGGCGCCCTCAAACACGATTTGTTGACTTGCCCCGATGAAAATCCTGCTGATTTTCCTGCTGTGCAGCGCCCTCATAAGCTACTACATCTACTGGCGCGAATGGGCCCCGGTGCCACCCCTGGTGGCCAAGCGCGTGGCTGAAAAACCAGCCCCGGTGGCCACCGCCGGGCCCCGCAACATCGACAACCCGTGCTATTACCTGGTGGCCGACGACGGCAGCTACGCCGAGGTGGGGCCCACCACGTTTGCCTGCATTGCGGTAGGTGCCCAGTACGCATCGCGGGAGTGGCAGGGCCGCGCCGCGGCGGGCTGAAAAGGCAATGCCCATTCCTTTGGGCGAAATGCCCGCCGAGTGCTAATAAATAGCTCGTTGCGACCCATATAAGAGTTAAAATAAATATATAATATAATAACTTTGCTTGCGGTGGTAGTAGATGCCACTCATCCTATCCCTACCTCCTATGATACAGATTCCTGCCGCGCTCCTGCCCCCCGACGACGCTGAACGCCTGCGCACCCTGCGCCACTACGACATTGTGCACTCGCTGCACGAGTCGGTGTTCGACGAGTTCGTGGACTTGACGGCGCACATTTTTAGCTTGCCCATTTCCCTCATCGCCCTCGTCGATGAAAACGAGGTGTACTACCACGCCAGCTACGGTGTGCCAGGCCTGCTGCGGCAGCCGCGCGTCGAAGCCATTTGTTCACTGGTGGTGCGCGAGAACAAAGCCTTGGTAATCACCGACCTGGCCAGCGACGAGGCCCTGCGCCTGACGGCCGCGGCCGATGCGGCCGCCCGGGCCAAGGGCCTGCGGTTCTACGCGGGGGCCCCGCTGCGCATGCCCGACCAGCGCAACATTGGCACGCTGTGCGTGATTGACCGCGCCCCGCGCACCTTCAGCACCGATGAGCAGCAGGTGCTCGACCAAGTGGCCCAGCTGGTGGGCCAAACCATCGCCGTGCGCCACTACTGCCTCACGCGCAGCGGCTTGGGCGAGCCGCGCTGGCAGGCCGTGCGCGGCCAGGTGGTGGAAGAGCTTGTTGCCCTGGGGGCCCTGGTGCGTTACCTCCTCGCCCGCTACAACACACAAGTGCCCGTGCCCGAAGCCGTGCTCGAGCCCGTGGCGCGGCGCCTGAACGACCTGCGCCGGGTACTGGCCGAGTACCAGCAATAGGGGCTGCCGCGCCGCAAATAAAAAAGCCGGACCCCACACGGGGCCCGGCTTTTTTGGTGGCCAGTTCGGCGGCGGCAGTGCAGCCTATTGCTTGATTAGCTTGAGGTTCTGCACGGTGCCGCCAGTGGTGAGGCGGGCCAGGTACAGGCCCGGGGCCAGGCCGGTGGCCTGCCACTCGGTGCGGATCAGCTCACCGGCGCCGGCCTGGCCGGCGGCCAGGTGCTGCACCAGGCGGCCGGTGCCGTCGTACACATCGAGCTGGTACGCGGCACCTTGCGCCAGGGCAAAGGCGAGCGTGGTGCTGCCCGTGAAGGGGTTGGGGTAGCTGCGCACGGCCTGCGCCCCGGCGGGCGCGTCGGCAGCGGCGGCCTGGGGCCCCCGGCTCATGGCGGCACTGGCTCCGGCGGCCCCGGCCGGCTCCTGGCCGTACACGAGGTGGCCCTGCTGGTACACGCTCAGGTGGTCGTTGGCGGCAAACTGGCGGCTGAACGGCAGGAAGGAGAAGTCGTTGGCTTGGTTGAAGAACGACCGGTCATCCTTGTAGATGCGGTACTGCACATTGCCGGTGGTGCTGCGCGGCATAAGGCTGCCCAGAGCAGGGGCGAACCGAATTTCGGCATATGTTTCGGTGCCGGACGTGCCAAAGGTGACCTTCACGTTGCTGCTGCCCAGCACCGCGTAATCCACGGACGACTTCAGGGCCGCCGCGCTTTCCGGGGTGAACCAGTAGCGCACGGCCAGGTCCTGGTACGGCACGGGCTGGTTGCCCACGTTGCGCAGCTGCACGTAGGTGCTGATGGTCTGGGTCGAGAGCACTGTGGTCTGGGTTTGCGACAGCACTTGTAAGCTTGTGACCGGGGCCACCGGAGCCGGCTCCGCGCCCCCGATGAGGACGCCGTTGCGGTACACGGTCAGGTGGTCGTTCGGGGCGTAGGTGCGGCTGGTGGTGTAGGAGTAGTCGTCCGTCTGGTCGAAGCGCGTGCGGGTTTGCTTGTAGATGCGCGAGCGGATCTGGCCGGAGCGGCCCCCGGCGGGGAGGCTATTGGGTGAGGTGAAGCTGTATTCCACGTAGCCGAAGGCGCCCTGCACGGGTTGGGCCAGGGGCACGTAGCGCATCTTCACGTCGCTGGTACCGAGCTGGGCGTAGTCCACCGACGTGAGGATGGGCGCAAAGTCCTCCGGCGTCAGCCAGTAGCGCACGGTCAGCTCCTTGTAAGGAATGGCCGCGGGACCGTTGTTCACCAGGTCGAGGTTGGGGCGCACCGTGTCGTCGTTGGGCAGGTAGTCGGCGTTCTGGTGCAGCACACTCACCACCGTCGGGCTCTGCACCGTCACGGAGAAGGGCAGCGAGGTGGTGCCGCAGTCGTTGGTGGCCGTGGCCGTCACCACCGTGGTGCCCACCGGGAACACGTAGGGCGAGGTAATGGCCGTGGTCGTCCCGTTCGTCGTGATGGAATACGTGAGCACTGGGGCCCCCGTGGCCGTGGCCGCGAAGGCTACCGAAGCCCCATTCAGGCCGGCCTGGGCGGTGGCCACTGGCACCACCGGCGCCTTGATGACCGGGGCCGTGCAAGCAGAGCTCCCGCGCACCACCTGGTAGGAAGTACCGACGCGCAGGCCGTCCACCACCAGGTTGGGCGAGTTGGCGCCCTGGCGCAGGGCCACCGTGCCGATGTTGGTCGGCGAAGTAGTAGCGGCTTCGGCCGCGCTCACGTCGGCCGCAGCCGGCTCGGCGCCGGCGGGCGGGTTCACGAAGAGCTGCGACAGGTTGCCGGTTTCGTCGAAGCTGTACTTCACCACCAGCAGGTAGGTCGTGTTCAGGTCGTAGTCGGTGGTGCCATACGTGGCCGCCGCGCTGCCGCTGATGCCGAACTGCACCTTGCCGGTGGCGGCGTTGCGGCGCACAAACACCCGGCTGCGGAAGGTGGTGCCCAGCGGTGCGGGGCCCAGGTGGAAGTAGTAGTCGCCGGCCGTGGTGGCGCTGGCCATGTTCACGAGGTACGAGGCGTACACCGGCGTGCGGGGTGCCACGGGCGCAAAGCCGCGGCTCACGTCTTCGCCGCTGGCCACCAGGGCCGCCGCGTTGCCGATGCCGCTGGCGCCGTAGCCGGCGTAGCTTAGGCCGGGGGCCACCACGCCCACGGCGTTGGTGCCGGAGCCACTGTGGGCCGTCCAGTCGTTATTCGTCAGCAGGGCCCCGGCGGGGTAGGCGAAGTTTTCTTCGAGCAGCAGCGCGGCCGAGGCGGCCGCCGTGGCCTGGGCCAGCGTGCCGGGCGCGGCGGTGCGGTAGTTCTCGGCGAAGGGCGTGTCGTTGTCGTTGTACTCAAACACGGCGAACGTGTAGGTGTTGCCGGCCCGCAGGCCGGTCACGGTCACGCCGGTGCCGGTGCCGCTGTACACCACGTAGTTGCCGGTACCGATTTGGGCCCCCGCGCCAAAGGCGGGGTCGGCGGCGTAGGTCGTCGCGTCAACCGGCGCAGCATCTACGGCAGTAGTGAGGTGGGCCAAGATGAGCCGCTTGGCCCCGTTGCCGCCCGCCACGGTGAGTTGCAGCGAGTTGCTGGTCACGGCGCTGGCCGTGAGGGTGGCCGAGGCGGTGGGCTCAGCGGCCAGCGGGATGGTGGTGGTGGTGAAGGTCAGCTCGTCGCCGTAGGCTGTGCCCGCGGCGTTGGTGGCGTAGGCCCGCACGAAGTAGGCGGTGCCGGGCAGCAGGCCGGTGAGGGCGCTGGCGAAGTTGCCGGGGCCCGCGCCGTCGGTGGTTTTGGTAGCCGTGAGGGTGGGGTTAGCGGTTCTGCTCCACACCACGCCCCGGGCCGTTACGGCGCTGCCGCCGTCGGCGTCTACAGTGCCGCCGGCCGTGGCGGTAGTGGGCGCAACGGCCGTCACGGCCACGCTGCTCACCGAGGCCGGGTACACCGGCGCAATGCCGGTGCCGCTCACCGCTACGGCCAGAGCCGGTACGCCGGGGCCCGTCACGGCAAGGCTGGCCGCGTAGGCCTGCGCCGCCGTGGGCACGAAGCGCACGTCCACCGTGGCATTCACCGCGCCATCCACGGGCGTCAACTGAATGGCGCAGCACGCAAAGGCCTGGACCCCCACGCGAATCTCGAAGCCCGCCGCGGGCGTCACCGTCACCGGGCCGGTAAGGTTGGCGCCGCTCAGGGTAAAGCTTTTGGAAAGGCTAGCCGCACCGCTGGCGGCACTACCGAAGTCGGGGAGCGTAGCGAGCGAGGCCGTCAGCGAGGGTTTCGTGACCACCACCGGGGCCGTCACGGTCACCGCCACGGGGGCGCTCAGGCCCACCACGGCGCCGCAGACAGAGGTGGCCTGGGCCACCACGTAGTAGGTGCCCGCGGCCGGAAAACCGGCGCCGCTAACTTGGTAAGTGGCCGCCGTGGCGCCCGCCAGTGGCGTGGTGTAAGGCCCCGCCGCCGCCGTGCCGTAATACCAGGCAAAGGCCGAGGGGGCCCAGCCAAGGCCGTGAGGGTCGCGCCCGCGCCGGTCGTCGTCACCGACTGGGGCCCCGTGGGCGTCACCGACACCGGGTTGGTGGCCGGGGCCAGGCTGATGGTCAGGTTCTGGCCGTTGTCGGTGCCGAAGGTGAGCGGTGCGTCGCTCACCACCCGGATGCGGTAGCCATTGCCGCTGGGCGTGCCCGCCGGCAAAGTGGCCGCCAGCGGCGAAGCGGTGCCGCTGCCAATGATGCCCTCCGTGGCATTGGCTGGAAACACGCCCGCCGCACTCGAAAGCTGCGCCTTAAACGTGGCGCCCGCCGCAAAGCCGGTGGCGGAATAAGCCACCGCGAAGCTTGGGCTACCGGCGGCGCTGCTCAGGCAGTAGGGGCTGCCGTAGGCTGCCGTGCCGGTGGCGATGCTGGCCGTGGGCGTGCCGGCCCCGGTGCCCAGCGTGGGCGTCAGCACGAGGTTGTCGAGGGCTAGTCCTTGGCCATTGGTGCTGCCGCCGGTGCCCACGTCGCTCCAGCGCAAGTAGTAGGTGGCGCCGGCGGCCAGGTTGAGGCCGGTGAGGGCCACTTGCTTGGCGGTGGTGAGCGGCGGGTAGGAATAAACGGTGTTGTTGGCGTCGGCAGGGAAGTTCTGGTCGCCGGCCGTTTGGGCAGTCCACGTTACCCCATTGGTGCTCACGTAAAACTTCCAGTCGAAGGCCCGGCTGCCCGAGCGGTACTTCTCGATGTCGAACTGCACGGCCAGGTCCTGCACCACCGCGCCCGAGGTGTTCTGCACCGCCAGCATAATGTGGCGCGGCGAGCTGTAGCTGCCGCTGTTCAAAAAGCCCAGGGCCCTATCGGTTGCGCCCGCATCGGCCCCGAAGTTGTAGGTGCCGCCCGCGGTGAATCGGTTGCCCGTGGTGGCCGCGGTCGTGGCCGCGTAGTTGGCGGCGCTGCCGTAGCTCGGCGCGGCTTCGGCCGAGAGCAGGAAGCCGGTGGGCACCGCCGCGGCGGCGGCCGTGCCCAGCCCGTCGAAGGTTTCGGTGACCGGGGCGGCGCTGGGCAGCAACGCCTGGGCCCCGGCGGCCAGGGGCAGGGCCCCGGCCGCGGCCAGCGCTAGTCCCCGGCGCAGGCGGCGCAAAAAATTAGAAGTCAATGACATATAAAGGCGGCGAAACCGCGAGAAATCCAGAAGAAAGAAATAAACAGGGCCCCCAGGCCGGCTTAGTTCACCGGGCCGGCGTCAATTTTCGCCTCCACGGCGGCCTGCACTTCCAGCGGCAGGTTGGAGAGCAGGTCCAGGCCCGTGGCGGCCTCAATGGCGTCCACGGTGGTGCGGTACACGCCCCAGTCCGTGTTAATGGAGTTGATGTTGGGCGTGTCGATGGCGATGATGCGGGTGCCGGCGTTCACGCGGGCCACGTCGTTGTCGCCCACCGGCAGAATCACCACCACCTTCCAGCAGCGGCTGGGCACCGTTACGCGGCCCTGGTCGAGGGTCGTCGTCAGGCCCCCGGCCGAGCCGGTGCCGCCCACCCCGTACGAGCCGCAGACGACGTACACCTCGTTGCCACCGGCCAAGAACGTGCGGGTGTAGTTCTCCAGATTGGCCCAGGTTTGCTGGTTGTTCTGGGGGGCCTGGGGCATCATGTTGGTCATGAGGAACGTGGCCGAGTTGTTCTCCACGCTGGAGGTGCGGTCGGCCGAGGGGCAGTTGTGGCCCCGGTCGAAGCCCGAGCCCGAGTAGCTGAACTCCGTGACGTGGTACCACTCGGCGGGCAGCGTGGGGTCGGCCCGGAAATCGTCCTGCCGGTCAATGCCGCCGCGGTCCGACAGGTCCAGGTGCCAGCTTACCCAGTTGGGCTTGCCCTGGTCGCGGCTGTACGACACGGCGTACTGTGGCTTGAGCAGCAAGTAGTTGTTGGGCATCGACACGTCCGTCTGGGCCCCACTTGGATTGCCCAGGGCCAGGTTGCTGTTGTCGAGCGCGGGCGGGGCCACGCCAAAGTCCGTCGCAGTAAAGTCGTCGATGTCGAGCCGCGCCCGACCACCGGAGGTCTTGCGAATCTCAAATTTGACGGGCCCCGGGATGTTCACCACGAACGAGGCCGCCTGCAACACGGGCGAGGTGGTGAGCACCGTGGCGCCCACCTTCGTCCACTTGGCGCAGTCGCAGCTCTGGGCCTGCGCCCACAGCTCCCAGCTGCTGCTGCCGTCGGTGCCGTAGGTTGCGTGCTGCACCGTCACGGTGGCCGCGCCGTTGGGCAGGTAGAAGTTCATGGTGAGCGTGCCGGCCTGCTGCAAGCGCACGGCCTGGGCCCCGTTCTTGTGGTCGGCCGCGTCGGTGCCCACCAGGGCGTCGGCCAGCGTCCAGCTGCCGGTGGCAAAGGCCACGGTGCCGGTGGGGTAATCCGGTTTGGTGCCAGTTTCGAAGGTTTCCGGCGCCACCGCGGCCACGTGCAGCGGGGCCAGCGGCTGACGCGCCACGCGCGCCGGCCCGGTAAAGCTCATTAGGCAGAGCAACAGCAGCGGGCTACTGCGGCGTAGTAAGTTTTTTTTCATCCAGTGCAGACAGAGAAGTGAATTGGGGCCCCGGCCCTGACTTTCGCCAGCGGACTCAGTTGTCCCAATAGTTACTAGCAAAATTATACTCTGGATATTAGGTGAATATTACTTCTGCACAATTATTTATCCGCAGGGTGTTATTGGGTGGTTGGCCGGGTGGTTTGGCTGCCAAAACACGTCCGTTTACTGGAGAGTAATGGTAGGTGCCCAAACGCCCGGAAGCGCAGGTTTTCCGGGCCGTTTTTGTGGGGCGTTTATTGGAGGGCTGTGAGTAATTTTATGGCGTTCATCAAGCTCGTTATTTACGATCATGGGCCGAAGCTTAAAAAGAGGCTGAGCATTGATGAAAAATCTTCTCCACAACTTAACTCTTAGAGCGGTTCTCAGGATGATGTACAGTACGGGAGTTATTTTTCCAGCGTGAAAGCCTATTCTCTTGATTTACGCGAACGTGTCGCGGCGGCTTGTACG
>NZ_MDZA01000418.1 GCF_001816125.1 Hymenobacter coccineus | reverse complement strand
CAAGCCCGGATGGACGACATCGCCGTGTACTTGCAGTACCTCAAAGACCGGCACGTGGAGCCCGCGCGGTTCGCCGGCGGCGGCACCTTTTTGGCGGAAATTAAAAATTAAGAATTATAAATTAAACATCTGACAACCAAATATTTAATTTATAATTCTGGCGGTGGTCTAAAACGAGGTGGTCCGGCGACTTTTTCAGTCGTCGGGCCACTCTTACCATTGCCTGAAGCCACCGTTCTTTAGCCAGAGTGGCCCGACGAAGCCCTTCGGGCAATTCGCCGGACCACCCCGTTTTAGGCCACTGCCAGAATTCTTAATTTTTAATTATTTCCTGGGACCCCGGCTGGCTACTGGTCGGCGGGGTCGGGGGCGCGGGCCAGCAGCTGCACCAGCAGCTGGTAGAGGGCAGCTTCCTCGTAGGGCTTGGTGAGGCAGGCGTCCATGCCGGCGGCCAGGTAACCGGCGCGGTCGGTATCGAAGGCGTTGGCCGTGAGGGCGATGATGGGCACGGTGGCGCGCACCGGGTCGGGGTGCTGGCGGATGGCGGTCGTCACGGCTACCCCGCTCAGGCCCGGCATCCGAATGTCGAGCAGGGCCGCGTCGAAGGGCTGGGTGCGCAGGTAGTCCAGCGCGTCGGTGCCGTTGGCCACGGCCTGCACCTGCATGCCCCAGCGCTCCAGCACCACCACGGCAATGAACTGGTTGACGGGGTTATCCTCGGCCAGCAGCACGCGCCGGCCCCGCAGCCCATCGTAGGCCGGGGCGGCGGGCGGCAGGGCCGGTGCGGCGGGCCGGGCCGGGCGGGGCAGCGTGAGCTGAAACGCAAAGGTGGTGCCGTGACCGGGCGTACTGGTCAGGCGCAGCACGCCGCCCATCTGGGCCACCAGCTGCTGGCTGATGGCCAGCCCCAGGCCCGTGCCGCCAAAGCGCTGGCTGGTTTCGGCGCTGGCCTGAGTAAAGGCCTCAAAGATGTGGGCTTGCTGCTCGGGCGCGATGCCAATGCCGGTGTCCTCCACCCAAAAGCGCACGGTGAGGCCCCCGGGGGCGTCGCGCAGCACGTCGGCCCCCAATCGCACGCGCCCCCGCTCGGTGAACTTGATGGCGTTGCTGAGCAGGTTGAGCAGCACCTGGTGCAGCCGGTACGCGTCGCCGAGTACGCGCGGGTCCAGGCCTTCGCGCCACAGGGCTACCGTCAGCTGCAAGCCTTTTTCTTCGGCTAGAGCGGCCACTGTTTGGCCGGCGCCCTGCATCGCCACGGCCAGGTCGAAGGGCGCGTGGTCGAGCTGCAAGTGCTGGCCCGTGATTTTGGCCATGTCCAGCACGTCGTTGAGCAGGGCCAGCAGGTGGCGGCCGGCGTGCTGCATGGTGTGCAAGTACTCGGCCTGCGGCTCGGTGAGGGGTGTTTTCTGGAGCAGGGCGGCCATGCCCAGCACCCCGTTCAGCGGCGTGCGGATTTCGTGGCTCATGTGCGCTAGGAAGGCCTCCTTGGCGCGGGCGTTTTCCTCGGCTTCCTGTTTGGCTTGTTGCAGGGCCCGCTGGGCCCGCACGCCCGCCGTCACGTCGTAGCCGGAGGCTACCACGTAGGGCGGCTGGCCGGGCTCGGCCACGCGGTGGGCGTAATAGTTCAGGTAGCGCCGCTCGCCGGTGGCGGTGAGGATCTTTATTATCTGGGGGTTAGGTGAGGGATGGCTCAGGTTGTCGAGGTATTCCTGCAGCCCGGCGTGGTGTTCGGGCAGCATGGTTTCGTACAGGAAGTGCCCCACCAGCTGGTCGGCTGGCAGGCCCAGTAGCTGCTCGATGGCGGGGTTCACCGAGAGCAGCCGGCCCTGCAAATCAAGCGTGCAAATGAGGGCCTGCGAGTAGTACACCAGGTCGTGGTACTGCTTCTCGCGCTGCTCCAGGGCCTGCCGGGCCCGCTTTATCGCCGTCACGTCGCTGCTCACCGTGAGGATGCCCGGCTGCCCGTCGGGCTGCCGCATGGGCTGCTTTTGTACGTTGAAGTACCGCTTTTCGCCGGTGGTCAGCGTAAAGGTCAATTCCCGCGAGTGGGGCTGCTGGGTGCGCATTACCAAGTCGTCGAGGGCCCCAATCTGCCGCAGCTCGTCCTGCACAATGGCATTCTTTTCCGCGCCGTGCTGGGAATGGGAATTGTGCACAACCGACGCTCTGTAGGCCGCGTTGGCGAAGGCCGGGTGGCCGTCGGGGCCCATCATGTACAGCGCGTCCGGCAGGGCGTCCACCACCTGGCGGGTGAAGTCCTGCTGTTCCTGGAGCAGTGCCTGGGCCCGGCGCTGGCGCTCCTCGGCCTCGTGCCGGGCCGTGATGTCGATGCCCGAGCCCACGACCAGCCGCAACACGCCGTCGGCCGCAAAAACGGGCCGCAGCCGCCGCAGCATCAGCTGCGGGCCGGGGCGCAGCTCTTCCCAAATCACGTCTTGCCGCGTACGCATGGCCTGCGCGAAGTAGTGCTGCCGCTGCTCGAGCAGGCCCGCCGGCTGGTGGGGGCGGCGGGCCAGGTATTCGCCCTGGGTCAGCCCAATCATTTGTCGGCGCACTTCGGGGTCCGTAACCGCCGCGGGGTTGACGAACAGGTAGCGGTGCTGGGCATCGAACACGGCCACGTCCACCGGGAGTAAGTTCAGGATGGATTCGTAGAATTCCCGCTGCTCGGCCATGCGTGCTTCGGCGAACTTGCGCTCCGTGATATCCACCCCCGTGGCAATGACCCACCGCGTGCCCGTGGGGCCTGGCATGGGCTGGTAGCTCACCTGCATGTACTCCACCCCCGCGCTGTTCGCGCGCTGCTCGTCCCAGCTCACGGCCCGTTGCTCGCGCAGGGCTTCGGCGAAGGCGGCTTGCCGCTGCTGGGCCACGGCCGCGGGGTGCTGCTGGCGCTGGCAGGCCTCTGTGCTGGTTTTGCCCAGCATCCAGGCACGGGTAATGGGGTCGGGCTCCACTACGGGGTTGACGAACAGGTAGCGGTGCTGGGCATCGAACACAGCCACCGCCATGGGCACCTGCTCCAACACGCTCTCGTAGAATGTGCGCTGCTCGGCCAGCTGCTGAGCAATTTGCTGCTGTGCCGTCACGTCGGTCAGGTACAGCGTAGCGTAATCATAGCCAGGCACGGCCACGGCGGTAAATTAAGAATTGCTGCTCGGCCACGGCCAGCTCCTGCGGGTGCGGCGCGGGCGTGCCCAGGGCGGCGTGTACCAGCGCGAGCATCCGCTGGTACAAGTCCCCTGGCGCATCGGTGGCCAGGGCCCCCAGCAGGGCGGCGGCGGCGGGGTTGGCGTACACGATTTCCCCCGTGGCGGCCACCCGTAAGATGGGGTTGGGGTTGTGCCGCGGAATGTGGGCCAGCGTGCGCAGGCGCGCGTCGAGCCGGTGGCGAGCGGTCACGTCGCGGTAGCAAATCAGGCGGCCGGCCTGCGCCTGGTCCAGCACCAGGTAGTCGAGTTCAAGGGTTCGGCCGTCGGCGAGAACGAATTCTTCCCGCAGCACCGTTTGCCCGGCCGTGTGTAGTGCCCAGGCCCGCGCCGCGAAGGCGGCCGGGTCCTGAAACGCGTCGTCGATGTTCACGGCCGCCGGGGGAATGCCCGGGGCCCCAGCCGCTGGGTTGGCCACGGGCACCAGGCCGAACAGCTCCCAGAAATGCTGGTTGACGAACTGAATCTGGCCTTCGTGGTCGACCAACACCAAGCCCACTTGCAAGCGTTGCACCAGCGCCACCAGCTGGGCGTGGTGGCGCTGGGCACTGCCGGCGGCGGCCACCAGCTCGTTTTCGAGGGCGGCTACGCGGGCGCGGGCCTGGGCCAGCGCGGCCTCTGCTTTTTCGGCGCGAACCTGTTCGGCCACCAGTTGCGCGGCGTAGTCGGCGGGGGTGGTAATGGAAAGGGCAGTAGGCATGGCAAGCAACTATGGGCGGAACAACCGTGTGCCGGTATAATAGTGGGCTAATTGGGCCAATAATATACCGCGAATTGAGGATATCCAACGGTTACCCCCAGCGCTTATTCCTGCGCCCGCTGCTTTACCATGGTCAAAATCGTGGCCACGGCTACGGTGTCGCCGGTTTCGTCGGTCACGGTTACCAGCCAGCGCACGATGCCCTTGGCCACGTCGGCGGCGTCGCGCTTTTCCTGGCCCACCTTCTCCTTCACCGTCAGCTGCACGCCGATGGTGGTGCCCGGGTACACGGGCTTGGTGAAGCGGCACTCGTCGAGGCCGTAGTTGAGCAGCACGGGGCCCTTGCGCGGGTCCACGAACATGCCGGCGGCCTTGCTGAGGATGTAGTAGCCGTGGGCCACGCGCCCCGTGAACAGCGTGCCGTCCAGCGAAGTAGCGTCCACGTGGGCGTAGAAGTTGTCGCCTGACACCTGGGCAAAGTTTGTGATGTCGGCCTCCGTCACGGTGTGGCGGTGGGTGGTGTAGGTCTGTCCAATTTCCAGCTCCTCGAAGTAGTGCTGGAAAGGGTGCTTGTCGCGCTCAATCTGCTGGGCCCCTGCCTGGTACACCTGCGTGATGGCCGTAAGCATGCTCGGCGAGCCTTGCAGGGCCACGCGCTGCATGAAGTGCTCCACGCCGCGGATGCCGCCCATTTCCTGGCCGCCGCCGGCCCGCCCGGGGCCCCCGTGGATGAGCTGCGGCAGCGGCGCGCCGTGGCCGGTGCTCTCCTTGGCCATCTCCTCGTTCAGCACCAGGATGCGGCCGTGGTGGGTGGCCGCGCCCAGCACAAACTCCGTGGCCACGCCCGCGTCGGCCGTGGCCAGCGAGCAGACCAGCGAGCCGCGGCCGAGGTTGGCGAGTTGCACGGCCTCGCCCAGGTCGTGGTAGGGCATCAGCGTCACCACCGGCCCGAAGGCCTCGATTTCGTGGCTGTCGAGGTGGCGAAACGGTTCGTCGTTGCGCAGCACGATGGGCGAGGCAAAGGCGCCCCGGCCGGCGTGGGCCCCCAGGTCCTGGCCCCGGATTTCCACGTTGTCCAGGTCGCCGTACACGATGGGCGTGTGGCGGGCCAGCTCCTGCACCCGGGCGCGGAACTGCGCGGCCTGCGCCCGGCCGGCCAGGGCCCCCATGCGCACGCCCTCAGCCCGTGGGTGGCCGATGGTGGTCTGGGCCAGGGCCTTGCCCAGGGCAATCTGCACGTCCTCCAGCAGCTCGGCGGGCACAAGGACGCGGCGGATGGCGGTGCACTTCTGCCCGCACTTGGCCGTCATTTCCTTGCGCACTTCCTTCACGAAGAGGTCGAATTCCGGCGTGCCCGGCCGGGCGTCGGGCCCCAGCACGGCGGCGTTCAGCGAGTCGGCTTCCATCGTGAAGGGCACCGCTTCTTCGATGATGCGCGGGTGGGCGCGCAGCAGCCGGCCGGTGACGGCCGAGCCGGTGAAGGTCACCACGTCCTGGTAGGTGAGGTGGTCGAGAATGCCCTGGCCCGAGCCCGACACCAGCTGCAGGGCCCCGGCGGGCAAGATGCCGGAGGCGATGATTTCGCGCACCACGGCCTCGGTGAGGTAGGCCGTGGGCACGGCGGGCTTCACCACGGCGGGCATGCCGGCCAGCAGGTTCACGGCAATCTTCTCCAGCAGGCCCCAGATGGGGAAGTTGTAGGCGTTGATGTGCACGGCCACGCCCTCCTTGGGCACCAGCAGGTGCTGGGCCACGAAGGTGCCGCCCTTGCTCAGGCCCACCGGCTCGCCCTCCACGTAAAACGGCTTGTCGGGGAATTTACGCCGCAGCGAGGCGTTGGCAAACAGGTTGCCGATGCCGCCCTCAATGTCGATCCACGAGTCGGCCCGCGTAGCCCCCGAGCGGTAGCTCAGCTCGTAAAAAACCTCCTTTTTCTCCTGCAAGTGGAATGCCAGCGCCTTCAGCATCCGCCCCCGCTCGTGGAAGGTCATTTTGCGCAGCGCGGGGTTGCCCACGCGCCGCCCGTAGGCCAAAACCTCTTCGTAGTCAACGCCTTCAGTGTTAGCCAGGGCGATGGTTTCGCCGGTGCTGGCGTCGAGCAGTTCTTGCTGGGGCCCCCCGCCGGGCAGCCAGCGGCCAAGGGTGTAGTTTTCGAGCAGTTGGGTGGGCATGGGGAAGGAAGGATTAGAATGTAGCGCGGACTTTGTAGTCCGCGTTTTTGAACGGTCGCCAAACGGTGATCGGCAGGACGAAGCGAAAGCCGCGGACTGCAAAGTCCGCGCTACAGCCGTTCAAAGCCGTTTACACCCGTTCAATAATCGCGGCGTAGCCCTGGCCCACGCCGATGCACATCGTCACCAAGGCGTAACGCAGGTGCTGGCGGTGCAGCTCCAGGGCGGCGGTTTGGAGGAGGCGGGCGCCGCTCATGCCCAGGGGGTGGCCCAGGGCAATGGCGCCGCCGTTCGGATTGAGGCGCGGGTCGTCGTCGGCCAGGCCCAGGGCCCTGGTGCAGGCCAGGCTTTGGGCGGCGAAGGCTTCGTTGAGCTCAATCAGGTCGATTTGGTCCAGCGTGAGGCCAGCTTTTTTCAGCGCCATTTGGGTGGCCGGCACCGGCCCGATGCCCATGTAGCGCGGCTCCACGCCGGCCACGCCCATCGCCACGAAGCGGGCCCGGGGCGTGAGGCCGTGCTGCTTCAGGCCGTCTGCCGAGGCCAGGAGCAGGGCAGCGGCCCCGTCGTTCAGGCCCGAGGCGTTGCCGGCCGTCACGGTGCCGCCGTTTTTGCGGAAGGCGGGGCGCAGCTTGGCCAGGCCCTCCGCGGTGGTGGTGGCCTTGATGAATTCGTCCTCCGCAAACAGCACCGGCGCGCCCTTGCGCTGCGGAATGGGCACGGGCACGATTTCCTGGGCCAGGCGGCCACTGCTTTGGGCGGCGGCGGCTTTGTGCTGCGAGGCCAGGGCAAACCGGTCCTGGTCGGCGCGGCTGATGCCGTCGCGTTCGGCCAGGTTCTCGGCCGTTTCGCCCATGCTGTCGGTGCCGTACAGCTCCTCCATGCGGGGGTTGACAAAGCGCCAGCCGAAGCTTGAATCGGCCATTTGCGCGTCGCGCCCGAAGGCGGCGCTGGCCTTGGAAATCACCAGGGGCCCCCGGGTCATGCTCTCCACGCCGCCGGCGATGAACAGGTCGCCGTCGCTGCACTGGATGGCGCGGGCCGCCGCCACGCTGGCCGAGAGGCCGCTGGCGCACAGGCGGTTCACGGTTTCGCCGGGCACTGAGGCCGGCAGGCCGGCCAGCAATAGGGCCATGCGGGCCACGTTGCGATTGTCGTCGCCGGCTTGGTTGGCGCAGCCCAGCAGCACATCGGCCACGCCGGCCGGGTCGGCCGTGGGGTTGCGCCGCAGCAGCTCCTGGATCACCAGGGCCCCTAGGTCGTCGGGCCGCACGGTGGCCAGGGCCCCGCCAAAGTTGCCAATCGGCGTGCGGATGCCGTCAACGATAAATGCGTCTTTCATAAAAGTAATGTAGCGTGAACTCTGCGAGTCCGCGTGCTTAAACGGGCTCGGCGCGTGTAGCGCGGACTTTGAAGTCCGCGGCTTTTGCTTCGTCTTGCCCGATAGTTATAGCTTGAACTTTAGCTGTGCTGACCTCCGATTGTAGTCCGCGTTTTTGAGTAATAGTCCAACGATTATCGGCAGGACGAAGCGAGCGCCGCGGACTACAAAGTCCGCGCTACAGACGGTTTCAAACCGGGATTTCCTTGTCTGAGCGGTAAGCGGTGCCTTTGAACAGGGCCAGCACGGTGCCGTGCTGGTTGCTGACGCGCACCTGATAGACGCCGATTTTGTGCTTGAGGCTTTCCTCGCGGGCTTCCACCGTCAGCAGGTCGCCGGGGCGGCCGGCTTCGAGGTAGTCAATAGTCACGCTCAGGCCCACAGCTTGGCGGCCGTGGCTGTTGCAGGCCAGCCCGAAGGCCGTGTCGGCGGCCGCAAACGTGACGCCGCCGTGCAGGGCCCCGAAGCCGTTGAGCATTTCGGGGCGCACGGCCAGCGTGAGGCGCGCGTAGCCGGGGCCCACCGCGGCCACGGCCACCCCCAGCCAGCGGCTGAAGGCGTCGTGGGCCAGCATCAGGTCTTTCACGGCTTCGGCCGGGGTGGGGGCCCCGGCGTCAGGCTTGGGCAACGCGCTCATGCGGGATGAATAACTGGTTGGTTCGGGCCAGCTTGCGCAGCAGCGGGCTGGCGCGGTAGCGCTCCTCGTGGTACTCCTCGTAGAGGGCGTCGAGCCAGGCCAGCACGCGGGGCGGGCCCAGGGCGTCGGCCCAGGCCAGTAGGCCGTGGGGGTAGTTCACGCCCTGGGTCATGGCTTGCTCCAGGTCGTCGCGCGAGGCCACGCCGCGGTGCAGCGCGTCGGCCGCCTCGTTGATGAGCATGGCCAAAATGCGGTACAAAATGATGTGGCCCAGCGTCTCGTCCTGGGTGGGGGCGGGCGCGGGGCCCCGGCGGAATAGTCATAAAAGCCACGGCCCGACTTCCGCCCCAAAAAGCCGGCCTCCAGCAGGCGCTTCTGGGTGATGGCGGGCCGGTAGCGCGGGTCGAAGTAAAAGCCGGCAAACACGGCTTCCGTCACGCGGTAGTTCACGTCGTGGCCAATGAAGTCCATCAGCGCGAAGGGCCCCATACGGAAGCCGCCAAGCGCCGTCAGGGCCCAATCGATGGTGGGCGCGTCGGCCAGGTCCTCTTCCAGGATGCGCAGGGCCTCGCCGTAGAACGGCCGCGCCACCCGGTTCACGATGAAGCCGGGCGTATCCTGGGCCACCACAGGCTGCTTGCCCCAGCCCAGCACCAGGGCCCTAAGCTCGTCGGCCAGGCCGGCGCGGGTCTGCACCGCCGGTATGATTTCGACGAGCCGCATGAGCGGGGCCGGGTTGAAAAAGTGCAAGCCAATAAAGCGCTCCGGCCGCTGGCACGCCGCGGCAATGGACGCCAGCGAGAGCGACGACGTGTTGCTGGCCAGAATGCATTCGAGCGCCACCACCGGCTCCACTTCCCGAAACAGCTGCTGCTTGGCGGCCAGGTCTTCCACCACGGCCTCAATCACCAGCTCGCAGTCGGCAAAATCGGGTAGGTAGGTGGTGGGGCTGAGGCGGGCGGCGGCCAGGCCGGCGGCGTCGGCCGAGAGCTGGCCTTTTTCCACCAGCCGGCGCAAGTTGGCCTCGATGCCGGCCGTGGCTTTTTCGAGGGCCCCGGCGTGCTGGTCGAGCAGGCGCACGGGGTGGCCGGCGGTGGCCAGCACCTGGGCAATGCCCGCGCCCATGGCCCCGCTGCCGATGATGCCGATGGTCATGTGGTCGTTTATCATGGGGTATTGGTCGGTTAGCGTTTAACAAGGCCTGATTCGGCAACGCCGGCGCGGGCAAGCGCGGCCCGGCAAGTTGACGAATGTTGACCGATAAATGCTAAATGCGAACGGCGCCGGTTCAGTGGCACTTGAAGTAATCAAAGGGCTCGCGGCAGTCCTGGCACTGGTAGAGGGCCTTACACGCCGTGGAGCCAAACTGGTTGACGAGCTGCGTGTGGGCCGAGCCGCACAGCGGGCAGGCCACGGCCGTGGCTTTGCCGAACAAATTGAGCACGTGGCCGGTAGCGGTGCCGTCCACGGGCGGGGCAATGCCGTAGGCGGTAAGTTTGGCGCGGCCGGCGGCGCTCATCCAGTCGGTCGTCCAGGCCGGGCTGAGCTGGTTGTGCACCGTGAGCTGGGTGATGCCCCCGGCCAGCAGGCGCAGGCGGATGTCGGTGGCGATGGTGTTCATGGCCGGGCAGCCCGAGTAGGTGGGCGTGATGGTCACCGTCACCTGGGGCCCCGCCACGCTTACCGACCGCACAATGCCCAGGTCGAGGATGCTGAGCACGGGCACTTCGGGGTCCGTCACCTCCTCCAGCAGCTCCCAGACGCGGGCCTCGGTGGGGGCCCCAGTGGCGGTGGCTACCACGTCAGGCCAGGGTAGGCGCGCTGCATGTACTGCAGTTCGGCGAGCAGGTAGCCCAGGTGCTCGGAGTGTTGGCCGCCCTTGCCGCCGCGTTGGGCGAAGGGCGCAAATTGAGGCGTGGGCACGGTGGCTTCGGCCAGCACGTGGGCCGCGTGGGCCTGCATGGCGGGCGCGAGGGCCCCGTAGTCGGGCACGAGGCCCAGGTCTTGCAGGGCGGCCTCGGTGGCGGTGGGCGTGGTCAGCTCGGCGGCGTAGCGCCAGAGCGTGGCCAGGGCCTTATCCAGCCGCTGGCGGCTTTCGGCGGTGCCGTCGCCCAGGCGAATCAACCACTCCGAGCTCCACTTGAGGTGGTAGGCCGCTTCCTTTACCGACTTCTCGGCGATGCCGGCCAGGGGCGCATCGGGGCTGTCTTTCAGCGCTAGCAGCAAGTGGTAGTGGTAGTTGTCGAACAAGAACTGGCGCACCACGGTGTGGGCGAAGTCCCCGTTAGGCTGCTCCACTAGCAGGGGGTTGCGGTAGGCGGTGGCGGGGCGCAGGTAGGCAAGGTCGTCCTCGGTGCGGCCCTGGCCCTCGAGCACGGCGGCGTACTGGTAGAGGCTGCGGGTTTCACCCAATAGGTCGAGGGCGATGTTGGCCATCGCCAGGTCCTGCTCCAGCACGGGCCCGTGGCCGCACCACTCGCTCAGGCGGTGGCCCAGCACGAGGCTGGTGTCGGCCAGCTGCAACACAAATTCGAAGAGCTGCTGCCGCACGGTGGGGGCGTGGGCAATGGCAGCGGGGGCGGGTTGCAAATCAGCGGGGTGGTCCATTTTCTGAGCTTTTAGCTGATAGCCGTTAGCTATTAGCTCTTACCTAAATATATGCAGTGTAACAGAAGCTAACAGCTAGAGGCCATCAGCTAAAAGCTAAGTACTTACATATGCTTAATGGAATCCGGCACGGTGTAAAACGTGGGGTGCCGGTACACTTTGTCGGCTGCTGGGTCGAAGAACTCGGCCGCCTCGTCGGGGTTTGACGCGTGGATGTGGGTTGACTCCACTACCCAGATGCTCACGCCCTCCAGGCGGCGCGTGTACACGTCGCGGGCGTTTTGCACGGCCATGGTGGCGTCGGCGGCGTGCAGGCTGCCGACGTGCTTGTGGTCCAGCCCCTGCTTGCTGCGGATGAACACTTCCCACAAGGGCCATTCGGATTGCGACATAATACTTTTATTGTTGGGGCCCCAGTTCGTCATGCCGAGCGCAGCCGAGGCATCTCGCGTGTAGCAGTAGACCAATCGATTGAGTTAGTGGAGCACGCGAGATGCCTCGGCTGCGCTCGGCATGACGTTCTTTTCTAGAAACTTAAAACCTACGCCGCCACTGCCTCCCGCGCGGCGCGCTTGGCGGCGTGGGCCAGGGCGGCTTCGAGCACCCAGGCGCCTTCTTCGTGGGCTTGCACGCGGGCTTGCAGGCGGTCGTGGTTGCAGAGGCCGTTGCCTTTTACCACGCTCCAGAACTCGTTCCAGTCCACCTCGCCGAAGTCGTAGGCCTGGCGGGCTTCGTTCCACTGGGCCTTTTCGTCGGGCACGGTCAGGCCCAGGAATTCGGCCTGGGGCACCATCATGTCCACGAATTTCTGGCGCAGCTCGTCGTTGGTGAAGCGCTTGATGCGCCACTTCATGCTCTGCTCCGTGTTGGGCGACTCGGAATCCTTCGGGCCGAACATCATCAGCGTGGGCCACCACCAGCGGTTGAGGGCTTCCTGAGCCATTTCCTTTTGCACGGGGGCCCCGGCGCAGAGCGTCTGCATGATTTCGAAGCCCTGGCGCTGGTGGAAGCTTTCCTCCTTGCACACGCGCACCATGGCCCGGGCGTAGGGCCCGTAGCTGGTGCGGCACAGCGGCACTTGGTTGAGGATGGCGGCGCCGTCCACGAGCCAGCCCACGCAGCCCATGTCGGCCCAGCTCAGGGTGGGGTAGTTGAAGATGCTGCTGTACTTGGCTTTGCCGCTGTGCAGGTCGGCCAGCATTTGGTCGCGGCTGGCGCCCAGCGTTTCGGCGGCGCTGTACAGGTAGAGGCCGTGGCCGGCCTCGTCCTGCACCTTGGCCAGCAAAATGGCCTTGCGCTTGAGGCTGGGGGCCCTAGTAATCCAGTTGCCCTCGGGCAGCATGCCCACGATTTCGGAGTGCGCGTGCTGCGAAATCTGCCGGATCAGGGTCTTGCGGTAGGCGTCGGGCATCCAGTCCTTGGGCTCGATGCGCACGTCGGCGTCGATGCGGGCCTGGAACTGGTCGTCGCGGCTGAGGTCTTTTTCGAGCGTTTCCATGAACTGATAACGTGGGCTAACAAGCGTTAGTTTGTAAAAGTAACGAAAAATTATTAGGGCCCCGGCGGCGGCCGTACCTTGGGCCGCGGCTGAAACATTGCCGCGATGCTATTCAGTGACCCAGTAATACCAAACAGAACGTCATGCAGAGCGCAGCGAAGCATCTTTCCCGCGGCAGCAGATCAATCGATTGGATTAGTTGCGCGGGAAAGATGCTGCGCTGCGCTCTGCATGACCGTTTTCAACGACTTTTCTAAATAGCTTTAGTCCCTTCTCTTCCTCCTTCTATTATATGCTGCCCAAGTTACTCCTCTTCGTGCTGGCCTGGCTGGCGCTGCCCGCCGCCGCCCAATCCATCTACTCGGCCACCGACCCCCTGGCCCACACCTTCAGCATCGTGGCCCGCGACGCCAAGACCGGCGAAATGGCCGTGGCCGTGCAAAGCCACTGGTTTTCGGTGGGCACCAGCGTGAGCTGGGCCGAGGCCGGGGTGGGCGTGGTGGCCACCCAGTCGTTCACCAACAAGTCGTTCGGCCTGCGCGGCCTGGCTTTGCTGAAAAGCGGCAAGTCGGCCCAACAGGCGCTCGACGAGCTGCTGGCCGCCGACGAAGGCCGCGACGTGCGTCAAGTGGCCATCCTCGACAACCAGGGCCGCGTGGCCACCCACACCGGCAAAAAGTGCGTGGACATGGCCGGCCACCAGCAGGGCCCCCAGTTCTCGGTGCAGGCCAACATGATGCTGAACAACACGGTGTGGGGGGCGATGGCCAAGGCCTACGAAGCCGGCGCCGCCCTGCCGCTGGCCGAGCGCGTGCTGGGGGCCCTCGATGCGGCCCAGGCCGCCGGGGGCGACATCCGCGGCCGGCAGTCGGCGGCGCTGCTGGTGGTGCGCGGCACCGCCACCGAGGGCCCCTGGGCCGACTGCCTCGTGGACCTGCGCGTGGATGACGCCGACAAGCCGCTTGTGGAGCTGCGCCGCCTCCTCAAGCTGCACCGCGCCTACGACCACATGAACGCCGGCGACCTGGCCGTGGAGAAAAATGATATGCCCGCCGCCATCCAGGAGTACCAGGCGGCCGAAAAGATGTTCCCCAAAACCTGGAAATGAAGTACTGGCACGCCATCACGCTGGCCAACAAGCAGCAGGTGCCCGCCGCCCTGGCCCTGCTCAAGCCCATTTTCCAGCAGGAGCCCAACTGGCGCATCCTCACCGAGCGCCTGCCCAAAGTGGGCTTGCTCACGGTGTCGGCGGCCGAGCTAAAGCAGATTATGGCCTTGAAATAAATGCTGTAGCGTGGGCGCTGCGGTCGGGCTACAGGTCCACCGATTCGTCGCCCAGCACGTCCTGCACATAGAGCATTTTTACTAGAATGACGCCGATGGCGATGATGGGCGTGGCCAGCGTGAGCCCCAGCAGGCCGGTGAACGAGCCGATGACCAGCTGCCCCACGAAAATGAGGGCCGGCGGCAGCAGAATGAGCCGCTGCTGCACCACTGGCGACACGGCCGCGCTCTCCAGCGTTTGCACGCCCAGGTATAACGCTAGCACGTACAGCGCCTCCGTGGGGCCCCCGTGGAAGAAGGCCAGCAGCAGCGCCGGCACCATCGAAATGATGGGCCCGATGTTGGGAATGAACGTGACCAGCCCCGCGAACAGGGCCAGTACCCAGGCCAGCGGCATGCCCAACGCCCACAGCCCCAGCGCCGTGAGCACGCCCACGGCCAGCATCGACACCAGCCGGCCCAGCACCCACTTCACCAGCGTATCGCTGATTTTGTCGAGCACTTCGTGGGCCCGGGTGCGGCCCGGCTTGGGCACCAGCATCACCAGGCCGGCGCGGTACAGCTTAGGCTGCAAGGCAATGAAGAGCGACAGAAAGATGATGACGTAGGCGTCGGCCAGCACGCTGAAGGTGGTGGAAAAGATGCCCGTGATGCGGCCCATCCAGGCCGAGCCGCCGCCCGTGAGGCG
This sequence comes from Hymenobacter coccineus, assembly GCF_001816125.1. Lineage (GTDB taxonomy): Bacteria > Bacteroidota > Bacteroidia > Cytophagales > Hymenobacteraceae > Hymenobacter > Hymenobacter coccineus. The sequence continues at coordinate 11,893 of NZ_MDZA01000418.1, read as the reverse complement.
GCCGAAATCGAGGTTTTCGTTGGCCAGCCACTGGCCCCACTCGGTGCCGCGCGCGCGCTCCTGCACGTCGCGCAGGGCCTGCGGCAGCTGCTGTTGCAGCTCCTGCACCTGCCCGCCGATGCGCGTCGAAAACAGCCAGCCCGCGCCCCCCAGGGCCCCCACCACCAGCAGCGCCACCAGCAGCAGCGCCAGCCCCTGCGGCAGGCGCGTGCGGCGGTGCAGCCACTGGGCCCCGGCTTGCAGCGGCAGGGCAATGAGCAGCGCCGCCAGCACCCGCAAAAACACCCCAAAGGCCGTGCCCAGCAGCCCCGTTAAGAACAAGACAATGAACACGATGCCCACCGCCACGCCCACGCGCCGCGCGTAGTGGGTGAGGGAGGCCGAAGCGGAAGGGGAGGTAGCAGGTTGGTCCATTACCGGGGCGGATGAAGGGCGCGTGAGGGCCCCGGGCGGGGCCGTGCGCCGGCTACCTTTACGAACAACCGCGCCGCGCGGCGAAAACCGCTGGCCGCCGCGGTGGCTTTTGTCCTGTTAATTCTTCGTTATGCGCCAACTCCTTACGCTCGCCCTGCTGTTCTGCTTCGTCGCCGCCGGGGCCCAAACGCCCCCCAAACCGGCCGACCGGGTGCCGCACCATTTCTTCGTGCTGGCCAACTTTCGCACCGAGGGCGGGGCGATGCTGCCCCAGGCCCGGGTGGGCTACGGCACCTACGGCCACCTCAACGCCCAGCGCGACAACGCCGTGCTGCTGCCCTCGCACTACATGGCCGGCCACCACGGCTACGAGTGGCTCATCGGCCCCGGCAAGTGCCTGGACACGACCAAGTTGTTCCTGGTTACGACGGAGCTGTTCGGCAACGGCAAGTCGTCGTCGCCCAGCAACACGCCCGAGCCGTTCCACGGGCCCCGCTTCCCCGTCATGACCATCCGCGACAACGTGCAGGCCGTGCACGAGCTGCTCACCAAGGAGCTGAAAATAACCCACCTGCGCGCCCTCATCGGCTTTTCGATGGGCGCCCAGCAGGCGTTTCAGTGGGCCGTGAGCTACCCCACCTTCGCCGACCGCCTGGTGGCTACCTCGGGCACGGCCAAGAACTACCCGCACGGCGTGGTGCGCCTCGAAGGCCAGATTGCCGCCCTCACCGCCGACGCGGCCTTCATGAACGGCGACTACAAAACCCCGCCCACCAAGGGCATCGAGGCCTTCGCTACGGTGTGGACGGCCTGGCTGTTTTCGCAGGAGTGGTGGCGCAAAGAGCTGTGGCGCAGCGACGAGAAGCCCGGTACCACCTTCGAGCAGGTGCTAAATAATTACCGCACCCACTTCATCCCCGGAGCCGACGCCAACGACCTCATCCTGCAAATGCGCACCTGGGAGCACCACGACGTGGGCACCACCCCCGGTTTCGGCGGCGACGTCGAGAAGGCCCTGCGCAGCATCAAGGCGCCCATCCTCTACATGCCCTCGGAAACGGATTTGTACTTCCCCGTGGGCGACGCGCGCTACGAGGCCGCCTTCATCCCCGGCGTCACGCTGCTGCCCATCCCGTCGCTGTGGGGCCACACCGCCGGCGCCGCCAGCAACCCCGCCGATGCTAAGTTCCTGAACGACAACATCGGCAAGTTTTTGGCCGGCAAGTAGCACTCCTGTAGCGCGGACTTTGTGGTCCGCGCGTAGCTCAGGGGCGGGCTGCCGGCTTTTTTGCCGGCAGCCCGCTAATCGTTGCCGCAGTTTAGGGGCCCAGCGGCAGTCGGCCCTGTTAGCAATTCAACGATTGCCGGGCAGCCGGCGAAAAGCCGGCAGTCCGGCGCGACGGGCCGGCTACTGGTCGAAATCCACCGCCACCTGCGCGGCGGTGGGGCGGGCCTGGCAGGTGAGGACATAGCCGCGGGCTATTTCATCCTCGGAGAGCGAGTAGTTTACGTCCATGGCGGCGGTGCCGGCCGTGACGCGGGCGCGGCAAGTGCTGCACATGCCGTTTTTGCAGGAATAGGGCGCGTCGGCCCCGGCGGCCAAGGCGGCATCGAGAATTGTGTCGCCGTAGTACGACATGTCGAGGCGGTAGGCGCGGCCGTCGAGGTGCACGCTTACCTGGCTCTTCTGGTCGTCGGTGCCGGCGGGACGGCTGGGGCCCGGGGTGGCTTTGGGGGCCCCGGAGGCAAACAGCTCGAAGTGGACTTTTTCGGGGGCCACGCCGGCGTCGGCCAGCGCCTCCTTCACGCCCAGAATCATTTCCTCGGGCCCGCAGATGAAGCACTCGTCGATGCGGGCGGCGGGCACAATTTTTTGCAAAAACTGCCCGGTTTTTTCGCCGTCGATGCGGCCGAAGAGCAGGTCGGCGTCGCCCTGCTCGCGGCTCAGCACGTGGTACACGCTCAGGCGGGTCAGGAATTTATTCTTCAGGGCCTCAATGCCTTCCTTGAAAATGATGGAGTTGCGGCCCCGGTTGCCGTACACCAGGTACACCTGGCTGTGGGGCTCGGTGAGGAGCACGGTTTTGGCGATGGAAAACACGGGCGTGATGCCGCTGCCCGCCGCGAAGAGCACGTACAATTTGGCATTTTCAGGGTGCAGGGCGGGCGGGGTGAAGCGGCCCTGCGGCGGCATCACGTCGAGGCGGTCGCCGGGGCGCAGGCCGTCGCCCACCATCAGGCTGGAGAACCGGCCGCCCGGTACTTGCTTGATGGCCACGCGCCACTCGTCGTCCAAGGGGCTGCTGCACAGCGAGTAGGAGCGGCGCAGTTCCTCGCCGCCGTGAGTGCGGCGCAGCGTGAGGTACTGACCCGGCACGTACCGGAAGGCCTCGCGCAGCTCGGCGGGCACCTCGAAGGCCACGCTCACGCAGTCGGGCGTTTCGCGGGTGATGCTTTTGACGGCGAGGGAATGGAATCGGCTCATGGGTGGGAGGGTGGCCAAAGAAGATAACGGGCAGTAAGCCGTGGCGCGAATTGTATCGTGGGTGCTGCGAGTCCGCGCCGCGGCCCGGTTGCTCAACGGTAATCGATAGGGCGAAGTGCGCAACGCGAACTGCAAAGGTCGGGCTATTACGCCCAGTTCCCGGGGCCCCGGCGGCGCGCAAAAGGCCCTGCATTTTGGGCCGCGCCGCCCGTGCCTGCTACTTTAGCGCCGAACACCCTTGGCAAAATAATGATGGCACAGGCGGCACGGGCTTGGTTGGAAAAGGGCTCGGGGCCCCAAAAGTACCGCGGCCCCGGGCTGCTGCTGGCTTTGCTACTGGCGCTGGCCGGCTGTGCCAGGGGGCCCGGCGCGCACCCGGCGGGGCCCCCGCGCCGCCCAGCAAAAGCAGCGCCGCCTACGAGCGGCAGCGCCAGGCGCTGGTGCGCGCCGACAGCGCCCGAGCGTTCGACGCGGCCATCGTGCTGACGCCCGCCGAGCAGCGCGCCAACCGCAAGCTGGTGCAGCTGCGGCAGCAGTTAGTTGCTCATTACGATTCAGTTAATTACTTCCCGCCGGCCCACAACTTCTTCCTGGTGCGCCGGCAGATGTACGCCACGCGCCTTTACCGGCTGCTGCTGGCCATGCCCAAGGGCGGCGTGCACCACCTGCACCCCAACGCCGGCGCCAGCCCGTGGTGGCTGGTGCAGCGGGCCCTGCGCGAACCCAACTGCTACGTGTACTGGGGCCCCGCCAGCGGGCAGTACCTCAAAGGACAAATGCGGTTTTTCCGGGCCGGCGAGGCGCCCGCCGGCTTCTACGCCGCGGGGGTCCTGAACGACACGGTGCGCCAGTTTCCGCAGAAGCTGCACCACTTGCTGACGTTCGACGCCAGCACCGGGCGCGACTCGGCCGATGTGTGGCGGGCCTTCGAGCAGTGCTTCCAGCGCATGAACGGCTTCACCAGCTACCAGCCCATTTTCCGCGACATGTACGCGGCCATGTTCGACTCGCTGGCGGCCGACGGCGTGCAGCACGTCGAGCTGCGCTCGTCGCTGAACGGCAGCCTCTACGATTTGCGCCACCCGGTTGGCGCCTTCCCGGCCGATTCCATCATCCGCTACCTGCGGCAGGCGCAGCAGCAGGTGCGGGCCGGGCGCGAGCCGGCGTTTACGTTCCGGCTCATTTACACCAACTTGCGTTTCCGCGCCGCGGCCGCCATCCGGGCCGACCTAGCGCAGGCCTACCAGCTGCGCCGGCGCTACCCCGACCTGGTAGCCGCCTACGACCTGGTGGCGCACGAAGACGCCGGCCACCCCACCGATTTCTTCCGGGCCGTGTGGCTGGCCCGCGACTCGCTGGCCGCCGCCTACGGCACCGACCTGCCGCTGTGCCTGCACGACGGCGAGAGCACCTGGCGCCACACCGCCAACCTCTACGACGCGGCCCTGTTGCACAGCCGCCGCATCGGCCACGGCTTCAACCTCTCGTTCTTCCCGGCGGCCGAAGAGTTGGTGCGCCGCGAAAACATCTGCGTGGAAGTGAGCCCGCTCAGCAACCAGATCCTGGGCTACATCGGCGACCTGCGCCTGCACCCGGCCCACGCCTGGCTGCGGCACGGCATCCAGATTTCCATCAGCTCCGACGACCCCGGCATCTTCGACTACGTGGGCGTGACGCCCGACTACTGGGCCACCACCCTGGCCTGGGAGCTCGACCTGCGCGCCCTAAAAAAAATCTCCCTCAACGGCATCGACTACAGCTTCTTAAGTCCCGCCGAAAAGCAAAAAGCCCGCGCCGCCTGGCAGCCCAAATGGGACGCCTTCGTGGCGCGGCTGAATCAGGAACGATGACTTTTTCGAGGGCCCATAGGCCGTCATGCAGAGTGCAGCGAAGCATCTTTCCCGCGTAACTAACCCTGATTACTACTGCAATAAAGATGCTTCGCTGCGCTCTGCATGACCGTTCTTTTTGCTCGATTTTCACCGTTGCGATTGGCCTGCCAAATCATCCAACGTCATTCACCTCAACCCCTCCTTCGCATGATAAAACGCCTTGCTACGCTGATAATGCTGCTGGTGGGAGCCCTGGCCGGGGCCCCCGCGCGGGCAGCCAAGCCTCTGCCGGTGCGGGTGGTGGTGGTGACGATGTTCGAGCGCGGGGCCGATACCGGCGACACACCCGGCGAGTTCCAGTACTGGGTGGAGCGGCTGCCGCTGGCGCAAACCATCGCCTTCCCGCAGGGCTACCGCGCCCTGCGCTACAACGCCGACAAGCAGGTGCTGGGCATCTGCACCGGCATGGGCACGGCGCGGTCGGCGGCCTCCATTATGGCCCTGGGCCTGGACCCGCGCTTCGACCTTTCGCACGCCTACTGGCTGGTGGCGGGCATTGCCGGCATCGACCCCGCCGACGGCAGCACGGGCTCGGCGGTGTGGGCCGAGTGGCTGGTGGACGGCGACCTGGCCCACGAAATCGACCCCCGCGAGATGCCCGCCGGCTGGACCACCGGCTACCTGCCGCTCAGCAAAACCCAGCCCTACCAGCAGCCCATGCGCGAGGGCGAGTACAACAACGCCCTGCACCTCAACCCCGGCCTGGTGCACTGGGCCTACGGCCTGACCAAGGATTTGAAATTGCCCGACAACGACAAAATCCGGGAGCTGCGCACGGCCTACACCGCCACGCCCGCCGCCCAGCAACCGCCCCGCGTGATGCTCGGCGACCACCTGGCGGCCATGACCTACTGGCACGGCCAATACGCCACCCAGTGGGCCAACGACTGGGTAAAATACTGGACCCAGGGCCAAGGCAACTTCGTGACGTCGGCCATGGAAGACACCGGCACCGGCCAGTCGCTGGAGTTCCTGGCCAAGGCCGGCAAGGTCGATTTTCAGCGCTTCCTGGTGCTGCGCACGGCCAGCAACTTCACCATGCAGCACCCCGGCAGCACCGCCATCCAGAGCCTGGCTAACGAGGAGCACGGCCAGGACAAGGGCTATTCGGCCTACCTGCCCGCCCTCGAAGCGGCTTACCTGACCGGCGCCAAAGTGGTGAACAGCCTGGTGGACAACTGGGCCACCTGCCGCGATAAGTTGCCCAAGTAGGGCCCCCAGGGCTGTACCGCCAAGCTGTGCTTGGCCTTGCCTATGCTGCTCTAGGGGCCCCTGGGGCAAGGCCAAGCACAGCTTGGCGATACAGCTCGCCGCGCCCAACTTTAACCCCAAATTCGCCCATGCCGCTCCTCGAAAAACTGTTCCGCCTGCGCGAGCACGGCACCACGGCACGCACCGAAGTGGCGGCCGGCGCCACCACCTACCTCACGATGGCCTACATCGTGTTTGTGGTGCCGGCCACGCTCAGCGCCGCCGGCCTCGACAAGCCCGCTTTGATTGCCGCCACGTGCCTGGTCACGGCCTTTTCCACGGCCCTGATGGGCTTTGGGGCCAACGTGCCGGTGGCGGTGGCCCCGGGCCTGGGGCTGACGGCCTTCTTCAGCTACACCCTCGTGCTCACCAACGGCGTGCTGTGGCCGGTGGCGCTGGGTATTGGGTTTTGGGCCGGCGTGTTGTTTCTGTTTCTGAGCCTCATAGGGGCCCGGGAGAAGCTGGTGGCCGCTATTCCGCCGGTTATTGTGGCGGCCATTCCGGTGGGCATTGGGGCATTTTTGCTGCTGATTGGGCTGCGCAACATGGGCCTGGTGGTGGCCAGCCCGGCCACGCTGGTGGCGCTGGGCAAGTTCACGCCGCCGGTAGTCATCAGTGTGGCCGGGCTGTTTGGCACGCTGGCGCTGCACATCCGGCGGGTGCCGGGCGCCATCTTGCTCGGCATTGTGGGCACCACGCTGGCGGCGGCGGCGGCCGGGCTGGTGGCCCCGCCGGCGGCGGTGTTTTCCAGCAGCGTCAGCTTGGCGCCGGTGGCGTTTCGGCTCGACGTGCTGGGGGCCCTGCGTTGGAGCCTGGTGGGGCCCATCTTCGCCCTGTTCTACGTCAGCCTCTTCGATTCGCTGGGCACGCTGGTGGCCTGCGCCGGCGCGGCCGGCCTGGGGCAGCCCGACGGCAAAATCCGGGGCCTGAACCGGATGCTGAACCTCGACGCGGTGGCCGCCATTGCCAGCAGCCTGCTCGGCACCTCGCCCAGCACGGCCTACATCGAGTCGGCCACGGGCATTGCGGCCGGGGGGCGCACGGGCCTCACGGCGGTGGTCACGGCGCTGCTGTTCGTGGGGTCGCTGGCCGTTATTCCGCTCATCAGCGTGGTGCCGGCCTACGCCACCGCCCCCGCCCTGGTGCTGGTGGGCCTGCTGATGGTGGGCGAAATCCGTCGCCTCGACTTTGATAAGTTCGAGGAGTTCGTGCCGGCGCTGCTCACCGTTTTCCTGATGCCGTTCAGCTTTTCCATCGCCACGGGCCTGGCCTGCGGGCTGCTGGCCTGGGGCGGGCTGCGGGTGCTGCTGGGCCGCCCGCGCGACATCAGTCCGGTGCTGGGCATCATCCTCGTGCTCTCGCTGGTGAGCCTGCTACTGTAGCGGCTGGTGGCCCCAGGGCCCTAACTACTTGCGCTCCAGGCCGTGGAGGAGCACCGTGATGATGTTGGCTTCCAGCTCTTCGGCCGACAGGTCGCGGCCCGGGCGGTACCACAGCTCGATCCAGCGCACGGCGGAGAGGATGGTGAACAGGGCCACCGACACGTTCACGGGCTGAAACTCGCCAGCCGCGATGCCAGCTTCGATGAGGGCGGCGAAGCCTTTTTCGTAGGTTTTGCGGGCTTGCTTAAACTCGCCCAGCTTGGGCTCGGGCAGGTATTTCCAGTCGTGGTTGGCCACCGACACGGCAGGGCCGTCCTCCACCATCAGCCGGATGTGCAGGCGAATCAGGGCCTTGATTTTGTCGCCGTAGCTGGTGTTGGTGGCCGAAATTTCGCCCAGCTGCGAGATGTACAGGTCGGAAATCCGAAAGCAGATGCTGGCCAGAATCTCGTCCTTGGCCTTGATGTGGTTGTACATGCTGGCGGCCTCCATGCCCACCTGCCCGGCCAAATCGCGCATGGAAGTGCCGCCGTAGCCCCGGTCTTTGAAAAGCTTGGCGGCCTCGTCCAGGATTAGCTGGCGCTTCGATATTTTCTTGGTTTCTACCATGATAAGCAACTAATTATTGATAAGGTTAAGGTAATATTTGGGGCCCCGGGGGCGCAGGTCCTGCACCCGGTTGAGCTTGCCGCCCTCGCTGCGCGGCAGCTGGCCGGGGCCCACCAGGTGCACGGCCATGCGGAGGCCGATGTTGTCCTTGATTTTTCTTTCCAGCGCGCCCTGCACGTGCACCAGTGCCTCGGGCAAGGGTCCCGCAGCGGCGCTGGGGGCCCAGGCTGAGGGCCTGCCACAGGGCGGCGGCCACTTCCACGTGCACCGCCACTTCGTCGAGGCGGCCGCGGCGGGTGGCCACCACCTGGTAGTAGGGGCTCAGGTGCTCGGCGTGCTGGAGCAGGTCCTCGATTTGGGTGGGGAAGAAATTGACGCCCCGGATGATGAGCAGGTCGTCGGCCCGCCCTTGGATGGGGCCCATTTTCACGTGGGTGCGCTTGCCCGAATGCTCGTAGGTAAGGTGCGTAATGTCGCCCGTCCAGTACCGCAAAATCGGCAGCGCCTGCTTGGTTAGGGTGCTGAGCACCAGTACGCCCGGCTCGCCGTAAGGCAGGGGCTCGCCGGTGAGGCGGTCCACAATTTCGGGGTAGAAGTGGTCTTCCCACACGTAGCTGCCCGTGCCGCGCTCGTCCACGTCTTCCTGCGACACGCCGGGGCCCATAATCTCGCTCAGGCCGTAAATGTTGGTGGCCGCCACCCGCAGCCCGGCCTGCACCTGCTGGCGGATGGCCTCCGTCCAGGGCTCGGCCCCCAGCACGGCGAATTGCAGGTTGAGGGCCCCCAGATCGATGCCGCGCCGCCCGATTTCTTCGGCCAGCACCTGGGCGTAGGAGGGCGTGGCGCAGAGGATTTTGGGCCGGAAGTCTTGCAGTAGTTGCAGCTGCCGGTCGGTGCTGCCGCCCGATACGGGAATGACCGTCAGGCCCAGCTTTTCGGCCCCGTAGTGGATGCCCAGGCCCCCGGTGAAGAGGCCGTAGCCGTAGGCGTTTTGCAGCTTCATGCCCGGCCGGCAGCCAGCGGCGGCCAGCGAGCGGGCCACCAGCTCGGCAAAAACTTCGAGGTCGGCGGCGGTGTAGCCCACCACCGTGGCCTTGCCCGTAGTGCCGCTGGAGCAGTGCAGCCGCGCCACCTCGGCCTCGGGCACCGCAAACAGGCCGAAGGGGTAAGTATCCCGGAAATCCGACTTCTGAGTGAATCCCAACCGGGGCAAATCCTCCAGCCCGCGGAAGCCCGCCGGCGTGAGGCCCGCGTCGGTCAGCCGCTGCCGGTAGAACGGCACCCGGGCGTGCGCGTAGGCCACCTGCGCGCGCAGGCGCTCGTTTTGCAGGGCCCGCAGCCGGGGCAGGGGCATCCGCTCGGCCGCGGGGTTGAAGAGCATGAGTGCCAGGGTGGGTGGGAGCTAACAAAGCTACTGGAATTAACTAACAAATGTTCGTTTATCTAGTAGTTTTCTCCCGGGGCGGTGCCGGCTGGCTGGCTCAACTGGCTCAATAAGTATTCAATTTCAATAAGTGGAAAAGGACGGTCATGCTGAGCGCAGCCGAAGCATCTCTCCCGCTCACTATTCATTAATTACTGCCGCAGTAAAGATGCTCCGTCGCGCTCTGCATGACGGTCAAATACACTCTCTAAACGGCTGCCGGGTAGCCTCCCGGCCCATTAGTCGAAAATAACCGTCTTGTTGCGGTGCACGAATACCCGCTCGTCGAGCACCAGCTCCAGGGCGCGGGCCAGCACGATTTTCTCCACGTCGCGGCCGGCCTGGGCCATTTCGCGGGCGCTGCGGGTGTGGTCGGTGGGGATGACGCGCTGGGCGATGATGGGGCCCTCGTCGAGCTGCTCGTTCACGAAGTGGGCCGTGGCGCCGATGATTTTTACGCCCCGCGCGTGGGCCTGGGCGTAGGGGCTGGCCCCCACAAAGGCCGGCAAAAACGAGTGGTGGATGTTGACCAGCCGGTTGGCGTAGGGCGCCACAAACGCGGGTGAGAGGATGCGCATGTACTTGGCCAGCACCACCAAATCGGGCCGGTAGCCGGCCAGCACGGCCAGCACCTCGGCCTCGTGGGCTTCGCGGCTGCGCCCGGCGTGCGGCAGGTAGTGGAAGGGCACGCCGAACTGGCGCGTGAGGGGCCCCAGCACCTCGTGGTTGCTGACGACGGCCAACACGTTGGCGTTCAGCTCGCCAAAGGCGTGGCGCACCAACAGCTCGCTCAGGCAGTGGTGCTCTTTGGTGACGAGCAGCACCACGTCTTTGGGCCGGTTGTCGCTCAGGCGCACGGTGGCCGCGGCGGGCAGGGCCCCCGCCAGGGCCGCGCCCAGGGCCCCGGCGTCGAAGCCGCCGGCGAATTCGGTGCGCATGAAAAACACGTTGCCCGCGGGCTCCACGAACTCGTCGTTGCGCAGGATGTTGAGGCCGTGGGCGAAGAGCACGGCGGTGATTTTGTAGATCAGCCCGGGCTCGTCGGGCGATTGAATGAGGAGCAGGTGTGGCATGGAGCGGGGGCGAAGCGGGGGCCGGGCGGGTGGTTTCTTTGCGGGGCCCCGGCCGGGTTGGCCGGGCGCATTTCCCTTCGCAAGATGACCGCCATTCAGGAAGTTGAACAGCTCGAACGCCAGCGCTTCGCCGCGCAAATATCCAAGGATTACGCCGTGCTGGAAAAAATTTTCGCCGACGACCTCGTCTACACCCACGCCAACGGCCACCAGGACAGCAAGGCGAGCTACATCGAGAGCATCCGCGCCGGCCAAAGCCGCTACGACCAAGTAGACATCGAAGCCCTGAGCATCCGCCCCTACAACGACGAGCGCACGGCCCTCGTGAATGGCACCGTGCGCATCGACCTGGGCCCCGGCCCCGACGGCCAGCCCCTCACCACGCGCATCAAGTACGCCGTGGCCTACATCAAGGGGCCCCAGGGCTGGCAGCTGGTGCTCTGGCACGCCCAAAAACAGGCTTCTTAGGGCGTAGCTTAGATCCATAACCTCACCCCCGGCCCCTCTCCCGCGGAGAGGGGTGCCAATACCTGAACCGGCAGCGTCAACGAGCCGATTGAACGCACCCCTCTCCGCAGGAGAGGGGCCGGGGGTGAGGTTATCCGTGAGCTAACTAAAAACCTTACCCCTGGTGCACGCTGCCGCTGCCGCTGGTGCGGCTCGTGATTTTGGGGTTGCCCGTCACGAATACGTCGCCCGAGCCGCTGATGCGGGCGTCGAGGGCTTCGGTGGCCCGCACGCGGCAGCTGCCCGAGCCGCTGATGCGCGCCTCGCAAGTGGCCGACTGCAAGTCGAGGACCGCCACCGAGCCCGAGCCGCTGATGGCTACTTCGTGGCGCGGGCAGGTGCCGCCGCCCACTTTGATGCTGCCCGAGCTCGACAGGTTCGAGTGCAGCTCGGTGGCTTGCAGCTGGCCGATGCCCACGCTGCCCGAGCTGCTCACCGCCGCCCGCACGTTGGTGGCCTGCACCTGGTCCACCGTCACCGAGCCGGAGCTGCTCACGCTTAGGTTCAGGTTTTCGGCCCGCACGCTGGGGGCCCTCAGTGAGCCGGAGCTGCTCACGCCCAGCGCGTTGATGGTGGGCATGGTGATGCGCACGGTCACTTTGCCCAGGTTGCGGTGGCTGCGCAGAAACTCCCGCCAGTCGGCGCCCGATTTGGTATCGATGACGAGGCGTTCGCCGTCCACGGTGGTGCGCAGCTGGGCCAGGTCGTCGGGGGCGCCCTCCACCACCACTTGCTGCGGGCTGCCCTGCCGCACCTCCACGGCCACCGACGTGGCCAGGTTCACCTTTGTGAAGGCGGGTAGGTCACGCACTTCTTCCTGGGCCGCGGGGGCGGTGGGCGCGGGGGTAGCGGCGGCG
>NZ_MDZA01000417.1 GCF_001816125.1 Hymenobacter coccineus | reverse complement strand
CAACTTGGCGGCCTGGCTCGCGCTGCCCACGCCCGCCGCGCTGGCCTGGCACTACAGCCCGCAGCCCGCCCCGGCCGCCGCCACCGAGGCCGAGTACACCGGCGCTGGTGCGCGAGGGCGTGGCTGCCATCAAGGAGAAAACGGTGCTGAAAGTGGTCAGCTCCTGGTGGCGCCCGCCGCCCGCGAATTACTGCCCAACTTGGCGGCCTGGCTCGCGCTGCCCACGCCCGCCGCGCTGGCCTGGCACTACAGCCCGCAGCCCGCCCCGGCCGCCGCCACCGAGGCCGAGTACACGGCGCTGGTGCGCGAGGGCGTGGCTGCCATCAAGGAGAAAACGGTGCTGAAAGTGGTCAGCTCGCGGGCCACGCGGCGGGCGCTGCCGGCCGGGTTCGACCCGCTGGCGGCATTCGAGAAGCTCAGCGCCAAGTACCCGCAGGCGTTCGTGTCGCTCGTGAGCGTACCGGGCGCGGGCACCTGGCTGGGGGCCACGCCCGAGGTGCTGGCCGAGGTCACGGCCGACGGGCACTTCCGCACCGTGGCGCTGGCCGCCACCCAGCCCGTCACGGAAGCAGCCTCGCCCCGCACGGCCATCTGGCGGCAGAAGGAAATTGAGGAGCAGGCGCTGGTAGCGCGCTACATCGTGAGCTGCTTCAAGCAGTTGCGCCTGCGCGAATACCAGGAAACGGGGCCCCGCACCGTGGTGGCGGGCCAGCTCCTGCACCTGCGCACCGACTTCGAAGTGGACCTGACCGCCGTGCCCTTCCCCAACCTGGGCACCGATATGCTGCGCCTGCTGCACCCCACCTCGGCCGTGGGCGGCATGCCCAAGCTGGCGGCTCTGGCCTTCCTGCGCCAGCACGAGCGCTACGACCGCGCCTACTACAGCGGCTTTTTGGGGCCCGTAAACGTGGCCGCGCCCGGCGTGGCCCGCCTCTTCGTAAACCTGCGTTGCCTGCAAGTGCGCGCCCACGAGGCCATCCTCTACGCCGGCACCGGCCTCACAGTGGACTCGGACCCGGACCGCGAGTGGCAAGAAACCGAAATGAAATTGCAAACCGTGGGCGCCGCCCTCGTTTAAGGATTGGGCGCCGCGCCTTGGGGCCCCCACCAGCTATAGTTAAATGAACAACCAAGCCGTTTTCAACATCGCCGAAATCTGCGCCCGGCACGGAATTACCGATGTGGTGCTCTCGCCGGGCTCGCGCTCGGCGCCGCTCACGCTTGCCTTTGCGCGGCACCCGGCCTACCGCGGCAAGCTGCGCGTGGTGCCCGACGAGCGCGCGGCGGCGTTCATTGGCCTGGGCATCGCGCAGGCCACGCGGCGCACCGTGGTGCTGCTGTGTACCAGCGGCACGGCCGGCCTCAACTACGCGCCCGCCGTGGCCGAGGCCTTTTTCCAGCAAATCCCGCTGTTGATTCTAACGGCCGATAGGCCCCCGGAGTGGATTGACCAGCTCGACGGCCAAACCATCCGCCAGCGCAACCTGTACGGGGCCCACGCCAAGGCCGCGTTCGACTTCCCCGCCGACACCACGCACCCCGACGCCAAGTGGCACGCTGAGCGCATCATCAACGAGGCCATTAACTTGACGAAAGCGGGCCCCGCAGGTCCGGTGCAGGTAAACGTGCCGCTGCGCGAGCCCTTTTACCCGAAGGCGGACGAAGCGGTGGTGTACGAGCAGGACGTGAAAATCATTCAGGAGGACCACGCCAACGCCGTATTGCCCCCGGCCGAAATCCTGGATTTGCGCCAGCAGCTGCGGGTTGCCGGCCGGGTGCTGGTGGTGGCGGGCCAGCAGGCCAGTAACCCCAGCCTGACGGCGGCGCTTTACGAATTCATGACGGCGCGCCGCGTGCCCGTGGTGGCCGATACCATCGCCAACCTGAGCGAAATACCGGCCGGGCACGGGCACGACGTTTTCCTGGCCGGCCTGGCGAAGGGGCCTAAAGAAGCCCTGCAACCCGACTTGCTGATCACCTTCGGACAGTCGCTGATTTCAAAGAGCCTGAAGCTGTTCCTGCGCGACGCGGCCCCCGCCCAGCACTGGCACATCCAAGCCGTGGGGGCCGTGGCCGACACGTTTCGCAGCCTCACGCGCACCGTGCGGGTGCAGCCGGCCACGTTCTTCCAGCAGTTGTCGTCTTTCGAAACCAAGGACTACGGCCCCGCGGAGGGTTCGAATCCCATCCCATCTACGGCGCCGGAGCAGGGTTCGAGTATGTACAGCTCCAAAGCTCTTGATCTAGGTTCGATTCCTAGCGCGACCAATGCAGCGCCCGTCACTTGGCCACGGGCTGATGCGGCGGCAGCAGCGTTTCTGGCGGATTTCTTTGCGGCCGACGACCAGCCGTTCAACGAGTTCACAGCCTTCCGCCACGCGCTGGGGGCCCTGGTCGATGGCACGGCCCTGCACCTGGCCAACAGCATGGCGGTGCGCTACGCCAACATCCTGGGCCTGCCGGCGGACCGGCAAATTGAGGTGTTTGCCAACCGCGGCACCAGCGGCATCGACGGCTGCAACAGTACCGCCGTGGGCGGGGCCCTGGCGCAGCCCGCGCGGCCGGTGGTGCTGCTCACCGGCGACGTGGCGTTTTTCTACGACCGCAACGCCTTTTGGCACAACTACCCCACGCCCAACCTGCGGGTGGTGGTGTTCAACAATCACGGCGGTGGCATTTTCCGCATGATTGACGGGCCCCGGCAGCAGCCCGAACTGGAAGAATTTTTCGAGACCCACCAGGCCCTGACGGCCGAGAACCTGTGCCGCGATTTTAACCTGCGCTACTTCCCGGTGGCCTCCTTTGCTGAACTTGCGGCCGCGCTGCCGGTTTTCTTTGCGGCCGAAGGCGGGGCGGCGGTGTTGGAAGTTTTCACCGACAGCAAGACCAACGCCGCCTTTTTTGAGGAATACCGCGCGGCCGTGAAAGCGGCTTTCGCCTAACGTTTTGTCATGCTGACGAAGGAAGCATCTTATCACGGCTGCTTTCGTTAGAATTATTCACCGCTTGGGCGTTGCGAACGTGATAAGGTGCTTCGCAAGCTCAGCATGACAGTTTTTTATGTCTGAAAAAATTGAATGGACGCCCATTAAGGAGTTCAAGGAAATCCTGTTCTCCCAGCACGGGGGCATTGCCAAAATCAGCATCAACCGGCCGCAGGTGCACAACGCCTTCACGCCGCTCACGGTGGACGAGATGATTGAGGCGATGGACATTTGCCGCAACCGCACCGATATCGGCGTGATTGTTTTCTCGGGTGAGGGCGGCAAGGCCTTCTGCTCGGGTGGCGACCAGAGCGTGCGCGGCCACGGCGGCTACGTGGGCGAGAACGCCGTGCCCCGCCTCAACGTGCTCGATTTGCAGAAGATGATCCGCAGCATTCCAAAGCCCGTCATTGCGATGGTGGCGGGCTGGGCCATCGGCGGCGGCCACGTGCTGCACGTGGTCTGCGACCTGACCATTGCCGCCGACAACGCCCGCTTCGGCCAGACGGGCCCCAACGTGGGCTCGTTCGACGGTGGCTTCGGCGCCTCGTACCTGGCGCGCGTGGTGGGCCAGAAAAAAGCCCGCGAAATCTGGTTCCTCTGCGACCAGTACGATGCCCAGGAAGCCCTCGCCATGGGCCTGGTGAACAAGGTGGTGCCGCTGGATAAACTGGAGGAAACCACCGTGGCCTGGTGCCACAAAATCCTGCAAAAGAGCCCCTTGGCCCTGCGCATGCTCAAATCCAGCTTCAACGCCGAGCTCGACGGGCAGGCCGGCATCCAGGAGCTGGCCGGCAACGCCACGCTGCTTTACTACCTCAGCGAAGAGGCCAAGGAGGGCAAAAACGCCTTTCTGGAAAAGCGCCAGCCGGACTTCTCGAAATTCCCAAAATTCCCGTAGCCGCGCCGCCGTGCCGCAGCAAAAAGCCCCGTCAGACTGACGGGGCTTTTTGTGTATAACCAATTAGCAATCAATAAACTCAGAAGCTTCCACCCATCCACTGGCAGCCCCAGCACCAGGAGAAAAACCAGCGTAGCCGCGCGTACTTGCGCTCCTTTTTAGCGACTTTGGTTTGGGCCTTAGCGGCTTGCTCGGCCGGCGTGAGGGCGACGCTTTCGGCAATGAGCACCAAGGGCGCGAACGGCTGCGAATGAGTAGTCATGGCGGTTAAGGATTGGGTGGGAGATGAGTAATAATAGCGATTTTTTTCGGCAAAAGCAAGCCAAATTGCCCCGGGCGCTGTTGGCAACTCACTCAGCACCTTTGGCGTGCGGGGGCGCGGGCCACCCCCGCCGCGCATTTACTTGGCCGGCCCTGGGGCCCTCTTTTTTGCCGCATGACGGACGCTGAATTTCACGAATCCCTCGGGCGCATCCGGCGGCGGCACTGGCTGCACTACGGGGCCCAGGCCCTACTGATGGGCGGCGTGGTGCTGGCCACCGGCCCCCGGATGGCGGTGGGCGCCGCCGCCAACCCCCGGCTGGCCACCTGGCCGGCGCTGCTACTGCTGGGGGCCCTGGTGCCGGTGGTGGGGGCCCTGCTCTACGCGGTATCGCGCGGCCTACGGCCCAACCTGCGCCGGCCCTACGCCGAAAACCTGCGCGTCTACCAGGCGCGCACGCTGCTGCGCGACAGCCTGTTGGGCCTGTTGGCCCTGCCCCTGCTGGCCTCCTACGTCGTCACGCAGCAGGCCACGGACCTGGCCATTTGCGGCGGCCTGCTGCTAGTTTTGGGGCGGCTGACGGTGCCGTCGGTCAAAACGTACCAGCGCTGGCTGGTCCGCTAGGGCCCCGGTGGGGCCCGGCGGGCGGCCGGAGTCCCCGGTTTACCTTGCTTGCCATGTCCGCCTCCACCCTTCCCTCCTCCCTGCTGCTCAACGGCCGCGAATTCGCCTACGCGGCCATCCAGCAACACCCCGCCGCGGTGCCGGCGGGCCTCAATGGCTACGAGGCCCGCGTGCTGGAGCGCGTGGGCGCGTGGCTCAGCGGCGCGCAGGAATTCACCCTCACCACGTCGGGCAGCACAGGCGCGCCGGCCCCCGTGGCGCTGCGGCGGCGGCAGCTGGCGGCCTCGGCCCAGCGCACCGGCGACTTCTTCGATTTGGGCCCCGGCGACCGGGCGTTGGTCTGCCTCAACTGCGAGTACATCGGCGGGCTAATGATGCTGGTGCGCGGCCTGGAGCGCCAATTGCACCTAACCGTGGTGGAGCCCCAGGCCGACCCGCTGGCCCTGGTGCCGGCCGATGCCGCATTTGACTTCGCCGCCTTCGTGCCCTTGCAGCTGCGGGCCGTGCTGGCCGCCGGCCACGCCGAGCGCCTCAACCGGATGAAAACCATCTTGGTAGGCGGGGCCCCGGTGGACGCCTCCCTGCTGGCCGCCGTGCAGGCCCAGCTCACGGTGCCGGTGCTGCTCACCTACGGCATGACCGAAACCTGCTCGCACGTGGCCCTGCGCCGCCTCAACGGGCCACGGGCCACCACCGCCTTCCGGGTGCTGCCGGGCATTGCGGCCGGGCAAGACGCCCGCGGCTGCCTCACGCTGCGCGGCGACGTGACCGACGACCAACTCGTCGTCACCAATGACTTGGTGGCGCTGGACACTGACAGCCACACGTTTGAGTGGCTGGGCCGGGCCGATTTCGTCATCAACTCGGGCGGCGTGAAGGTGCCGGCCGAGAAGGTGGAGCTGGTGCTCGACGTGGCCCTGGCCGAAATTGGGGCCCCGCGCCGCTGCTTCGTGGCCGGCCGGCCCGACGAGCGCCTCGGCCAGGCCGTGGCGGCCTACGTGGAAGGCCCCGCCCTGGCCGCCGCCGCCGAAGCCCCAGCTGCGGGGCGCTGCTGGCCGCCCGCCTGGGCAAGTACGAGCAGCCCCGGCACCTCGTGTTCGTGCCCGAATTTCGCACCACGCCGCTGGCAAGCTCGACCGAGCGGCCACGTTGCGCACCCTCGAAACCCCGAATTTGATTGGATGAAGATGCCGTTTTTGAAGTTCTGGGGCCCCTGGCTGGCCGGGTTGCTCCTGCTGCTGGCCACCGGCCCCGCGGCCCGCGCCCAGGGCGAGGCCGACTCGACCCGCACCGCGCCCAAGGCCGATACCACCGCCACGCCCGCCGTGGCCCCGGCCGCCGGCGGCGCGGCTGGCCTGCCCCCCGCCGAGTTTGAAACCTACAACGTGAAGGGCAAGGGCGTGCGCTACACGGCCTCGCTCACGGGCCTCTACACCACGGGCACCGTCGAGCGCATGTTCCTCAGCACCAGCCACACCGCCAACTTATCCTTTAAAGGCGGGCACTGGCTGGTCCCGGTGGCGCTCAATTTCAGCTACGGCAAGCAGGACGGGGTGCAGCGCGAGCGCGAGTTTTTGCTGCTCACCACGCCCACCTACCAGCAGGGGCGCTACAAGTTTTACGCCCTGGCCCAGACGGAGTACAGCAACCTGCGGGCCATCGACTACCGCGTGGTAGGGGGCCTGGGCGTGGGCTACCAGCTGTACCAGGATACGCTGAGCAACGAGGTACACGTGAGCTACTTCCTGATGGGCGAGAAAACCCAGTATTACACCGATTTACAGCGCCAGGTGCTGCGCCATTCGCTGCGCGCCAAGGGCAAGTACACGCGGGGCGGGACCACGCTCACGGCCCTGGTGTACTACCAACCGGCGGTGGGCAACGTCAACGGCGACTACCGGGTGAACGGCACGGGGGCCCTGGCCGTGCGCCTTTCGCGCCACCTGGCCCTGGCCGTTACCTACGCCTACTCGCTCGAAAGCATCAACGTGGAGGGCCGCGCGCCCGTGAACACCAACCTGTCGGTGGGCTTTACCTACGCGGCGGGCAAGTAGGTGGGGCATTAGTCATTAGCTATTGGCCGTTAGCTATTAGCTGTCAGCTAACGGCCAACTAAGCCCCCTGTGTATATTGCTTAACGGGCCGCGCGCGGGGCCATTGGGGCCCGGTGGGGCGCCAGCGGGGCCGGGGCGGCGGGCGCAGCAACCGAGGCTACGGTGGCTGCCGGGACCGGTGAGGGCCCCGGGGTACTGGCGCCCTTAGCAAACCACACGGCCGGCAGCAGCAGCAAACCGAAGATCCAACGGACGCCGCGGGCGTCGGGTATGAATGCCGAAATCCAATCGAAACGCATATAAGTGCTATTACTGGGTGGGAGACGTGGCAAACATAAGCCGCCACTACCCACCCCGCAATAGCCCAGCCACACTATTATTCGCTGCGCAGGCCTTTTTGCGAAAATAACCGCTCGCGGCCCCGCACCACGGCCACCAAATCGTTGACGAAAAGCTTGCCGCGCAGGAAAAAAATGGGCCCGCTGAGCTCTTTGCGCACCGCACTGCTCACGAACACCGGGGCCCGCCAGCCGGCCCCCGCCCCCAGCCCGGCCCAGCGGAAGATGCGCATCTGGGCGTTGGCGCTGGGCTCGATGACGCCCACGAAGTCGTGCGGCGTTTCCTGGGTTGCGCCGGCCGGCGAGACGTACTCCACGTAGGCGTTGCCGAGGCCCGCTTGCAGGGGCACGCTCAGTTCCCAGCGGCGGTTTTCGATGAGCACGTACTCGCCGTAGAGGGCCAGGTAGCGGAAGCGCAGGTCGGCGCGGGCGTCGTCGTTCACGCCGTCGGGCCGGGCGCGGCGCGTGGGAATGCGGCTGCTGAGGAAGTACACGGCCGCGCCGGTGCGCAGGCGGTTTTTCCACTCCAGGCCCAGCTTCAGGCCGTTGATGGTGACGAAATGGCTGTTGATGATGGAGTAGCGCGCGTCGAAAAACGCCACCACCCGGGGCTTGGCCAGCCGCGCCACCGCCCGCCGCCGCACCGTATCGGAGCCGATGCGGAGCTGGCTGTGGCCCAGCCCAGGCAGCTGCGCCCGGGCCGCCAGCGGCAGCAGGGGCCCCCAGCCCCCACGCCAGCAACGCCCGCCGGGCCCCGGGCCCAACGGCCCGGCGGCCAGCAACACACAAGTAATCCATCAACTTCACGCGGCGGGTACGCAAGCCCGGCCGTAGCCGTTGCGCTCAATAAGCAAGAGGGGGTTAACCCGCAACGGCCGCTTTGGTTTGAAAAGCTGCGCGCAGGCCCGGGGCCCTCCGCAATTCGTGCGCCAGAGTGGGGGCCCGCGCCCGCCACCGGTCCGGCTATTCTTTCAGCGCGGCCTCGATGGCGGCCACGGTTTCGGCCCCGTCAGAGGGGCGCGGCGCGTATTTTTTAACGACGCGGCCATCGCGCCCGATGAGGTAGTAGCTGGGGTAACCTTTCACTTGGTACGCATCGGCCTGGGCCTCGTCGGGCGCGCGCAGGTGCACGCTGTTGGGGCTAGTGAAGTGCTTGCTGACCAGGGTTTGCCGCCATTTTTCTTCGGGGTCGCCCACCGAAACGTAGAGAAACACCACGTCGCGGCCGGCAAACTGCTGCTTGAGCGCGGGGGCAAAGTTGGTCATCTCATTGATGCACGGGCCGCACCAGGTTCCCCAAAAGTCGAGGTACACGACCTTGCCCCGAAAATCGCTCAACGTCACCTTTTTGCCCGCATTGTCGAGCAGCGTAAAGGTGGGCGCGGGCTGGCCATTGCTCAGCGGCTGAACTGCACGTTGTTGCTGGCCCCTGACGAATGCCCGCCGAATGCCGCGCGCCACCGCCGAGTCGCGGTTGTGCTGAAGAAAGGTGGGGTAGAACGCCAGGGCCCCGGGCAGGTTCGTGCGGATGTTATCTGCCAGCAAAAGCTCCATTGTCAAGTCGCGGATTCTCCCCTCCCCTACTTCAGCCGTGGCCAGTTGGTAGAGGCGCGGGCCCTGGGCGGGGTCGGCACTGAGGCTACCCGAAGGCACCAGGCGGTTCTGATAGGCTATTGTAAAGTTTGCCACCAAGGATTTATCGGCGCCGCTTCGCCCCATGTGCTGGTTCAACTCCGTTGCGGGCACTTCGGCCACGAAGTTGAAGTACGTTTCGGGCAGCGTCTCGCCAGACGGCAACGGCCAATTTCCCCGGGCATAGTACAGGAGCGCTATGGCCCAATCGGTTGTGATGGTGGCCTTGGCCTCGTGCTGGAAGCCGGCCGGCAGCGGGTGGTCCTGGGCGTAGTCGGCGAGAAAAGCCAGGCGCTGCTGACGAAAGGCGTCGGCATACTGCCGCATTTCGGGGGGCGTGGTGGTGGGAAGTATTTTATCCATCGGCCGGGGGACGTTGCCGGGCGGGCTGTACTCAAATATCCATTTCGACCGGGCCAGGTAGTTGTTGGCGTTGGCCCCCCGGCCACTGTACACGAGGCTGTTATCAAAATCGCTAAACTCCAGCGCCATGCGCAGCTGGTCGCCGGGCGTGAGGTAGAGCTGGGTGTGCTGCTTCGCATACTCGAAGCTAGCCGGCAACGGGACGGCGAGGTCCTTCACCTCAAATTGAAAATCGCCGGCCGGGCTGAGCAGCGTTTTCAGCTCCTTGCCGTTGATTTGCAGGCGCACGGTATCGCCGGCCGGCGCGTGGCTGAGGTGCCCGCTGAGGCGGGTTACGGGCGGGGCGGGGGGGCCCGCCAACAGGTGGAGCGCCGTGCCAAGGGCCAGCGCAGGCAAGAGCAGCAGTAGGCGCATGAGCAGGAAGTAGTTAGGTGGGGAAGGCAGTGGCTAAAGGTAGAAATTATTGGACGTTGAGCGGCCCCGCCCGCCGCTTCGCCCCGCACATTTGGCGGCTTGGCCCGGGCGCGGGGGCGCTTCGCCCCGAATGCGTTGGTAGCCGCCGGGGCGCCCTTCTACTTTTGACGCAGCTACCGCCTCAAACGCCGCCCATGCCTACCCCCGATTTCCTGTTTTCGCTGGCCAACCCCGCCGCCCTGCTCGGGTGGGCCCTGCTGGTACTGGCCCCGCGCAGCCGCTTCACCAAGGCGCTGGTGCTCAATGGGGCCCTGCCGCTGGCGCTGGCCGCGGCCTACGTGGCGCTCATCGCGGCGCACTACCTGGGGCCCCACGGCGGCGCGGGCGGCTTCGGGTCGCTGGCGCAGGTGGGGGAGCTGTTCCGCGACCCGTGGGCGCTGCTGGCGGGCTGGGTGCACTACCTCTGCTTCGACCTGTGGACGGGGGCCTGGGAAGTGCGCGACGCCCAGCGCCGCGGCCTGCCGCACGCGCTGGTGGTGCCGGCGCTGGCCCTCACGTTCCTGTTCGGGCCGGTGGGGCTGCTGCTGTACTTTGGCGTGCGCCGGTGGCATCCGCTTCCGCACCCGGTGGCTTGATTTTACAGACTTTGGCTTCTGCCTTGGTTACTTTTTGCTGGTTTTAACCCGTTTCTCTCATGAAAACTGCGCTGCTTTCATTGGTTGATTTTTCGTCGCTCGGCCAGACCGCCAGCGTGGGGCGCGAAGCCCTGCGCGTGCTGCACCGCGTGAACCCCGCCCTGTCCTGGACCGGGTGGGCCAACGTGGCCCTGGCCGCGCTGGCCATCGGCTTGCTGCTCGTCGACCACCGCCTCGTGGCCGGGGCCCCGGCTTGGCTGAAGCCGTTGAAGTTTTCCCTTTCCATCACCGCCTTTGCCTGGACGCTGGGCTGGCTGCTGGCCGACTTGCCGGGCCCCGCGCAGCGCAGCGTGCAGCTGCTGAGCTGGGGCGTGGCCCTGAGCATGGCCGTGGAGCAGGCCGTAATTTTTGTCCAGGCCGCCCGGGGCACCACCTCGCACTACAATGCCAGCACCCCGCTCAACGGCCTCCTGTTCGGGCTCATGGGGGTGTTCATCGTGGTTAACACGCTGATGAGCGCGTGGGCCGTGTACCTGGCCTGGCACTACCAGCCGCACGGGCCGGCCGGCTACGTGTGGGGCCTGCGCCTGGGGCTGCTGCTGTTTTTGGTGGGCAGCCTGCTGGGCGGCATGATGATTCACAACATGCAGCACACCGTGGGGGCCCCCGACGGCGGCCCCGGCCTGCCCGGCCTGGGCTGGAGCACCCGCGCCGGCGACCTGCGCGTGGCCCACTTTCTGGGCATGCACGCCCTGCAAGTGTTGCCCCTGCTGGGCTGGGCGCTGAGCCGCGCGGTGCCGCAGCAGGCCGCCGGGCTCACCTGGGCCGGGGCGGTGCTGTACGCCGGGGCGGTGGCCGGCTTGTTTGCGCTGGCGCTGGCCAGCCGGCCGCTACTGTGGGCCGGGCACTAAGGCCGCGATCCGTAACGACCTGTTTTCAACCAACCAATCACCTGCTACTGATTACCCAATGCACCGCTTTCACCTCCGCGCTTTCGTTCATGTTTTTGCCTTCGTCCTCGTCCTGATCGGGCTGGCCAGCGCCCGGCGGCGGCCCAAAAAGCCCGCCCTAAAGGCGCGGGGCCCCGGCGCTGCCCACCGGCGAGCTGGCCTTCCGCACCTCCGATTCGGTGCGCCTGTTTGTGGAGGTGGCCGGCCGCGGTGTGCCGTGCCTGGTGGTGCACGGGGGCCCCGGCGCGGGCAGCTACGGGCTACAGCACCTGGGCTTGCAGCCGCTCGAAAGCAGCCTCCAGCTGATTTACCTCGACCAGCGCGGCAGCGGCCGCTCGGCCAGCGCCCCCGGCCACAACTACCGCCTGGCCCGCCAGGTGCAGGACCTGGAGGAGCTGCGCATTCGGCTGGGCCTCAAGCAGTGGGTGCTGCTGGCGCACTCCTTCGGCGGCGTCATCGCCACGGCCTACGCCCAGCGCTACCCGGCCCGGGTGCAGGCTCTCATCCTGGCCAACGCTGTGCTGAACCCCTCGGCCTCGCTGGCCAGCATGGTGCACTACGGCGACAGCCTGCTGCCCGCCGCGGCGCGCCCTCCGCTGCCGGCGGACGCGCCGCTGCCCCAGCAGCTGGGCCTGGTGATGCAGGCCCTGGGCCAGCAAAAAATCATGTACCAGCTGCAATACGCCGCCGATACCACGGCGGCCCGCGCCGGCCGCGTGGTGCGCCAAGTGCCCGGCAACCAGGATTTTGCGGCCCACGTGTTCGACTTCCCCGAGTACGGGCAGGACTACGCGCCCGCCACGGCCGCCTTGGCGATGCCCGTGCTGGTGCTGGCCGGGCACGACGACTACACCGCGGGGCCCCGGCACTACCGCACGTTCCGGTTTCCGCACCAGCAAGTGGTGGTGCTGCCCGGCCGCCACAACTCCCTGACGGAGCAGCCCGCGGCGGCCCAGCGGGCGGTGCGCACCTTTGCGTCGGCGCTGCCCGCGCGCCGCTAGCCCGTGCCCATGCCTACGCCCGCTTCACCTGCTTCGCCGCCGCTCCGTGACCGCCGCTTCCTGCTCTGCGGCATTCTGCTGCTGGCTTGGGTAGAGCTGGTGCCGCGGGGGCTGTTCAGCTTCAAACTGCCGGCCGGCGGGGCGGCGGTCTGGTACCTGGGGGTGGCCTACGGCACCTCCCTGCTGTTCACGGTGGTGCTGTGGCTGGGCGTGCGGGCGCTGTGGCAACGCCTGCTGCGGCGCTGGCCCCAGCCCACCGATGCGGCCCGGCGCCTGTGGTGGCTGGCCGCCCTGGCCGCCGGCTACACGCTGGGGGCTACCGTGGTGCTGGGGGCGGGCGTGGCCTGGGCACAGTGGGCGGCCGCCTGGGGCTGGCCGGCGCGCTCCACGAAACCGGCCTCAACTTGGTGTCCACCCTCATCGTGCTACTGCTCTACGAGAGCACCCACACCTTCCAGCAATGGGAGGCCACCGGGCGCCGCGCCGACCAGCTGGCCCAGGCCCAAACCCAGGCCCAGCTCGATGCCCTGGCCCAGCAGCTCGACCCGCACTTTCTGTTCAACTCCCTGAACACGCTGGCCGCCCTCATCGAGCCCGCCAACGCCCCCGCCCAGCAGTACCTGGAAGGCTTGGCCGACGTGTACCGCTACGTGCTGCTGGCCCGCGACCGCCCCACCGTGCCGCTGGCCGAAGAGCTGGCCTTCGTGCGCACCTACGTGGCGCTGCAAAAGGTGCGGTTCCGCGACAACGTGCAGGTGCGCTACGACGTGCCGCCCGGGGCCCTGGCCCGCCGCGTGGCTCCGCTCAGCGTGCAGCTGCTGGTGGAAAACGCCCTGAAGCACAACGAGGCCTCGCGGGCCCGCCCCCTGCACCTGCACCTGGTAGCAGACGCCGCCGCCGGGGCCCTGCGCGTGGAAAACACCTGGCAGCCCCGCCCCGCCGGCCTGGCCCCCAGCACCGGCCTGGCCTGGCCAACGTGCGCCGCCGCTACGCCCTGCTGGGGGCCCCGCAGCCGGTGGAAGTCGCGCAAGCCGCGGGCCTGTTCGCCGTCACGCTGCCCCTGCTGGAAGCGTAAGTCATTTTCAACCAGAGCCCCCGGCCGCCCAACCGTGGGCTTTTCGGTGGGCGAACTGGCCTCTTCCCAATCATATGCAGCTGCTGCCGCCCTTGAAAGCCCTCACCGTTCTCATCCTCGAAGACGAGTACCCCGCCGCCGAGCGCCTCCAGCGGCTGCTGGCCAGGCCGCGCCCGGGACCCAGGTGCTGGCCGTGCTCGATACCGTGGCCGGGGCCCTGGCCTGGCTGGGGGCCCACCCCGCGCCCGGCCTCATCCTCAGCGACATCCAGCTGGCCGATGGCCTCAGCCTCGACGTATTTGCCCAAACCCTGGTGCGCAGCCCGGTCATCTTCACCACCGCCTACGACCAGTACGCCCTGCAAGCCTTCCGCGCCAACGGCATCGACTACCTCCTCAAGCCCCTGAAGCTGGCCGAGCTGCAAGCCGCCCTAACCAAGCTGCCCCCGGGGCCCACCGAGGCAGCGGCCGAGGCCCCGCCGGCCTTTAACATCGAGCGGCTGATTGACGCCCTGCCCCGGCCCCAGCGGCCCCACAAAACGCGGTTTCTGGTGCGCCAGGGCGAAACCCTGCTGCCCCTGCCCACCGCCGACGTGGCCTGGTGCCAGAGCCGCCACGACACCACCACGCTGGCCACCCACGACGGCCGCCGCTTCGTGGTGGACTACACGTTAGAACAGCTCGAAACGCTGCTCGACCCGGCCCAGTTTTGCCGGCTCAACCGCCAGCTCATCGCCCAGCTGCCGGCCGTGCGCCGGCTGGTGCCCCACTTCGGCGGCAAGCTGCTGGTGGCCCTGCACCCCGCCCCCACCGACGAGGTGGTGGTGAGCAAGGAGCGCGCCGGGGCCATCAAAACCTGGCTCGAAGGCTGAGCCCGGGGCCCCATTCCTGCGTACCTTGTTGCTTCACTCGCCCCGGTTTTTATGGACGTCATCAAGCTCAAAACCCCGGTACTGGACCGCCTCACGGAGGGAGAGTTCGCGCAGTTTTGCCTCGACCACCGCGACCTGCGCATCGAGCGCAACAGCAGCGGCCAAATCACCATCATGCCCCCCGTATTCACTGAAAGTGGCTTTAGCAACAACGAACTGTCCCGCCAGCTCGGCAACTGGAACCACCGCGCCCGCCTGGGGCGGGTCGGCGATTCGTCCACCGGCTACACGCTGCCTGATGGGGCCATGTTCTCGCCCGATGCCAGCTGGGTAGCGGAGGAACGCTGGCAGGCCCTGCCGCCCGACGACCGCCGCCGCTTCGCCCGCATCTGCCCCGATTTTGTGCTGGAGCTGGCCTCTTCTTCCGACCGCCTGCCCGACCTGCTGGGCAAGATGCACGACTGGCTGGGGGCCGGCGTGCGCCT
Source organism: Hymenobacter coccineus (assembly GCF_001816125.1). Taxonomy (GTDB): domain Bacteria; phylum Bacteroidota; class Bacteroidia; order Cytophagales; family Hymenobacteraceae; genus Hymenobacter; species Hymenobacter coccineus. The sequence continues at coordinate 11,777 of NZ_MDZA01000417.1, read as the reverse complement.
GGCCTGGCTCGTGGTGCCGAGCACCGAAACCGTGCACATCTTCGAGCCGCCCCACCCGCCGCGCCTCGTCCAGGGCTTCGACCAACTGCTCAGCGGCGACCCGGTACTCCCCGGTTTTACGTTGGAATTGAAGGAGTTGCGGCCTTATTAGCCGGTGGCTTTCGGCATACACAAATCAGTTCGTTTATCCCCGCTTTATGGACGTTATCAAGCTCAAGACCCCGGTTCTGGACCGCCTCACTGATGCAGAGTTTTACGAGTTTTGCCAAGACCACCGCGACTTGCGCATCGAACGCGACGCAACCCACCAAATCACCATTATGCCCCCCGCCAGCTCTGAAACCGGTGCCTCTAACGGCCATTTGACCCGTCTATTAGGTAATTGGAATGAACAGGCTGGATTAGGAATCGTTTTTGATTCGTCGGCGGGCTTCACACTTTCCACCGGGGCCATGCTCTCGCCCGATGCCAGCTGGGTGGCCCAGGCGCGCTGGGACGCGCTGGCGACCGACGACCGGCGCGGCTTTGCCCGTCTCTGCCCCGACTTTGTGGCCGAGCTGCTCTCGCCCTCCGACCGCCTCACCGATACCATGCGCAAGATGGAGCACTGGCTCGAAGCCGGGGCCCAACTGGGCTGGCTACTGGCCCCAGCCGGCGAAACCGTGTTCATCTTCGCGCCCGGCCAGCCCGTGCGCACCGTCCAGGGCTTCGACCAGCTGCTCAGCGGCGAGCCCGTGCTACCCGGCTTCGCCCTGGAGCTACGGCGGCTACGGCCGGTTAGTTAATTAGGTATAATCACCACGGGGTAGAGTGCGGGGCTCGCCCCCCGCCCGTCGTTGGACGAAGCATGTGCCAATCGTTCAACGACGGGCGGGGGCAAGCCCCGCACTCTACCCCGTGGTGGGTGTGGCAGTTGGTTCGATGTTCAAAAAAAGCTAACAGCCAGCAGCTAAAAGCTTACGCAGCTACCGATCCAGCCAGTTTTTGAACAGGCTGACTTTCTCGCGGCTCACCAGCACCTGGGCGTCGGGGGCGGCGGGTTTTAGCACGGTTTGCAGGCGCGAGTTGGCGTAGTGGATGATGTCGTGGATGGCGGCTTGCTGAGCCAGGTAGGCGCGGTTGAGGCGGAAGAAGCGGGCCGGGTCGAGCAGGGCTTCGAGCTGCTCCATCGTGTAGTCAACCACGTACTTGCGGCCCTCGGTGGTTTGGAGGAAGGTGGCTTTTTCGAGGCTAAAAAAGTACGCCACCTGCTCGACGGGCACCACCTTGAGGTGTTCGCCCACCCGCACCACGAACTGGGTTTTGTAGCTGGCCGCGGGCGCGGGCTGGCGCAGCTGCTCCACCAGTTGGGCCAGCGCGGCGGCGTCGAGCAGCGGCGCGGCGGCGGGCGCGGGGGCCCCGGGCGGTGGGACCAGGCGCTGGTGCAATTTGGCCACGGCGCCACGCAGCTCTTCCTCGTCGATGGGCTTGAGCAGGTAGTCCACGCTGTTCACCTTGAAAGCGCGCAGGGCGTACTGGTCGTAGGCGGTGGTGAAAATGACCGGGCACGTCACCGCCACCTGCTCGAAGAGCTCGAAGCTGAGGCCGTCGGCTAAGTGAATGTCGAGGAAGAGCACGTCGGGCACGGGGCCGGCTTGCAGCAGCGCCACGGCCTGCGCCACCGACTCGGCGGGCCCCAGAATCTCGAACGGCTCGGGCAGTTTGCGGAGCAGCGCGGCCAGGCGGCGGGCGGCCAGTGGCTCGTCCTCAACGAGTAAAGCGCGGAGCATGGAGTGGGCTTGGGGATAAATAAGAGTGTAAAACCAGGGGCCGTTTGGGGACGATTAGTGCGCAAGCTCGCCACGACGACCGATTTTAAAAAGAATGGCGGCCAGCTAGGGGCTGCGCTGGGCGTCAACGCTGTCGCGCAGCTGCCGCACTTGCCGGTTGAGCGCGGGGCTCTGGCACACAACCGGGCTGAACGCCCGCAGCGCCACGTCGCCCTCGGCGGCCCGGGCCAGCCGCCAGATGACGGTGCCGCTGTGCAGGTGCCAGGCACCGGCCAGCGCTGGCCGCAGGCGCACCATCACCGTGGTTTCTACCAGCGGGCTAAAGGCCGGTTGGTTAACCGCCACGGGCCGCAGCTGCCGCAGCGCCCGCAGCAGCGGGGCAATAGTGGCGGCCGTGCGCAGCTGAAACGGCCGGGCCGCCCGCGCCGGTCGGGCAGCAGGGGGTAGCAGGTGATGCTTTCCACGTCGTCGGGCCGGGCCTGGCGCAGGGCCCCGGCCACCGCGGGGTAGGCATCAGGGGTGGCGGCCCGGCTGGTCAGCAGCCAAAGCAAGCCCACGGCCAGCGCCGTGGCCAGCAGCAGCAGCGCAGATGTTCTCTTTTTCACGTGGTAGGGCCCCGGCCAGCGCCCGCCGCAGGCCCCATGCCTACAACGCCAGCAGCGGCAAGGTTACGATGAATTCGCTGGCCACGGGGCCCGCTGCCACGGGCCGGGCGGTGAGGAAGGCGTAGCGGGCGCGCAGGTTGGCCAGGCCCCGGCCCGAGGTTTCGCCAGGGGCCAAGCGGCGGGGGCGCAGGGTATTGCGCACGGTGAGGGTGGCGGCGGCGGCGTCCACGGCCACGTGCAGGCGCAGGGGGTCGGCCTGGTAGGCGGTGTTGTGCTTGAGGGCGTTTTCGAGCAGCAACTGCAAGGCCAGCGGCGGCAGAAACAGGCCGGCCAGGGCCCCGGCGGGCGGCAAGGCCAGCTCCACTTGCAGGGCCTCGTCGAGGCGGGTTTTTTGCAGAAACACGTAGGCTTCGGCAAAGGCCAGCTCCTCGGATAGCGGCACCAGCTCCTGGCTTTGGCTATCAAGCACGTAGCGGTACACGCTGCTGAGCTGCCGGATGAAGCGCACGGCGCGGGCCGGGTCGGCCTCTTCCACGAGGCCGGTAAGGGCATTGAGGGAGTTGAAGAGGAAGTGCGGATCGACCTGCCGGCGCAGCGAATCGAGGCGGGCCACGGCCGATTCTTTTTCGAGCCGCTCGGCCCGAACGGTGGCCTCGCGCCAGGCCAGCAGGAAGGAGCGCGAGTGCATGAAGAGCGAGATAACCACCGTGGTAAGCAGCGGGAAAGCCGAGTTCTCGAAGAAATGGTGGCGCAGGGTGTAGCCCAGCGGCCGGTGAAACAGCAGCACCGCCGACAGCTCGCTCACCACCACAATGACCAGCAGCGAAGCCAGCAGCGACAGGCCCACCGTGAGCAGCAGCCGGCGCACGGGCCGCTCGCCCCACCGGGAGCGCAGGTTCAGCAGGTCGGCGGTGTAGGCGTTGGCAAACCACAGCCCCGCCGCGTAGCAAAAGCCGATGCCGCACGACACGACGTAGCCCAGCGGGTCGCGCCAAGGTGGCGGCGCGTACAGGAAGGCAGTGCCCGCGCAGGCCAGCGCAATCCAACCCAGCGCCCGCCCGAAGGCTCGCACGTTGCGGCGTTCCACCGTCGTCGCCCAGGGCGTGCCGGGCGGGGCAGTGTCGGCATACGGCGGGGCAGGCGGCGGCGAGGGCACGGCGGGCGGGGCAACGAGGGTGTGGGCCATAAAACTAGCGCGGGCAGAAGCAAAGGGAACGAACGCCGGGGCCCCGGGGGCCCCGGCCGCTACTTGCTGGCCTGGGCGGGCGCGCCGTACTCCTGCATGCGGGCCTGCACCTGGTGCTGGCCCCAGGTGGGCGCCAGGGCGGTGGCGGGCTTGAAGGCCAGGAATTTAGCCTGGGCGGCTTCGAACAGCGGCCGGGCTGCGGCGGCGCCCCCGCCGTACTCCGACGGCATGTGGTACAGGTTGTTGGCGGCAATCAGGTACGGGCGGGGGTTGGCGGGGTTCAGGGCCCGGGCTTGGGCCCCGGCGCCTTCGGCCAGCTCCGAGTACTGCTGGCCGCGCTCCATGGGCGCCACCATCAGCCGGGCCTGGTACACGTAGGCTTGCAGCGCGAGCAGCTCCGATTCGTCGCCCTTCAGCTGGCGGGCCTGGCCGAGGGCCTTCTCGGCCTGGTCGAGGGTATTATCCTTGGCCGTGGCGTTGTCCTGGCTGCCAAACGCGCTAACCGTCAAGGCGTAGGCCTGGTAGTAGCGGGGCAGCCAATCGGTGGGAGCCGCGGCGGCGGCGCGCTCCATCTTGGCCGCCCCGGCTTGCAGCACGGCGGGGTCGCCGGTGCGCGTGATTTCGGCAATGGCCTGGGCCATGCCCTCGGCGTAGCCGGCGGGCGCGGCGGCCGTGGTGGCGGCTTTGGCGGGGGCCCCGGGCTTGGTTTGGGCGGTGGCAGCGAGGGCGAAGGCAACAAGGGCGAGGGTGAAGAGCGACTTTTTCATGGCGTAGGATTGGGGTAAAAATGTGGTTGGGGGCGTTGATGAATCAAAGGTGGCGGCCCGGGCCGAGGCCCCAAAACGGTTGTTCCCGAAGCGTCGTTTGGGGCAGACGAACCGGCGGAATGGGGACCCCAGCGTTTGGCGGCTGGCGGGCAAAACCTGCCCGCGTCGGCTTTAATCGGGGGCTACTTCCGTGTTGCCGGGGGCCTTCTTGTTGATGGAGATGAACACGCCCACGAACAGCATGCGCGGGGCCGAGGGGGTCAGGGCCACGCCCTGGTACTGGCCGCTGGCGTCGGGGGCGGCGGCGTAGCGGTAGCCGTAGGTGTTGGCGCGGCCCAGCACATTGCTGGCCGATACGTTCACGATGGTGTACTGGCCCAGCACGTGGGTGAGGTAGCTGGCGCTCAGGCTCAGGTCCTGGTAGCTGGGGGTGCGGGCCTGGTTATAGCCGGGCTGGTTGGGGTCGTGGTAGGCGCGGGGACTGTTGTAGGCGGCGGTGGCCCCGAACTGCGTGTGCAGCTTCGGCACCCAGTACTTGGCCACCACGCTCAGGGCGTGGCGGGCGGCGAAGGTGGGCACGGCCGGCACGGGGTCAGCGCGGTACTGGCGCACGGTGGCGAGGTAGCCGTAGCTCACCCAGTAGTCGAGGCGGGGCACGCTGCGGCGGTCGCGCCAGAACCCGTCGAAGCCCCGGGCGTAGCCCTGGCCGCCGTTGCAATAGGCGCTGGCGGCAAGGAAGTTGGCCGGGTCGTAGGTCACCAGCTGGGCGTAGCTTTTCTGGTACACTTCGCCCCGCAGCGTGCGGCCAGCGGCGCTACGCTCGTAGCTGAGCTGTAGGTGCTGGGCGCGCTCGAAGCCCAGGTTGTGCGTGAAGCGGAGCAGGTCGTTGGTGGGCGTTTGGTAGAAGTAGCCGGCGGCGGCGGCCAGCTGGCCGTGGGCCCCCAGACGGTAGGCCAGGGCCAGGCGCGGGGCGGCGTTCCAGCGCCCGAGCAGGGCCGAGTACTCGGCGCGGGCCCCGGCGCGGCCAGCCAGGCGGTGGCTCAGCACCAGCTCGCTCTCGGCAAAAACGGCCCCGCGCTGCTCCTCAAAGCCCGTGCGCAGGACGCTGGGGGCCCCAGCGGCGGCTCCTGTGGCAGCGGCGGCCGTATCGGGCCGGTAGGTTTGGCGGTAGCGCTGGGCCAGGCCCTCAGCGCCCACTTTCAGGTTGAACCAGGTGCTGGCCGAGTCGTTGGTGAGCACGAGGCGGGCCACGGCTGACTGCTCCACGTCGCGCACGGCCAGGGCCCCGGGGCGCACGTCGTTGTCGTCGCGCGTCAGGGCCAGGCCCGTGTTCAGGATCCAGCCGCGGCGCAGGGGGCCCCGGAAGGTGGCGTTGAGGTACTCGTTGGCGTTGGCCAGGGCCACGCCGCGGCCCTGGGCGGCGTACTCGGGGGCAGGGTCGGGCTGGGTGGCGGCCACGGTTTGCCGGGCCACGGTGCCGTAGATTTTCAGCAGCCCGTAGCGCCCCACCTGCTGCACCAGCCGCACCGAGCCGCCGCGGGTTTCAAAGGCTTGCGCTTGGCTTTGGGGCACCAGCCGGAAGTAGGGCCCCAGGTTGGTGTAGTCGGCGGCCACGGCCAGGGAGGTGCGCGCCCAGCGGTGCACGTGCGAGAGGCCACCGCCCACGCTCATCAGCGACACGCCGGTTTGGGTTTCGGGCGCCAGGTCGGTGCTGTTCAGGGCCACCACCGCGCTCAGGGCCTGGCCGTACTCGGCCGAGTAGCCGCCGGTACTGAACACCAGGCCCTTGAAGAGCAGCGGCGAGAACCGGCCGCGGGCCGGCAGGTTGGGCACGGCCCCGGCGTAGGGGCTCTGCACGGGCAGGCCGTCGAGGTACTGCTTGGTTTCGGTGGCCGCCCCGCCGCGCACGAACAGCTTCCCCTCCTCCCCCACCCTTGTGGTGCCGGGCAGCGCGTTCAGGGCCCCGGTGATGTCGGCCAGGGCCCCGGCGGTGGTCAGCACGTCGAGGGCCGTGAGGGCGGTGCCGCGCTAGGCGTCGCTGGCCTCGAAGGCGCCGGCCGTCACCACCACGTCGCCGAGCTGGGCGCGGCTGGCCTTCAGCGTAATGGCCAGTACCGCCACGGGGCCCCCGCCCAGCACCACGGGCACCTCCGCCGGCTCGAAGCCGATGAGCCGCACGGCCAGCACCAGGGCCCCGGCGGCGTGCCCGGTGCTGAAGCGGAAGTGCCCCAGCGAGTCGGTGGTGGCCCCGTCGAAGGTGGTTTTCAAGAACACGTTGGCCCCCGGCAACGGCTGGCTGGCGGCGTCGCGCACGGTACCGCTCAGCGAATGCGCGAGTGATTGAATCGGTGATGCGGGCGTTTGGGCTTGGGCGGGGCGGGCGGCGGGGGCCAGTAGCAGGGCGGCGGCGAGGAGCAGGGGTTTCATGGGGCCGGGGGGCAGGAGCGGGTTGGTGGCCCAAAAGTGCCCGGCCGCCGGGGCCCCCAAAATGCCCGTGCCCGAAGCGCCGAATGGGCCCGACGAAGCGTGGCCCCGGGGCCCCCAACCCACCGCGCCGATTCTGCGTAGCGAGCATTTAGCCCCGCTTTTATCGTTTATATCCACCGCTATGCTTCCCGCTACCGACCCGGCTGCTGACTATCAGTACCTGTTCCACCACCTGCCCGACTCGTACCTGCTGCTGGCCCCCGACGGCACCGTGCGCGACAGCTCCGACCTCCACCAGCAGGCCTCGCTGCAACCGCGCGCGGCCGCGGTGGGCCGCCACATTTTCGACGCCTTTCCCTCGGCCCCCGAAAGCCAGCGCACCCTGCGCGAGTCGCAGGACCGCGTGCGCCACACCTTGCAGCCCGACACCATGACCCTGCTGAGCTACGACCTGGCGCGGCCAGCCGCGCAGGGCGACGGCACCCAGGAGCTGTACTGGGAGGTGACGCACTACCCCATCCTGGACCCCGCCGGGGCCTTGCTGCACATTTTGCAGCGGGCCACCGACGTGACGGCCGCCACCCACGCCGCCGCCCTGGCCGCCGACACCCAGCGCGCCCTCGCCGAAACCCGCACCCGTACCCACTTCATCCTCGAAAGCCTGCCCCTGCTGGTGTGGACCACCACGCCCGCCGGCCTGGCCGACTTCTTCAACAGCCGCTGGACCGACTTCACCGGCCGCGCGCTGGCCGACACCCTGGGCAGCGGCTGGGCCCAGGACCTGCACCCCGACGATCTGCCCCGCACCTACGTGCTGTGGCAGCAGGCGCTGGCCACCGGCGACACCTTCCAGGCCGAGTACCGGGTGCGCCGCCACGACGGCCAGTACCGCTGGTTCCAGGCCACGGCCATGCCCCGCCGGGGCCCCAGCGGCGAGGTGCACCTGTGGGTGGGCGCCAACGCCGACATCCACCAGCAGAAGCTGCTGGTGGCCGAGCTGCTCGAAGCCAACGAAACCCAGGCCGCCCTGGCCGACCAGGCCTACACCACCGCCGAGCAGGTGCAGCAGCAGCGCGAAACCCTGTTCCAGGTGTTCATGGATGCGCCGCTGTCCGTGGCGGTGGTGCGCGGCGGCGATTACCGCTACGAGTTCGTCAACCGCCGGTTTCTCATGGCCATGGGGCAGGTAAACGTGGTGGGCCGCACCGTGGCCGATGCCTTCCCCGGGCTGGTGGGCCAGGGCTTCCTCACGCCCCTGGCCGAGGTGTACCGCACGGGCCAGCCGTTTTCGGCCCGGGAAGTGCTTTTGCAAATGCCGGCCACGGCGGCCCTGCCCGCCCGCGATATCTACATTGACTACACTTACCAACCCTTCTTCGAGGACGGCCGCGTGGCCGGCGCCACCTCGTTTTCCTACAACGTAACCGAATTGGTAACGGTCCGCCGGGCCTTGGAAAACCTCCGCTCCAACGCCGTTTAGGCTTCGTAATTTTTTGTAATTTCAACGTAAATAATTGCTGCACAGGGCCCCTACTCGGCTCAAAGCAGCGCTACCTTTTGACTCTTTGTTGCGTATGTCCGCTCCTGCTTCGCCCGTCGATTACCAGGCTTTGTTCCGCAAGCTGCCCGAAAACTTTCTGCTGATGCTCCCCGACGCCACCATCGTCGACAACACCGACGGGCACGTGGCGGTGGGGATGAAGCCGCGCGCCGAGGCCGTGGGCCAATCCTTGTTCGACGCCTACCCGTCGGTGGACCAGAACGAGGGCGACAAGATTTTTCAGTCGCACGAGAACGTGCGCCGCACCCTGCAGCCCGACGTCATGCCCCTCATCCGCTACGACTTGGAGCGGCCCGCGGCGCAGGGCGGCGGCTTCGAGGAATCGTACTGGCAGGCCACGCACTACCCCATTCTGGCCGACGACGGCCGGCTGGAGTACATCCTCCAGCGCACCCAGAACGTGACCGTGCAGCACCGCGCCGCCCTGCAAGCCGCCGAAACCCAGCGCGCCCTCGACGAGTCGCACCGCCGCACGCGCTTCATCCTCGAAAGCCTGCCGGTGATGGTGTGGACCAACCGCACCGACGGTACGCCCGACTACTTCAACCCCCGCTGGCTGGAGTTTACCGGCGAAACCGAGGCCGCCCTCACGGCCAGCAACTGGGCCGAGCGCACCCACCCCGACGACCGCGCCGCCCTAACCGACGGCTGGGCCCAGGCCCTGGCCACGGGCCAGGAATTCCAGCTCGAGTACCGCCTGCGCCGCCACGACGGCCAGTACCGCTGGCTGCTGATCCGGGCCGCGCCGCGCCGCGAAGCCGACGGCCGCATCAGCATGTGGGTGGGCACGGCCGTCGACATCCACGAGCAGCGCGAAATGGTGACCGAGCTACTGGCCAACAACGAGTTGCAGGCCAGCCTCTCCGACCAGGCCTACCAAAGCGCCGCGTTGGCCCAGCAGCAGCGGGCCTCCTTCTACAACCTGTTCATGCAGGCCCCGGCGCCCATTTGCATCCTGCGGGGCCCCGAGCTCCGCTACGAATTCGTGAACCCCCGCTACCAGGGCCTGTTCCCCGGCATGCCCCTCCTGGGACGGTCCCTGCCGAGGCGCTGCCGGAAGTGGCGGCGGCAGGCTTCAAACAGCTGCTCGACGACGTGCTGGCCACCGGCCGGCCGTTTCACGGCCAGGAAATGCCCGTGCCCATGCCCGCCACGGCCGAGGCGGAGGCCCACACCGGCTACTTCACCCTCACCTACCAGCCGTTCATCGAGGCCGGGGAGCGCGACGGCATTGCCGTGTTTGCGTTTGAAGTTACCGACCTGGTTTTGGCCCGCCAGGCCCTCGAGAAAAATGCGTAGCCGGGGCCCTGTATGCCGCTTTGGTCCGCTGTTTGCAGGCGCCGCCGACGCTAACTTTGTTTCTCCAGCCTGCCCTGCTCCCCCCTCATGGAATTAACCAACCTGGATTTTCAGCAAGCCAGGATCAAGCAGGTGCTGTTTAAATCGCGCCTGCGCTCGGTGCTTTACGGGGTGCGCGAGGCCGACGAGGCGTTGTTTGCGCGCCCCCTCAACCCGCTCGGGCAATGGCTCGACGCGGTAGTGCGGCCCAAGTACGGGGCCCACCCGGAGGTGCGCGAAATCGAGCAAGTGCTCCAGCAAATGCTGAGCACCGGCCGCGACCTGGCCGCCCAGTATAAGCGCGGCCAAATCGAGGAAGCCCGCGCCGGCCTCGACCGCGTGAACACCCAGGCCGAACGCATCGACGGCCTGTTCCAGCAGCTGGAGAACCGGGCCAAAACGTCCCAAGCCGCCTAATTTTCCCTGCGTCAATCACCGCCGCGGGCGGCTCCTACCGGGGGCCGCCCGCTTTGCATTACAGCGGTGGCCATTGCCCTGTAGCGCGGACTTTAGCTGCGCTGACCTTCGGTTGTGGTCCGCGCTACACACCGTTTAGCCACCGTTCAATCGCGCGGACTCGCAGAGTCCACGCTACAGTTACAAATTGAACAGGGCGGCGGCGTTGCGGGTGGTGGCTTCGGCCACGGCCTCGGGGGTTTGGCCCAGCAGGGCGGCCACGCGGTGCAACACCAGGGGCAGGTAGGCGGGCTCGTTGCGCTTGCCGCGGTAAGGCACGGGGGCCAGGTAGGGGCAGTCGGTTTCGAGCAGCAGGTGCTCCAGGCCGATGCCGGGCAGGAACTTGTCGGCCCCGCCGTTTTTGAACGTGGCCACCCCGCCGATGCCCAGCCTGAAGCCCAGCCCGATGGCCTGCGCCGCCTCGGCGGGCGTGCCCGAGAAGCAGTGGAACACCCCGCGCAGGGTGCCGTCCTGGGCGGCTTCCACCAGGGCCACGGTTTCGACGAAGGCCTCGCGGGTGTGCAGCACGATGGGCAAATTGTGCTTTTTGGCCAGGCTGAGCTGGATTTTTAGGGCCTCCTGCTGCTCGGCGAGCAGGGTTTTGTCCCAGTACAAATCAAGGCCGGCCTCGCCGACGGCGGCGAAGGGGCGGCGGCCCAGCCACTCCTCCACTTCGTAGAGCTGCGCCTCGAAGCCGCGCGTGACGGAGCACGGGTGCAAGCCCATCATGGCGAAGCAGGTTTCGGGAGCCTCGGCCTCCAGGGCCAGCATGCCGTCGATGCTGCTGTGGTCGATGTTGGGCATCACGATGGTGCCCACGCCCGCGTCCTGGGCGCGGCGCAGGGCGGCGAGGCGGTCGGGGCCGAACTGCTCGGAGTAGAGGTGAGCGTGCGAATCAGTGAGGTGCATAGCGCGGGCAAAGGTCGGGGCCCGGGGCGGGCGGGCAAACCGGCGGCTGGGCCCAGCGGGCGGCAGCCGCTGCCCGTTGGGTACCGCCTTCACAGCCAATGGCTAAACTATTTTCCCAGGCTGTCCCAAATTGATACAAACGCATAAATACGTTTCATAACGTATTAATAAGTTGTTAAACTGAAAACACCGTTATACATTTGAGCATGGAAGAACTCACCAAAACCGAGGAGCGCATCATGCAGGTGCTGTGGAAGTTGAAGAAGGCGTTCGTAAAGGACGTCATCGAGCACCTGCCCGACGAGCCCAAGCCGCCCTACAACACCGTGTCGTCGGTGGTGCGCATCCTGGAGCGCAAGGGCTACGCGGGCTTCAAGGCCTACGGCAAAACCTACGAATACTTCCCGCTGGTGAGCAAAATGGAGTACCGCGCGGCCAGCCTCAAGCGCATGCTCAGCCAGTACTTCGACGATTCGCCCACGGCCCTGGTCTCGTTTATGGTGGAAGAAACCCTGAGCCAGCGCGAAAAGCAGCAACTCCTCGACCTACTTCACGGCTCCGAAAACCCCGCCGGCGATGCTCGCTAATGGCCTGTGGTACCTGGCCGGGGCCAGCTTTTGCCTGGCCGTGTTTGCCCTGGCTTACCGCCTGCTGCTGGCCCACCTCCCCGCCTTCGCCTGGAACCGCGCCTACCTGCTGGGGGCCCTGGCGGCCGGGGTGCTGCTGCCGCTGGGCGGCGCGGCCGGGCCTGGCGGCGCT